>NZ_JAYRPE010000084.1:0-6782 GCF_041911315.1 Xanthobacter sp. | reverse complement strand
CGCGCCCCCCGCCGCCGCCGGCACCCCCGCGCCTGCCGCCGGCGATGCCACGCCGACGCAGCCGGTGGCCAAGCCCGCCCCGGTGCCGCCCGATCCGACCATCGTCGCCGCCCGCGAGAAGATGGAGGCGGCCCGCTCCGCCCTCGATTCCATCGACGCCGCCCTCGCGGTGGAGGGCCTGCGCCCCGGCGACCTCGACGAATTGCGCCAGCGCCTCGATCCGGCCCGCAAGGACCTCGCCGCCGTTTCCGACCAGATCGCCCCCCGCGTCGCCGACGCGGAGAGCCGGCTCAGCGGCCTCGGCCCCAAGCCCGCCGAGGGCGCCACCGAGGAGCCGACCGTCGCCGCCGACCGCGAGCGGCTCACCAAGATCTCCGCCGAACTCGGCGCCGTCCTGAAGCAGAACCGCGCGCTGGTGCTGCGCGGCGACCAGATTTCCGACCGCATCAGCTCGCGCCGCCGCGCCTTGTTCACCGGCCAGCTGTTCGAGCGGGTGGATTCCGTCCTCGATCCGGACCTGTGGACCAACGCCTTCAACGCGCTGAATTCCGAGTTCCGCGCCCTGCGCTACTTCGGCAACGACTGGCGCGCCTATTCGGTGCGGCGCCTGTCGCCGCTGGCCGTCATCGGCATCGTCATCGGCGGCCTTGCCATCATGGCGGCCGTGGTGGCGGGCGGACGCCTGCTGCGCAAGCGCCTGCGCACCCCCGCGCCGGCCGAGGGCGAGAGCTTCACCCGCCTGCGCGCGGCGCGCGAGGCGATGAAGGTCCTGTTCCTCAACGCCACGGTCGCGCCGGCCGCGGCCATGGCCGCCATCGCCTTCATCGGCGCCTTCGAGATCATTCCGCCCCGCGCCGAGGAGCTGGTGCAGGGCATCCTCATCGCCATCTTCATCAAGGCCATCGGCAACGCCGTGGGCCGCGCCTTCCTGGCGCCGAACGAGCCGTGGCGCCGCCTGCCGCCGCTCTCGGACGGCGCTGCCGCCCTCACCTTCCGCTATTTCTCCTTCACCGTGTGGACGCTGGCCATCGCCGCCGCGCTCAACGCCCTGCACCGGGTGCTGTTCGCGCCCGTGGGACTGACGGTGGTGACGAGCGCGATCATGTCGCTGCTCATCGCCGGCTTCATCTCGCGCTTCCTTGTCGGCGCCGCCCGCGCGGAGGCCGATGCGGATACGACGAAGGACTCGGCGACCACCGACGCCGCGGCCATCGCCGCCACCGGCCCGGCACCGGCACCGCCGCGCTACATCCGCCTGTTCGTGTGGGTGGCGGTGTTCGCGCTCCTCGGGGCGCTGGTGGCCGGCTACATCAGCTTCGCGGCCTTCGTCGCCGCGCGCATGGTCATCGCCGCCGCCGTGCTCGGCGTGCTCTATCTGCTCTACGCCCTCATCGATGCCTTCTTCGGCGAGGGGCTTTCGGCCGAGACCCATCGCGCGCGGATGATCTCCAGCATGCTGGGCCTGAAGCCGGAGCGGGTGGAGCTGATCGGCGTCATCGCCTCCGGCCTGCTCAAGCTCCAGCTCTTTGTCGTCGCCGCCTTCCTCATCGTCGGCAGCTGGGGCACCTCCACCGCCGACATGATGGAGACGGTGGAGCGCGTCTCCTTCGGCGTGCGCATCGGCAACGCCACCATCACGCTGTGGAGCGTGGTCTATGCCGTGCTGCTGCTGCTCGTCAGCCTCGCGGCGGCGCGCGGGCTGCAGAAATGGGTGTCGAGCGCGCTGCTGCCGCGCACCGGGCTGGAGCCCTCGCTGCAATCCTCCATCTCCACCATCGTCGGCTATGTGGGCACCATCATCGCCGTGATGGTCGCCATGGGGCAGCTGGGGCTGAACCTCGAGAACATCGCGCTGGTCGCCGGTGCCCTCTCGGTCGGTATCGGTTTCGGCCTTCAGTCGGTGGTGTCGAACTTCGTCTCCGGCCTGATCCTGCTCGCCGAGCGACCGATCCGGGTGGGCGACACCATCAACGTGAAGGGCGAGGAAGGCTATGTGCGACGCATCTCGGTGCGTTCCACGGAGATCGAGACCTTCGAGCGCGCCACGGTGATCGTCCCCAATGCCGACCTCATCACCGGCATGGTGAAGAACTGGACGCACTCCAACACCACCGGCCGCATCATCGTCGCCGTCACCGTCTCCTATGACAGCGACCCGGAGGAGGTGCGCGACATCCTGGTCGGCTGCGCCTGCGACCATCCGCAGGTGCTCCAGACGCCGCCGCCGCGCGTGTTCCTGATGAAGTTCGCCGACGCGGGCATCGTGTTCGAGCTGCGCTGCGTGGTGGCCAACGTGGACTATGCGCTGACCGTGAAGAGCGACCTGCACTTCCAGGTGCTCTCGCGCTTCCGCAAGGCGCATGTGGGCATGGTGGCCCAGCCTTGGGCGGCGCTGGCCCGCGCCCCCCGCGACATGGTGCCCCCGCCGCCGTCGCCGCCCGATCCGCTGCAATAGGCCGGGGCCGGGAGGGCCGGGCGCGCTAACGCTTCCTCAACCCTCCCGGCGCACAAGACAGGGGGAATGCCGGGGGGCCGCCCCCCGAAAGCCCGCCCGAAAAGGCCAGCCGGAAGCCGAGACATGCGCGAACAGATCCTCCGCCGCTCCCTCCTCGCCGGTGCCGGCCTTGCGCTTCTCGCCGTCCTCGCCGGCTGCGCCACCACCGAGCAGATCGACACCCAGCCGGCCTTCTACATCAACCTCGCCAAGACCGGTAAGCCGGTGGACGCCGCCGCCGCGGCCTCCCTCCTCTCCGACTACCGGACCGCGCGCGGCCTGCCGGCGGTGACCATCGACGACACGCTGAGCCGCCTCGCCCAGGACCAGGCCAACGCCATGGCCAAGGCGGACAACCTCTCCCACGAGGTGGGCGGGCGCAATTTCATCACCCGCATCAAGGCCTCCGGCTATGACGCGAAGCGGGCGGTGGAGAATGTGGGCGCCGGCTACCACACTTTGGCCGAGGCCTTCTCCGGCTGGCGCGATTCCCCCTCGCACAACAAGAACATGCTGGAGCCGGGCGTGACCCGCATGGGTATCGCCACGGCCAACGCCCCCAATTCGAAATACAAGGTCTATTGGGCGCTGATCCTCGCCCAGCCGGACGACGCCTCGCGCTGAGGGACTATTGCCCTAAAGGCCCGTGCGCTTGACTCACGGGCCTTCGGTCAAGCCCGCGCGGCGCCTGAGCGTGGCCCGCACAGCCTAGATCGAAGGCCGAGGCCGATGGCATGACAGCCAAGCTGCGCATGTTCGTGATCGTGCGGTACGGGCGGAGGGCTTTCCCGCCGGGCCTTTCTCTGGCCTAATCAGCGCGTTGATACGTGACAGGCAGGAGAGGAAGATGAAGCGGATCGCTTTCGTCGTGTGCGCCCTGAGCGTCCTCGCCGGCCCGGCGCTCGCGTGCCCGGGCATGACCAACGCCTCCATCGGCGACACCACCACCACCGCCAGCAATCCGGTGACCCAGAAGGGCGGCTGATTTCGGCGCGCGCGCCTCGGCTTCCTCCCGGAAGGAACCTCCGTTCCCCGGCCCTCGGGCCGGGGCTTTTTTATGCGCGGAACGCAAAAGGCCGGCGGGATGCCCCGCCGGCCTTTTCTGTTCCTTGGCCACGCTCATGCGCCGCGCGGGCTGAACGCGGGCCCCCTGAGGCAAGCTCACGGGCCCGCCGCGCCCTCACATGTGGATGGCGCGCTTCTCCACGGCCATGGCCGCTTCCTTCACCGCTTCCGAGCGGGTGGGATGGGCGTGGCAGGTGCGGGCGAGGTCTTCCGACGAGCCGCCGAACTCCATCAGCACCGCGCATTCGTGGATCATCTCGCCGGCCTCGGGGCCGATGATGTGGGCGCCGAGCACCTTGTCGGTGGCGGCGTCGGCGATGATCTTCACGAAGCCGTCCGTGGTGTTGTTCACCTTGGTGCGGCCGTTGGCGGTGAAGGGGAACTTGCCGACCTTGTAGGCGACGCCCGCCGCCTTCAGATCGTCCTCGGTCTTGCCGACGGAAGCGACCTCCGGGAAGGTGTAGACCACGCCGGGGATCACGTCATAGTTCACATGGCCCGCCTTGCCGGCCAGCTGCTCCGCCAGCGCCACGCCCTCGTCCTCGGCCTTGTGGGCGAGCATGGGGCCGACGATCACGTCGCCGATGGCGTAGATGCCGGGCACGTTGGTGGCGAAGTGGTGGTCGGTGACCACGCGGCCGCGCGCATCCTTGGCGACACCCGCCTCCTCCAGCCCGAGGCCGGCGGTGAAGGGGATGCGGCCGATGGCGACCAGCACCACGTCCGCCTCCAGCACCTCGGCCGCGCCGCCCGCGGCGGGCTCCACCGAGACCTTCAGGGTCTTGCCCTTGGTGTCCACGCCGGTGACCTTGGTGCCGAGCTTGAAGGTGAAGCCCTGCTTGTCGAGGATGCGCTGGAAGGACTTGGCCACGTCCGAATCCATGCCGGGCAGGATGCGGTCGAGGAATTCCACCACGGTGACCTGCGCGCCGAGGCGGCGCCACACCGAGCCCAGTTCCAGGCCGATGACACCCGCGCCCACCACGACGAGCTTGCCGGGCACCTTGGGCAGCTTCAGCGCGCCGGTGGAGGAGACGATGCGCTCCTCGTCGATGGTCACGCCCGGCAGCGGGGCGACGTCGGAGCCGGTGGCGATGACGATGTTCCTCGTCTCCAGCACCTCGACCTTGCCGTCGGCGTTGAGGGTGACTTCCACCTTGCCGGGGCCGAGGATCTTGCCGGCGCCCATGTAGACGTCGACCTTGTTCTTCTTCAGCAGGAACTCGACGCCCTTCACGTTGCCGTCCACGCCACGGTCCTTGAAGGCCAGCATGGCGGGCAGATCGAGCTTGGGAGCCGGAACGCCGATGCCCATCTCGCCGAACTTGTGGCCGGCTTCCTCGAACAGCTCGGAGGCATAGAGCAGCGCCTTGGAGGGGATGCAGCCCACGTTCAGGCAGGTGCCGCCATGGGTGCCGCGCTTCTCCACCACCGCGACCTTGAGGCCGAGCTGGGCCGCGCGAATGGCGCACACATAGCCGCCGGGGCCGGTGCCGATGATGATGAGATCGTAGGACATGGTTTCCTCGGTTCAGGTATCACTCGGCCGCAGGACGGTCGGCAAGCGCCTCCGCCTCGAGCCGCAGGGCATCGGCGCAGAAATCGATTTCCTCGCCGTCTGGGCAGATCCATTCGAGGCTCGATCCACCAGAGCCCACATGGGCGGTGGCGAAGAAAGCCGGATCGGAAAGGGGGCGGGTCGCCTCGCCCCAGGCGAATTTCTCTGAAAAGTCGAGGGTCGCGGAAAAGCCGTCCGCATAGGTCAGCCGGACCAGCGGAAAGCGGGGCACCTCGACCGAGACGATGGTGTTTCCGAGCTTCATCCGATCTTCCCCGGCGACTGGCGCACCACGGCCTTCTTCCAGCAGGTCACCAGTTCGTCTTCATGGGCCTTTGCCCAATCCAGAACCGCCCTCAATTTGGGGGCGGGCAGCGATCCTTCCAGCACATCCCAGCTGTTCAGCGCGATCAAGGCCTGATGCTCGGCGAACCGGGCGTGGAATGCGGAGGCGGATGATCGCTGAAGAAGAACTGGATGGTCACGCCCTCCACGATGGCCACGGTCGGCATTCTCATTTCCGTTCGGAGGGGGGATCAGCCGGAACGAGGCGCTCGAGCACGACTAGAAAGACCAGTCCCAATACCACCGCGCCGGCAAAGAAAGCGAAGGCCCAGACTTGCTCGGGGAAGCTCTGGCCCATCATCAGCCCCGGGCTGGCCATGATGATCTCGAACGCCCGTCCTCCGAACCAGCCGCTGAAGGCCGCGCAGACGGCTCCCGCATAGGCGAGAAGAAGGATGGCCAGACGCTTCCGGTGCCTGGCCATCCCTCACATCCTCACAGATCCAGCACGAGACGCGCGGGATCTTCCAGGGTCTCCTTCACGCGCACCAGGAAGGTCACGGCCTCGCGGCCGTCGACGATGCGGTGGTCGTAGGAGAGGGCGAGGTACATCATCGGGCGGATCACGATCTGCCCCTTGATCACCACCGGGCGCTCCTCGATGCGGTGCATGCCGAGGATGCCCGACTGCGGCGCGTTGAGGATGGGGGTGGACATCAGCGAGCCGTAAATGCCGCCGTTGGTGATGGTGAAGGTGCCGCCCTGCATCTCCTCGATGCCGAGCTTGCCGTCACGCGCCTTGCGGCCGTAGCCGGCGATGGCCTTCTCGATCTCGGCGACGGAGAGCAGGTCCGCGTCGCGCACCACCGGAACCACGAGGCCCTTCTCGGTGCCCACTGCGATACCGATGTTGTAATAGTTCTTGTAGACGAGATCCTGGCCGTCGATCTCGGCGTTCACCGCCGGAATGTCCTTCAGCGCCGCGATCACCGCCTTGGTGAAGAAGCCCATGAAGCCGAGCTTGGTGCCGTGCTTCTTCTCGAAGGCATCCTTGAACTGGCTGCGCAGGCTCATCACCGCGGTCATGTCCACGTCGTTGAACGTGGTGAGCATGGCGGCGGTGTTCTGGGCGTCCTTCAGGCGGCGCGCGATGGTCTGGCGCAGCTTGGTCATCTTCACCCGCTCCTCGCGGGCGGCGTCGGTCGGCGCGGAGGGCGCGCGCACCGCCACAGGGGCGGCGGCGGGAGCCGCCGAAACGCCCGAAGCGATGGCGGCCAGCATGTCGCCCTTGGTGACGCGGCCGTCCTTGCCGGAGCCGGCGACGTCGGCCGGGTTCACGCCGGTCTCGGCGGCGATGCGGCCAACGGCCGGGCCGTTGCT
>NZ_JAYRPE010000083.1:0-138242 GCF_041911315.1 Xanthobacter sp. | reverse complement strand
CGCTCGGGGCCGGCGCGGTGGGGCTCGCCGTCATCCGCGCCGATGCGCCGCCGCCGCCCGAGCCGAAGGTCTCGGCCGAGGTGGTGGACAAGGAGGGCCGCCTGCTGCGCCCCTTCGCCTTGCCGGACGGTCGCTGGCGGCTGGCGGCGTCGGCAACGGACGTGGACCCGCGCCTCGTCGCCATGATCCTCGCCTATGAGGACCGGCGCTTCCGCGACCATATGGGCGTCGATGCCATTGCCCTGCTGCGTGCGGCCGGGCAGGCGGCCGGGTCCCTGCGCGTCGTCTCCGGCGGCTCGACCCTGACCATGCAGGTGGCGCGCCTCACCCTGCCGCCCCGCGCCCGCACGCTGGACGCCAAACTCGCCCAGATGCGCCGCGCGCTGGAGCTGGAGGCGCGGCTCTCCAAGGACGAGATCCTCTCGCTCTATCTCACCCTCGCCCCCTATGGCGGCAACATCGAGGGGGTGCGCGCAGCCTCCCTGACCTATCTCGGCAAGGAGCCGCGCCGGCTCACGCTCGGCGAGGCGGCGCTGCTGGTGGCGCTGCCGCAATCGCCCGAGACGCGCCGGCCGGACCGTTATCCCTCCCGTGCCAAGGCGGCCCGCGACCGGGTGCTGGACCGCCTCGCCGCACAGGGCCTCATCGCGCCGGACGAGGTGCGCGTCGCCAAGGCGGAGGCCGTGCCCACGGCCCGCCGGCCGTTGCCGCAGATCGCGCCGCACCTCTCCGAGGAGATGGCGGCCGAGCGGCCGGACCTTCCCCGCCACCTCTCCACCCTCGATGCCCCCTTGCAGGAGCGGCTGGAGGAACTGGTGCGCGAGCGCACCCGCACGCTGGGGCGCGGGCTCTCCGCCGCCATCGTGGTGATGGACAATGACAGTGCCGAGGTGCGCGCCTATGTGGCCGCCGCCGACTATTTCGACAAGGATCGCGCCGGCGCCGTGGACCTCGCCCGCGCCGTGCGCTCGCCGGGCTCCACGCTGAAGCCCTTCATCTATGCCCTCGCCTTCGAGGACGGCATCGCCCATCCCGAGACATTGATCGAGGACCGGCCCGCCCGCTTCGGCGCGTGGCGGCCGGAGAATTTCGACCGCACCTTCCAGGGCACCCTCTCCGTGCGCAAGGCGCTGCAACTGTCGCTGAACGTGCCGGCCGTGCGGCTGCTGGAAGCGGTGGGGCCGCAGCGCCTCGCGAGCCGCATGCAGCAGGCGGGCGGGCGGCTGGAACTGCCCCCCGGCGCCGCGCCGGCCCTGCCCATGGGGCTCGGCGGCGTGGGCATCCGCCTCATCGATATCACCACCCTCTATGCCGCGCTGGCGCGGGGCGGGGAGGCCCATGCCCCGGTTTTCCGTCGCGGCGACGGGGCGGTGGCGGCGCCGCGCAAGGCCCGGCTCGTGGACGAGGTGGCCGCCTGGTATGTGGGCCAGTGCCTGCTCGGCACGCCGGCGCCGGAGAATGCTTTGGGCGGGCGCATCGCCTTCAAGACCGGCACCTCCTATGGCTATCGCGACAGCTGGGCGGTGGGCTTCGACGGGCGGCGCACGGTGGGCGTCTGGGTCGGCCGGCCGGACGGGCAGGCGGTGCCGGACCTCACCGGCCGCGCGGCGGCGGCGCCTTTGCTGTTCGACGCCTTCGCGCGCATCGTCCGCACCCCCGCGACCCTCGCGGCCGCCCCGCGCGGGGCGGTGATGGCCGGCAATGCGCGGCTGCCTCCGCCGCAGCGGCATTTCGGCCGGGTGCGTCAGGAGCAGGCGCTGGAGGTGGTCTATCCCCCCGACGGCGCCCGCGTCGCGGCAGAGGGGGCGGAGACGCTGGCGCTGAAGGTCGACGGCGGCACCTTCCCCCTGACCCTGCTCATGGACGGCCGCCCGGTGGCGCGGGTAGAGGACCGCCGCACCTTGTTCTGGACCCCGCCCGGCCGCGGCTTCGCCCGCCTCACCGTCATCGATGCGGATGGCCGCAGCGACAGCGTGACGGTGAAGGTGGAGTGAGCAAAAGAAAACCCGCTGCCTTGCGGCAGCGGGTGGAGGGCACTGGGAGGAAACGCGGAAGACAGGAACTTGAGACCGGCCGCCGCGAAACCGCGCGGCCGGGCCTTCAGGAATTCTCAGAAGCCGCGGGCAACGGCCTGGGTGATGCGCTGACGGTCGAGGCCCATCTCGGCGAGCTCGCTGTTGGAGCGGCGCGAGAGGTACTCATAGCGCTCCGACATGGCGCGGGCTTCGGCGACGGCGTCGAGGAAGTCGCACACCGCATTGCCGATGCGACCGAAGAAGCCGGTTTCGCGGGGAGCATGTGCAGTGATCGTGACCATTTTCGCCTCCATTTGATGAAGGCAAGATAGGCCATCCGCGTGCGATGCAATATAGCGGATTGTGCATGGCACCATTGCGTATGTCGTATACCACGAGGCCGGCCGGTCGCAGGGGTGTCGTCCCACCCCGGACAGGCCCGACAGAAACGGGCCTGTGAATGGCGCGAAACGGGAGTTGAACCCGGCGATCGAATTGCGTATAGAGCCCACCTGCCTCGGCAGACCCACCCGCCCCGCTCCTGCGCCGGCCGGGTGTTGGGGGATAGTTCAACGGTAGAACCGCGGACTCTGACTCCGTTAATCCTGGTTCGAATCCAGGTCCCCCAGCCAAATCAAGCTTCCATCCCAGATACAGACGCCGCCCGCATCGTGATGTCGGGTGTTGAAGCGCGTCGGCGGGTCCGGCTTCATCGGCCATTGCGCCGCACCTGACGCCTTGGGAGCTTGCCGCTGCCCTCGCCGGTCCACCGATTCTCCAGATGTTCTTTCCGAGCTCGTGAACATGCGCGCCGCGGGTGCCAAGTCCGACGCCAAGGACGAAAAAATGGGGCCTTGGCGCATCTCGGTCTCCGGGTACGCTTCTGCGAAGCGTACCCGTCGCCCGTTTAGAGGAGCCGTCTCACCCCGCCAGATGCGCGATCAGCAGGCGGGCGAGCGCTTCCGGCTGCTCCACGCAGGGGATGTGCGAGGCGTCGGCGATCACCTCCAGCCGTGCGCCGGGGATGGCCGCCCTCATGGCCTCGGCAGAGGCGGGGGAGGTGGCGGGGTCCTTGTCGCCCACGACGACCAGCGTCGGTGCGGAGATGGTGCCGGCGGAGGCGGTGAGGTCGGCGTCGCGCACGGCCATGGCGCAGCCCACGTAGCCCTCCAAAGTGGTGCGGGCCACCATGTTGACGTAGCCGCGGACGATGTGGGGCACGCGTTCGCGGAAGCCGTCGGTGAACCAGCGGGCCATCACGCCGGGGGCGATGGCGGCGAGGCCGTCGCGGCGGATGCCGGCGAGGCGCTCGTTCCACACCGAGGCGGGGCCGATTTGCATGGCGGTGTCGCACAGAACGAGCCGGTCCACCCGCGCCGGCGCATGGGCCGCCAGATGCTGGGCCACCATGCCGCCGATGGAGAGGCCGCAGACATGCGCCTTCTCGATGCCCAGCGCGTCGAGCAGCCCCAGTGAATCCCCGGCGAGGGCGGCGATGGAATAGCCGGTGTTCTCGTCGGGCAGCGGTGCGGCGTCGGAGAGGCCGTGGCCGCGCATGTCGTAGCGCAGCACGCGGAAGCGGGCGGTGAGCGCCGGCATCACCGCGTCCCACACGAGGAAACTGGTGCCGAGCGAATTGGCGAGCAGCAGGACCGGCGCCCCCTCCGCCCCTTCGAGCGCGTAATGGGTGGTGCGGCCGTCGACGGCGATAAAGGGCATCCGGGTCTCCTGTGGAAGATCACACGGTGGCGATGGGGGTGACGGGAGAGCCCACGGCGCCGGGCAGGCGCAGGGGAGGGGCGGTGAGCAGGAAGCGGCTGCGCCCGGCGGCGCGCAGGTCAGCGGCGAGATCGGCGAGCCACCACAATTCGCCCAGCGGTACGCCCAGCCGGAACAGGCAGTGGTGGTGCAGCGGCATGGCCGCCTGGGTCGTGGCGGCGAGGCGCTTCGCCGGCAGATGCTCCACCGCATAATTATCGGCGACGAGGGCCGAGATGCGGCTGTCCGAGATCCATTGCAGAAGGCGCGCGTCGCGGCCGTCGAGGGCGGCGCAGCTCTTGCCGAGGACCGCGCCGTCCGGGGTGCCGTTCATCTCCATGACGACCTGGGTGAAGCCGGTATAGAGGCAGAGGATGTCCCCCTCTTCCACCGTCACGGCCTGCGCGTCCATGGCGCGCATGAGATCGTCATAGCCGACGAGGTGGCGCTCCCGGCCGAACAGGGAGAAGAGGTCCACCAGCACGCCGCGGCCCTGCACGCCGTGGACGGCGGCATTGTGGATGCCCAGCCGGTGCGCGCCGGAGGCGATGCCGCGCGCCTCGGCGTCGCGCGGGCCGACGATGTCGGCGCCGGCACGGAAGCCGTTGTAATAGACCGGCTCGGGCCGGCCGTCCCCGCTCACGTCGAACAGCGCCCCCACATGGGCGAAGCTGTCCCACTGGGTGGAGTATTGCAGGCAGATCTCCACCTTGTCGTCGCTCACCACGTCCACGAGGCTGGCGTCTTCCGCGCAGAGCGTGGCGTTGAAGCGCGGCGCCTCCGCCGTGCCGGTGGGCGTCAGCACGGGCGGGACGCGGCGCGGGTTCAGCACGTTGCCGCCGGGCCGGTCGAGGGGCAGGCTGAGGCAGAAGGTGCGGCCCTCCTTCACCTCGGCGACGGCGGCGCGCACCTTGTCCGGGGTGATGAGGTTCAGGCGGCCGAGTTCGTCGTCCGGGCCGAAATCGCCCCAGGTGGAGCCTTCCGGCCGGCGGGCCCAGCGGGGATTGGACGGCATGGACGTCTCCGTTTGGGTGAAGCCCGGGCGGCGCCGGAGCGAAGGTGCCGCTGCGCTCAGACCGCGCCCTTGCCCACCGTGATGCCGCCGCAGACCGGCAGCGTCTGGCCGGTGATAAAGCCGGCCTCGTCCGAGAGGAAGAACGAAACCGCCTTCGCCACATCCTCCGGCGTGCCCATGCGGCCGACGGGGATGGCCTCTACGATGGCGCGGGTGCGCGGCGCGTCGGGCGGATTGGCGGCGGTGAAGAGGGGGGTGGCGATGGGGCCGGGCGCGACCGCGTTCACCGTGATGCCATCCTTGCCCAGTTCCAGCGCCCAGGTGCGGGTGGCGCCGAGCAGACCCGCCTTGCTGGCGGCATAGGCGGTGCGCAGCTCCTTGCCGTAGGCGGCGCGGCTCGACACGTTGACGATGCGCCCGAAATGCGCCGCCCGCATGCCCGCGAGAAGCGCCTGTGTGGCCTGGATGGCGACGCCGAGATTGAGCCGCATGACGGCGGCGAAATCCGCGCCGGTGGTGTCGTCGAGGCTGGCGGGCCGCACCATGCCGACGTTGTTCACGAGGCGGGTTATGGGGCCGTGCGCGAGGGCCTCCGCAAGGGCGGCGGCGGTCGCCGCCTCGTCCATGAGATTGACGGGAACGAAGCGGGCGTCGAGGTCGGCGGGGGGCGGCTCACGGTCCAGCACCACCACGGCGCGGCCGGCAGCCAGCTCCTGCCGCGCCACCGCGAGGCCGATGCCGCCTGCGCCGCCGGTGACGAGGGTGCGCGGGCTCATTTCGTCTCCGGCAGGTAGCAGACGCCGTCCACATAGGCCTTGCGCCAGCGCTGGATCTGGACGCGCTCGAACAGGCCGGCGGTGAAGAAGGGGTCCGATGCGATGAAGGCTTCCGCCTCCGCCCGCGTCTCCAGCGCCACCACATAGAGCCCGCCGCCGGCGGCGTTGCCGTCATCGTCCAGCTTGGCGCCGCAGGCGAGCAGCAGGTGCTTGTGCGCGTCGAGGAAGGCGAGGTGGGTGTCGCGCACCTGCGTGCGCAGGTCCAGCGTGCCGGGCTTGTCGAAGGTCTCGATCATGTAGGGCATGCGGCGGTCCTTCGGGCGCGGCTTCAGATGGCGGAGGGGTGGCGCGCCAGCGGCGTCACCTTGATGTCCATGAAGGGGAAGAGGGGCAGCGAGGAGAGGAGCGTGTGCAGTTCGTCCACGCTCTCAACGTCGAAGATGGAGACGTTGGCGTAGCGCCCGGCGATGCGCCAGAGGTGCACCCACTTGCCCTGCCGCTGGAGGTCCTGCGCATAGGCCTTCTCCGCCGCCTTGATGGCGTCCGCCTTCTCGGCCGGGAAGTCGTGGGGAATGTTCACCTGCATCTCGACATGGAACAGCATGGTCTTCGCCTTCTGGACGGCACAAAGCTGAGGAAAGACCTCGGGCGCCCGCGCTGCAAGTGCGCGCAGGCGCCCGAGGGCGCGCCGGAACCGGGGAGGAGACGGCCCGGCGCGCGCGAGACTACTTCTTCACCAGCGGGCAGGTGCTCTCGCTGAGCGGCTGGAAGGCTTCGTCGCCCGGGATCACGCGGACGATCTCGTAATAGTCCCAGGGGCCCTTGGACTCCTTCGGGGACTTCACCTTGGCGAGATACATGTCGTGCACCATGCGGCCATCGGGACGGATCTTGCCGTTCTTGGCGAACATGTCGTCGATGGGCAGCTCGCGCATCTTGGCGATCACCTTCTCGCCCTCGTCCGTGCCGGCCGCCTCGGCGGCCTTCAGATAGTGCAGCACGGAGGAATAGACGCCGGCATGCACCATGGTGGGCATCTTGCCCTTCATGCGTTCGGCGAAGCGCTTGGAGAAGGCACGGGTCTTCTCGTCCGTGTCCCAGTAGAAGCCGGTGGTCAGCACCATGCCCTGGGCGGCGTCGAGGCCCACCGAGTGGATGTCGGTGAGGAACAGCAGCAGCGCCGCGAGCGTCTGGCCGCCCTGGGTGATGCCGAATTCGCGCGCCTGCTTGATGGTGTTGATGGTGTCGGAGCCTGCGTTCGCCATGGCGATGATCTTGGCGCCGGAGGCCTGCGCCTGGAGCAGATAGGACGAGACGTCGGAGGTGCCGAACGGATGGGCCACCGCGCCCTTCACCGTGCCGCCCTTCTCCTTCACGATCTTGGCCACCTGGTTCTCCAGGTCGTGACCGAAGGTGTAGTCGGCGGTGATGAAGTACCAGGTCTTGAAGCCTTCGCTCACCAGCGCGTTGCCGGTGCCGGCGGCCAGCGAATAGACGTCATAGGTCCAGTGCAGGCCGGTGGGCGAGCAGGCCTTGTTGGTCAGCGACATGGACGCCGCGCCGGAATTGATGTCGACCTTGCCCTTCTCCTTGGCCACCTCGCGCACCGCGAGCGCCGCCACGGAGCCGTTGATGTCGAAGATGGCATCCACGTCCTGCGTGTCATACCACTTGCGGGCGGTGGCGGAGGCGATGTCCGCCTTGTTCTGGTGGTCGGCGGAAACCAGCTCCACCGGCTTGCCGTTGATGGGCTTGCCGAAGTCCTCGATGGCCATCTTCGCGGCTTCCACCGAGCCCGCGCCGGCGAGGTCCGAATAGGCCCCCGACATGTCGGTCAGCACGCCGATCTTCACGCCGCCGCCGGCATACTGGGCGGCCGCGGGGGCGACCATCATGGCGCTGGCGAGGAGCGCGGCTGCGAAGGGCACCGCGAGGGCCTTGGTCTTCATGTTTCCTCCTGAGGGTGAAAGGGCGCGCTGGTCAGGGCGTCCGGATGGCGAGGCGCGACGGGGCTCCCACGGGATTTGGCGGGCCAAAGGAACCCGAGGTGCCGGATGGCAGGAGTTGGGCGTCATCGCGAATGAGGGCTTTCGCCACGGTGTGCATCCGGATCAGAATTTGTGCGAATAGCGAACTTTTATGCGGCAATTCGTACGGCGCGCGCGCCTCCAGCGTCAAGCAGATTCCATGCTGCACCTGCTAACGAAGGCTTGGATTTTGAATGATTCCTGTTCTGGTGTCTGGCGTCTCGGCGATCGCACCGATCGTTCCGGATGGGAGCCTGCCGAGCGTGCTTGCCTTCCAATTTTGTTCGCATTACGAACTAATGATGTCGTCTACGCACGGAAGGGGCGCGTCATGACCGAAGGCCGGAGCGGTCCCGTCACCCTCGTGGGCGGCGGCAGCATGGGGGTGGGCTGGGCCATCGTGTTCGCCCGGTCGGGGCTCGATGTGCGGGTGCACGACGCCTCCGCGGATGTGCGCCGTGGGGTTTTGCCCGCCGTGGCCGAGCGCCTCGCCGCGCTCGCGGCCCATGGTCTCCTCGACGAAGCGCCACGGGCGGTGATGGCCCGGGTGAGGGTGGTCGATACCCTCGCCGATGCGCTCGACGGCGCCATCCATGTGCAAGAGAGCGTGCCGGAACGGCTCGACCTGAAGAGGGGGCTGTTCCGCGCGATGGATGAGATGGCGCCGCCCGACGCGGTGCTGGCCAGCTCCACCTCCTCGCTCCCGGCCTCGGAATTCGCGGAGGATCTTCCCGGGCGGGCGCGCTGCCTCGTCGCCCACCCGGCCAATCCTCCCCATCTTCTTCCCATCGTCGAGATCGTGCCGGCGCCCTTCACCGATCCTGCCGCCGCCGAACGCACCCGCGTGCTCATGGCGCGCGCCGGGCAGGTGCCGGTGGTGCTGAAGCGCGAGGTCAACGGCTTCATCTACAATCGCCTGCAGGGCGCCGTGTTGCGCGAAGCCTACTGGATGCTGGAACAGGGCATCGCCGACGTGGCCGACATCGACCGGGTGATGACGTCCGGCCTGGGGCTTCGGTGGTCCATCGTCGGGCCGTTCGAGACGTCGGATCTCAATTATCGCGGCGGCCTCGCCGAGCACGCCCGCCGCATGGGCGAGCGCTACCGGCAGATGGGGGCCGAGCGCGGCCAGCCGGAAGGGTGGAGCGAGGCCCTCGTCGCCCGCGCCACGGCCGAGCGGCGGGCGCTGCTGCCGCTGGAGGACTGGGAGGCCCGCGTCGCCTGGCGCGACGAGCGCCTGATGGCGGCCCGCGGGGCGGAACACAAGGCGGCTGGGCAGGCCAACGTCGCCCCCTATAATGCGCCGGCGGGATCGACCGCCGCCGGCGGGGAGGGCGCATGACGACGGGCGAGGTGCTGGAGCGCGCCGGGGCGGGCGAGGACAAGGACTATGTCCAGTCCCTCGTGCGCGGTCTGGAGGTGATCCGCGCCTTCAGCCAGTACAAGCCCCGCATGACGCTCAGCGAGGTGGCCCAGCACACCGGCCTGACCCGCGCCGCGGCCCGCCGCTTCCTGCTCACTCTGGTGCGCGAAGGATATGCGGAGACGGACGGCAAGCTCTTCGCCTTGCGCCCCAAGGTGCTGGAGCTGGGCTTCGCCTACCTGTCCTCGCTGCCCATGTGGGAGGTGGCGCAGCCGGTCATGCGCGACGTGGTGAACACGCTGCAGGAATCCTGCTCCCTCTCGGTGCTGGACGGGGACGACATCGTCTATGTGGCCCGCGTGCCCACGGCGCGGGTGATGACCATCGGCCTGTCCATCGGCTCGCGCCTGCCGGCCTTCTGCAGTTCCATGGGCCGGGTGCTGCTCGCCGGCCTGCCCCCCGCCGAACTCGCGGTGTTCTACGACCGGGTTCGGATCGAGAAGCGCACGCCCCGGACGGTCGCCACCATGGTGGCCCTGAAGGAGGCGGTGGAGAATGCGCGCCGGCAGGGCTGGGCGCTGGTGGACCAGGAGCTGGAACTCGGCCTGCGCTCCATCGCCGTGCCCGTGCGCAACCGGCGCGGCGAGGTGCTGGCGGCGCTCAACGTCTCCACCCATGAGGGCCGCTCCTCCATCGAGGCGATGCGGAGCCAGTTCCTGCCGGTGCTGCTCGACGCCGCCCAGCGCATCTCGGCCGCCCTGTCGCAGTAGGGTACTGTCGCAATAGCCGGCCCCGGGGCCTCAGCGCGCCCCGATGGACTGCATGACGTGCTTGACCAGCGCGCGCTCGGAGCCGACGCCGGCCTTGCGGTACATGCGCAGCCGGCAGTTCTTGATGGTGCCCTTGCTGAGGCTCAGTTTCTGGGCGATCTCGCCGGTGGTCTGCCCGTTCATCAGCAGCAGCAGGATCTCGCGCTCGCGCGGCGTGAAGATGCCGAGGGCGTCCTCCAGCAGGCGGTCGGGATCGTCCTCGACCCCGCGCTGCGGCGCATCGAGCACATACATGCGTCCGCCCGGCGCGAGCGGGAAGTCGCGGTCGAAGACCTCCACCTTCACGGTCAGCGGGCCTGCCGCATGGATCGTCCCGCCCGGCGCCACGCGCAGGGCCTCCACCGCGTCGCCAAGGGCAGGCGCGCGCCGGACGGCGTCGCGCCAGGCGTCATTGGCGAAGACATCCACGCCGAAGCGGTCCTCGATGAGGGTGGGGCGGGTGATGAAACCCTCCACCTGCGTCCCGCGCGGGTTCCGCAGGTCGTTGAACAGGGCGCCGAGGTGGGAGCGGTGGAAGCCCTCCAGCATGGGGAAGATCAGCCGCGCCCGCTCGATGTCGGTGGGCGAGAAGCGCCCGGTCTCCCGCTCCAGGAACAGGCCGAAGCAGCAATGGCCGACGGTGGAGAAGAACATGCCCAGCTCGTCCGAGATGCTGGCCAGCGTCTGGAACACCTTGTGGTACATGTCCCACGAGCGGCCGGGCGAGCCCACGTCGTTCAGCATCAGCACGCCGGGACTGCCGTTCTTTCTCCAGTATTCGGAGAAGGGGTCCACCGACGAATAGAGGTTGGTGTAATAGGCGACCACGTCGCTCGCCACGTCCTTGGTGTAGAGCACATCCGGCGGCGCCACGCGCGAATAGCGGATGATCCAGCAGGCATCGTGGTTGATGGCGGCGCCGGCGAGTTCCACCAGTTCCCGGTGGAAGCGGTCCGAGCCGATCACGCGGGCCACCTCGCCCACGCGCGCGAACCATTCCGGGCTGTTCAGACGCACGGCGCTGTAGCGGGCAGGTTTGGCAGCGGGCCGGGGTTGATCGGCGTCGACCATCGCAACATGCCCCAACGGATTCGCCACGCGCGAAATTCTTGTTGCGGCGAATAAAGCCCAAGCTTCGGTGCTTGGCAATTCTGGGGCGCGCGCGAAGGGACCATCGTGGGACTCGCTTCAGAAAAATGGGGCCGGCCGAAACCGGCCCCAAGGAGTAGGGCCGGAGAGCGCGATTGGGACGGAACGCTCTCCGGCGAGCGCCCAGGGGGGAAGCTCCTCGGAGGAAGCCCGGAGAGAACCCTGGGGCACGACGGCCTGAGGTGGCTAAGGTTTCAGGCCGTACGTTCTTCAAGCGGGTGGGTGCGCAGGCGCAGCGGGTCGTAGAAGGGCGTCTTCACCACCCGCGCCGCGAACGTGCCGTCGGCACCGCGGACCTCCAGCTCGGTGCCGCAGGCGGCGAGGTCCGGCGTCACATGCGCGAGGGCGAGGGAGCGCATGAGGTAGCGGCTGTAGGCGGTGGAGTTCACGAGCCCCACTTCCTTGCCGTCCCGGAACAGCTTGGCGCCGGGTTCCACGGCGGCGTGGTGGTCGATCTCGACCCCCACCTGCGCCACCCGCTCCTGCCCCTTGCGGCGCACCAGCGCGTCGCGGCCGCGGAAGGCGGGCTTGGACAGGTCCACCGTCCAGCCGAGGCCCACCTCCCACGGGGTGGTGTCGCCCTGCGGCATGTCGTAGGGGAAGAACAGGAGGCCGCCCTCCACCCGCACCACGTCGAGGCAGGACCAGGAGACCGGCATGGCCCCGACCGGCTTTCCGGCCGCGAGGATGGCGTCCCACAGGGCGACCGCATCCGCCGCCGCGCAGAACACCTCGTAGCCCCGCTCGGCGGAATAGCCGCCCCGGGCGATGGACACCGGACGTCCGAACAGCGTCGTCCGCTGGTGCCCGAAATAGGGCAGGGTCTCCAGCGCGAACGGGGTGTTCGGGTTGAGGATGTCGAGCGCCTTCGGCCCCTGCAGGGACATGATGTGGACGTCGTTGTCCTTGGTGAAGGTCACGTCCCGGCCCGCCGCGACGCCGGGCAGGATGTCCTCCAGCGAGCCGCCGCCGTGGGAGATGCGATAGGCGTCCGGCCCATCGCAATAGATCAGCACGTCGTCGATGAGCGAGCCGTTTTCGTCCACCACGCTGGTGAGCGAGGAGGCGCCGGGCGCGATCTTCGAGATGTCCGAGGTGCACATCTCGTTCAGCACGGCGAGCGCTTCCTTGCCCGCCACGTCGATCATGCGCAGCGCGGAGACGTCGAACAGGCCGGCGGCGGTGCGCACCGCGATGACCTCGTCATAGGTGTCGGTGGCGTAGTTCTGCGGCACCGGCATGTCGTTCCAGGAAGCCTCGAAGGCGGTGCCGAGCGCGCGGTGGCGGTCGGACAGCGCGGAGAGGCGCGAGAAGGCGGAAAGTCCCTGTGTCATCCTGCATGTTCCTTGCGGATCAGAGGTGGAAGAAGAGGTCGGAGAGGATCACCACCGCGATGCCGGCGATGAGCGCGAGGTAGGGCAGGATGCCGGCGCGCTTCTGGGTCTTCGTCCCGTCGCCGACCTGCAGGTCCTCGAAGGTCTCGTGCGGGAACTTGCCGCCGTCCTGCACATAGTGCCGGAAGATGAAGACCGGGATGATGAGGGCAGCGGTGATGAGCCCCGCCCACAGCGCCACCGGGTTCCACACCTTGGCGCCCGCGCCCATGAAGACCGCATTGGCGAAGGCGAACACGGTGCCGAGCACGAGGAGGAAGGTGGGGGCCTTGTACGGCCGCGCCACATGCCCGGAATCGATGCGGTGGATCCAGCCCGAATTGAGGTTCAGGAAGTTGAAGATGATGTAGCCGACATTGGCCACCGCCAGCACGAAGAAGAAGCTGGTGGCATCGGCGCAGGCGATGGCGAGCAGGACGAGGTTGAACCACAGGTCCGTCCACATGGCCCGCGTGGGCGCGCCGTGCTCGTTCACATGGCCGAGGAAGCGCGGCAGCCAGCCGTCCACGGCGCCCTGGTAGAGGGTGCGCGAGGAGCCCGCCATGGCCGTCATGATGGACAGCATCAGGGCGAGGATCATGAGCATCACGAGGGCGCTCTCGACGATCTTGCCGCCGCCCACCATGTGCGCCAGCGCCTGGGCGACGCCCGAGCCGTCCACGATGGCGGGGTCCAGCATGCCGGTCAGTCCCAGCGCGCCCTGGAAGGTGAAGGGCACGAGGATGAACAGCGCGAGGCACAGGAGGCCCGAGTAGAAGATGGCCTTGAAGGTGTCCTTCTCGGGATTGCGGAACTCGCTGGTGTAGCAGACGGCTGTCTCGAAGCCGTAGGTGGACCAGGCGGCGATGAACAGGCCGCCGAGCACCAGCGTCCAGCCCGGGATGTTCCAACTGCCGGGATCGGCCGCGCCGGCGGCGGCGAGCGGCACCAGCGGCGAGAAATTCCCCCAGTCCACCTTGCCAGTGAGGATCGGCACAAGGCCGACGATGATCATGGGGATGATGACCGAGAGGCCGATCCACTTCTGCACGCTGGCGGTGCCCATGATGCCCCGGTGCTGGATGGCGAACACCACCAGCATCAGCGTCGCGCCCACGAAGAAGGAGGCATTCAGCGAGAAGGAGACGGGGCCGATGGCGTGGGAGAACAGCGTCCAGTCGCGCACCGCCGGCGTCAGCGCCGCGACGGCCGCCGCGGCCTTCTCGGCATCGGTGCCGGTGAGGGTCGTGGCATGGGCGGCGATCCACTGCGCCACCTCCGCGCTGTTCACCGCCGGGATGGGGGCGAAGGCGTTGAGGATGTAGGCGGCGGCGATGGTGCAGCCGAGCGAGAGCACCGGGCTCCAGGCGAACCAGTTGCACCACACCGAGAGTGGCGCCACCAGCTTCACGTAGCGCACCCAGGCGGCCGCGCCATAGATGGAGGCGCCGCCCGACTTGTTCGGGAACAGGCCGGCGATCTCGGCATAGATGAAGGACTGGATGAAGCCCATGCCGATGGAGATGGCCCAGACGAGGAAGGAGAGCGTGCCGGTGGTGCCGGCGATGCCGCCGATGGAGAAGAGCACGAGCGCGGGCACGCCGCTCGCCACCCAGAAGGCTCCGGTCCAGCTGATGGAGCGGTGCAGTTTCCCGTCACCCTCCGTTGTCGCGTGAATGTTGGTTATCGTCGTCACGGTGTCCTCCCTTGCCCGGTGCTTCGGGGCGACGGCATGCGTGCCCGGCCCGGATGGTGTCTGTCGTCACCCTTGCGGCGCTTCCGACGAAATCGGAGGTCGCTCTTCTTGCCTCTGGACGCGATCGTCATGGCCGGATGCCGGGACCGATTTGGCGCTCGGTCCCGGCCCGGATTTTCAGCTGTGCTCTACTGGATGCCCTTCTGCTTCCTCAGTTCCTCGGCGATCTCCAGCATGTCGCCGACGATGCCGTAGCGGGCGATGGTGAAGATGGAGGCCTCGGGGTCCTTGTTGATCGCCACGATGTTCTCCACGTGCTTCATGCCCCACTGGTGCTGCACCGAGCCGGAGATGCCCATGGCGATGTAGAGGTTGCACTTGGCGGCCAGCTGGCCGGACTGGCCCACCTGACGCGCCTTGGGCAGCCAGCCGTTGTCGGCGATGGGCCGCGAGCAGCCGAGCGTCGCGCCGAGGCCGTCCGCCAGCTCCAGGAACTGCGCCACGTTCGCCTCGTCCCCGACCCCGCGGCCGATGGAGAGGATGAAGGGCGAGCCGGGAATGTCGATGCCACCGGAAGCCGGGGGATCGCGCCAGTCCAGGTGCTTGCTGCGTGCCGCGCCCGCACCCGCGTCGAGCGCGGACACGGTGGGGCTGGCCGCCGCCGTCTCCGGCGCGAAGGCGCCGCCGCGCAGGGTGAGGAGCACGCCGGTGCGGCCGGGAAAGTCGATCTCCACGAAGACCTTCTCGTTGTAGCCGGCGCGGGTCGCCACCACCTGCCCGTCCTCGACAGCGACACCGAACACGTCGGTGGCAAAGCCGAGGCCCTCGCCGATGGCGACGGCGGGGGCGAGGGAGAAGCTGTCCACGCTGTGCGGCATCAGCACCAGCGATGGTGAGCGCTGGGCGATGACGGCGCGCAGCACCGCCTCGTAGACGTGCGGCTCGTAGGTCGCCGCGTCGGGGCGGGCGACGGTGATGACCTCGTCCACCGCGCCGACGCTGACGGCCGCCACCAGGGGGGCGGGATCGGCCGCGATGACGAGGACCGCGACGGGACCGCCGAGGGCCGCCTTGAGCGTGCCGGCGGCGCCGATGGCCTCCAGCGTGGCGTCGCGCAGGGTGCCGCGCCGGTGCTCGGCCAGGATAAGAATTCCGGACATCAGCCGTTCACCTCCGAAATGATCTCCAGGAGACGGGCCACCTGCTGGGAAGGTGTGCCCGCGATGATCTCGCCGCGCCCGCGCTCGGGCACGAAGACGCGCCGCACCCGGCTGAGCGCGCCGGCGCCGCCGATCTCGGCGTCGGCAAGGCCGACGTCGTGGGGCGTCAGGCACTCGATGGGCTTGGCGTTGGCCTGCTTGATGGAGCGCAGGGAGGCGTAGCGCGGCGTGTTGATGCCGAGCTGGATGGTGAGCACCGCGGGCGTCTCCACCTCGATGCGCTCCACCAGCCCGCCTTCCAGCTCGCGTTCCACCTGCGCGGTGGCGGCACCGGGGGTGAAGTCGAGCTTCGAGACGACCGCCGTGCGCGCCCAGCCGAGCAGCGCCGCGACCGACATGCCGGTCTGGGCGTTGCCCTGGTCGGCGGATTGCGCGCCGCACAGCACGAGGCCGGGCTCTTCGTTCTCCGCCACCTTGGCGATGACGCGGGCGATGGCCACGCGGTCCGCCTCTTCAAGGCCGGCATCGTCCACGCGGATGGCGCGGTCGGCGCCCTTGGCGAGGGCCTTGCGCAGCACGTCGTCGGCATCGTCGGGGCCGATGGTCAGGACCACCACCTCGACCGAGCCCTCGGGCGCGGCTTCCTTGATCTGGACCGCTGCTTCCAGCGCGTATTCGTCGAATTCGTTGAGGTCGAACTCGCAGAAATCCGGGTCGACATCGCGACCATCGTCGCGCAGCTCGAACTCGTCATCGAGCGAGGCGACGCGTTTCACCGGCACGAGTATTTTCATGGGTGCCCTCACGGCTGTGGGAAGGTTTCGAGGTGCCTGCGTGCGGCGCGCCCTGCGGCCGCGGCGTGGGTGACGGCGCGCTTGCCCACCGCGAAACGCACCTGCGGCGCGTCGTCGTCGGCTGAGCCCCAGGCATCCGCCACCGGAAGGTTCGGGTGGCGGACGGCAAAAGCGCGGTTGAGGGGATAGGGATCGTCCAGCAGCAGGCGCAGGGCCGTTGCCGGGGCATCCGGATTGAGCGCCACCGCACGGCGTACGTCCGCCTGCCCGTGCCGGGCGAGGCGGCGGAGCGCAGCTTCCCGCGCCTGCGGGTTGCGGGCGACGGCGGAGGCGACATCCACCGCGTCTTCCTGTTCGAGCGCGCGCAGGGCCTCGGCCGGAAGATCGGGGCGGCAGGCCACGGCGGCGCGCACCCATTCGTCGCCATCGCGGGCGAGGGTCGCGAGCACGTCGGTCGGGCAGGCCGGATTGCGGCCGGCGGCATGGCGCACCCGCGCCTCGGCATCGCCGCCCAGGCGCTGGATGAGGCCGGCGGGAAGCGCGGGATTGCGGGCGAGCCAGACCCGCACCCACACGTCGCCGTCGCGGGAGAGGGCTTCCGCCAGATCCTCCGGCAGGGCCACATGGCGGGCCTGGGCGCGGCGCACCCGCACGTCGCCGTCATCGGTCAAAGCCGGTTCCTGGCCTTCCGCATGAAGGCGCAGGGCCTCCGCGCGGACGGCCGGATCGCTGTCGCCCATCAGCGCCTGACGCAGGCTCGGCGGCAGCACGGGATTGGAGGCCGCCCGGCGGCGGATGGCGGCATCGGCATCGACGCACGCATCGGCCACCTGCGTCAGCGGACAATGGGGGTGAGCCACCGCCTCGGCGCGCACCACGGCATCGCCGCCCGCGAGCAAAGTGCGCAGCAGCTCCGCGTCCGCCTGCGGATGGCGGGCGAGGGCGGCGCGCTCCGCGGCATCCGCATGGTCCAGCAGGGCATGGAGGGCGACGGCCGGCGTTCCGGCATTGCGCAGCAGCGCGGCGCGCACGGCGGCGTCCGCATGCATGGCGAGGCCGATGAGCGCCACGGCCGGCGTGTGAGCATGGGCGGCCAGCGCCTTGCGGGTCTCCGCATCGTCCATCTGCCGCGCCAGGCGCAGCAGCGTCGCGCCTGAGGTGGCCGGGTTGCGCACGATGCGCTGGAGGATGGCGGGCCGGTCCTCGCCGGCGAGGAGGGCGAGGAAGGCCGGCGGCGCGAAGGGCAGCGCGGCAAACACCAGCTTCAGCCGCGCGTTCGAGAGCAGCAGCCGCGCCAGCGCCGCCTGCGCCCACTCCGCGCCCTCCGCCCCGTAGGCCGGCAGCGCCAGATAGGCGTCGCCCCGGGCGATGAGCGCCCCCGTCAAGGCGGCGATGTTGGCGGGCGCGCGCATCGCTCAGCCGACCTCGGCGTGGGCGGGAAGGACGGCAGGCTCCTCGGGCTCCAGCGCCTCGGCGAGCAGCTCGGTCAGCTCCAATACCCGGAAGTTGCGCTCGTTGCCGGTGGTCTTCACCGCGTCCTCGAGCATGGTCATGCACTTGGGGCAGTTGACCACCAGAGCATCGAGGCCATGGATCTCGGCGGCTTCCCGCGCGCGGATCTCGCCCACCTTGGTGGTGCCGGGCGGATCGGGCACCCACACCCGGCCGCCGCCACCGCCGCAGCAGAAGGAATTGTCGCGGCTCTTGCCCATCTCCACCAGCTTCACGCCGGTGGCCGCGAGCAGCTCGCGCGGGGCGTCATAGCCCTTGTTGAGGCGGCCCAGGTGGCAGGGGTCGTGATAGGTGACGGTGAAGTCGAGTTTCCGGGCGGGGGTGATGCGCCCGTCCGCCATCAGCTCCTTCAGGAAGGCGCTGGCGTGGCTGACGTCATAGGTGCCGCCGAGGTCGGGATACTCGTTCTTCAGCGTGTTGAAGGAGTGCGGATCGGTGGTGACGATGCGGTTGAAGCTGCAATCGCCGAGCGTCGAGATGTTGCCTTCCGCGAGCTGCTGGAACAGGCCCTCCTCGCCCACGCGCCGCACGTCGTTTCCGGCCGTGGTCTCGCCCTCGTAGAGGATGCCGAAGTCGATGCCTGCGGAATGGAGAATGCGGGCGAAGGCGCGGCTGACCTTCTGGTTGCGCGGGTCGAAGCTCGCATAGTCGCCCACGAACCAGAGCACATCCACGGGCTCCTTGCGCGCGTCCTTGATCTTGAACGGCAGGTCCTTGGTCCAGTTGGGGCGTTTGCGGCGGCTTTCGTTGAAGCAGTTGCCGGTCTTGTTCACCGCCCCGAGGGTGCGCTGGAGGGCCGGGTCCATCTCGCCTTCGTCCACCAGCGTGCGGCGGAGCATGTTGATGAGCGGCACGTGCTCCACCCCCACCGGGCAGATCTCCGTGCACGCGCCGCACTGGCGGCAGGACCACAAGGTCTCCGGCCGGTATTCGCCAGTGGCGAGGCCGATGAGGGGCGTGGCGCAGCCGGCGGCGCGGGGCTTGGGCAGCACCTCGCCCAGATGGGTGTTGGCCTGCTCGCGCAGCGTCAGAACCACGTCGCGCGGGGAGAGCGGATAGCCGGCGGCGCGCGCCGGGCAGGCTTCGTGGCAGCGGCCGCACTTGGTGCAGGCGTCCGCCTGGACGAGATAGCGGCTCGCAACGTCGCCCAGCTCGCGATAGCCGATGCGGTCGGCATCGAGATCGCCCAGCGGCAGGTGGCGGATGGCGTCGGGATTGCGCAGCAGCCAGGAGGCCGCCGCGGTGAAGATGTGCTTCGCCTTGGTGTAGGGAATGAGAGCGATGAAAGTGAGCGCCAACACGCCGTGCAGCCACCACAGCCCCATGCGCAGCGCACCCGCGCCGGCGCTGGTGAAGCCCACCGCCTTCAGGCCGGCGGCGATGGATGCGCCCACCGGGGCCCACCAGCGCGTGTCCCACACCGCCGGATCACTCTGGAGCCACACCATGCGGGCGCCGGAGAGCAGGAAGCCGGTGATGCCGATGAGCAGCAGGGTCCACAGGAAGGCCCAGTCCTCGATGCGGTAGCGCTCGCGGGAGAAGTCGGCGTCCTGCGGCGTGCGGTCGGGCCGGGCATAATCGAGCTTCGGCGGCTTCAGCCAGCCGCGCCGCCACATCATGTAGAGGAGGCCACAGATGAAGCCGGTGCCGGCGAGCGTCATCGTGAGCTTG
This sequence comes from Xanthobacter sp., assembly GCF_041911315.1. NCBI lineage: Bacteria > Pseudomonadati > Pseudomonadota > Alphaproteobacteria > Hyphomicrobiales > Xanthobacteraceae > Xanthobacter > Xanthobacter sp. The sequence continues at coordinate 119,124 of NZ_JAYRPE010000083.1, read as the reverse complement.
AACAGCAGGTAGAAATGGCCGTGCCAGAATTCGAGGCCGATGAGCGGGCCGAGAATGTCTTCCTGCAGGGTGATGGTGGCGGTGCCGATGAACAGCAGCGTGAAGCCGTAGAAGATGAAGGCATGGAGCCGCCCGGCGGTCGTGTCGCGCCGGCGCAGCGTGCGATGGGAGGCGATGGTCTTCGCGGTATCGAGCAGCCTGCGGCCGATGTCGCCCCAGGCGAGGCGCGCGCCCCGGCGTCCGGCGCGATACTTGTGCACCTGGGCGTAGACGCCCCAGGCGAACGCCGCCATGCAGCCGATGGCATAGACATAGAAGATCGCGAGCATCCAGGGCGAAAAATCCTGGAACAGGATGCGCGTGACCTTGGATGGATCGATGCCGCTCGGAATCATGTGCTGCTCGCCCTCTGTTTTTTTTTGGCTGTGCTCATGCGAATGCCCGTGCCGGCCGAGGGATTGGACCCCGACGACGGCGGGCATGCGGGGCGCGTGATCTGCCGCGCCCCGCCCGCTCTGACCAGGACGAGGGGAACTAGCCCTGGTAGCGGATCTCGTAGGAGCCGCCCGGCTGGTAGGGCGAGCCGTAGACGGCGGCTTCGCGCCGGTAGGGCTTGGGCTCCTGCGGGTTCGCCTCTTCGATCTCGCGGGCAAGACGCTGCCCGTCGAAGGTGGCATCGGCGATGAGCTTGGGCGCCCAGGCGTCGCCGATCACGTACACGCCCTTGATGCCGCGGGCGTCCCACTCGCCGGAGCGCGCCTTGAGGGCCCGGAAGAGGGCATCCTCGGAGCGGCGGGCGGTGACCAGCACCAGGGTGTCGTACTCGTGCCAGGCGTGGGTGGTGTTGGCGCTGCGCGGCATCTTGCCGGGGCCGGTATAGACGCGCTTATGCCCGTCGCCCCAGAGGTTGTAGAGCTCGATCCGCCCGTCTTCCACGCGGCTCGCCCAGGTGCTGGAGAGCACGTTGATGTGCAGCTCGTGCAGCATGCGGTGCATGTTCGGCGCTTCAAGCGTGAAGTGCATGTAGCGGCCGAGTTCCACGCCCGACGCCACCGTCACCTGATGCCCTGCCTCGGCCAGCTTCTGCGCGAGGCTCGGCGCCATGTAGTAGGGGTCGGCATTGAGGATCATCACCCGCTTGCCGATGGGCTTGGTGCCGAGGATCACGTCTTCCGGCGTCAGCACATTGGCGCGCGGCGTGCCTTCCAGGCCCGGAATGGGCGCGTGGGTGAGGCAGTTGGTGCCGTCCGTGACCCAGTGGGCGCCGGTGGCGATCACCACCTTGTCGGCGCCGTAGGAGAGCACGTCCTCCACCGAGAGCTTCTTGCCGCCGAGGGCGATCTGGCTGTCGCGGTTGCGCTTCACCAGCTTGTTCAGCTGCACCTCGCGATAGTCGCGGTGATAGCTCCACTCGCCGAGGCCCGGCAGGGTGGCCACCTCGTTCACATAGCCACCGACCTTCTCGGCGCTGTCCACGAGATGGACCACATAGCCGCGCTCCATGAGCACGCGGGCGCACTCGGAGCCGGAGGGGCCGGCGCCCACCACCAGGATGGCATCGTCCGAGCCCTTCTTGGGGAAGCGCTCGGGATGCCAGCCGCGGCGGAATTCCTCGCCGGCGGTGGCGTTCTGGGTGCAGATCATGGGCGGGCCGCCGATCTCCCAGCGGGAGATACAGACGTTGCAGCCGATGCAGGTGCGGATGTCGTCGAGACGGCCGTCGCGGATCTTCTCCGGCAGGAAGGGATCGGCGATGGAGGGGCGGGCGGCGCCGATGACGTCCAGTTCGCCGTTGCGGATGACCTCGACCATCTTCTCCGGATCGGTGAAGCGGCCGACGCCCAGCACGACCTTCTTCGAGGCCTGCTTCACGAACTTCTGCCAGGAGAGCTGGTGGCCCTGACGGTAGAAGCGGGAGGGACCGGCATCCTCGCCCCACTCGGCGATGTCGCCCACGTTCACGTCCCACAGGTCGACGAGGTCGTCGGCCAGCTCGACGAACTTGAGCCCGTCGCGCTCCACCTCGATGCCATCCTCGCCGATCAGCGTATCGACGGCGAAGCGGGTGGCGATGGCGCATTCGGAGCCCACGGCCGCCTTCATCTGCTCCAGGGTCTCGACCCAGAAGCGGGCGCGGTTCTCGAAGCTGCCGCCGTACTTGTCGGTGCGCTTGTTGTAATACTTGGAGAGGAACTGCAGCGGCAGGTAGGAGTGCGCGCCGTAGCAATAGATGATGTCAAAGCCGGCATCGCGGGCACGGCGGGCCGCCTCCACGTAGAAGCCCTGCACGCGACGGATGTCGTCGTAGTCCATCTCGTGGCAGTAGGTGAGGGATTCGAACTCGGAGGCGTACTGGCTCGGGCCGCGCGCGGTCTGGCGCGTCTCCATGCACGGGGCGTGGGCGCCGCCGTACCACAGCTCGACGCCCGCGAGCGCGCCGTATTTATGGATTTCCGAGGTCATCGCGGCGAGGTTGCGCACGTCGCCCTCGTCCCAGATGCGGGCGGAGACGCGGTGCGTATCGTCCGATTCCGGGTGGATGGAGCAGTATTCGGTGTTGAGGGCCGCCCAGCCGCCTTCGGCCTTGATGGAGCGGTGCGCGGCCTGGAAGCCGGGCTTGTCGGAACCGGCGCCGATGCAGTGCGGCACCTGGTAGAAGCGGTTCCGAAGGGTTTTCGGCCCGATTTTGATGGGCTCGAAAAGAATATCGTATTTGCTGACACCCAGCGTTTCGTGCGTCATCTCAACTCCCCGTAAATAATCCGGAAGGCAGGCGTGTGACGACCGGATCTCTTCGCCGAAAAAGACAAACAGAAGGCTCTGCGCGCACGGATGCGCACATCAAGACTGTCGCTTCTCGATGAAGAGCTTGCTTGTCTGTTCCCGGTCGTTTTCTTATTGGGATAACTCTAACGCGCCGGGCCATGTCTCCGGCAATAGTGCCAAATGGCACTATCGTGACATGCGGCACTGCAAAATCCGGCGGGTCTGCTATAGGGCGGCCGGGCTGACGTTAAGGCATATCGGGGTGCCGGGCGCGCGCCGAAACCCGGCCTCTGCCAAGGGTTCCGCGCTGCGGCGTTCCTTCGTCGGGATGCTCTGGGGGCGGCGCGCGTGGCCCTCAGGTGAAGAGCGTGAGCACGCCGGTATAGCCATAGAGATGGTGGCGGGCGATCTCGCCGCCGGCGAAAAAGCCGACGAGCGGCACCGGGCCGAGGCCCTCGCGCACCATGGCGAACTCCGCGCTGGGGGCACCGAAATGCGGGCCGCCGCGGCCGGAGCAGCTCACATAGAGCGCGCCGCGGGCGCCGCCGGCGGCATCGGCCTGCGCCTTCACCTCGGCGACGATGCGCAGGAGATCGTGGCGCGCAGCCTCCGCGTTGCGTTTGCAGAAGGCGAGCCTGGTGCCGGCCTCCAGCTGCTCCGCCACCACCAGCACCCCGGCCTTGCGGCCGACGCCCAAGAGGTGGCGGACCTGCGTGTCGGTGCCGAAGCGGCCCGGCGCGGAGCTTGTGTCCTCACCCGGCGCGATCAGCCCGGCCAGCGTCTGGCCGAGTTCGAGGCGCAGCTGCTCGTCCGGGATGTCGGCGGGCAGGCCGAGGTCCTCCATCGCGCAGTCGAGGGCGCGGCCGCCATCGAGAGTGACGAGGTAACTGGCTTCGGCGCGGTCGATGGTCCGCTTGGGGCCGATGGGCTGGCAGCCCTGGGTGACGCGTGACAGCACCGGTATCTCAGGCCCGAAGGCGACGCCCGACACCCCTCCGAGCATCACGTCGTCGGCGAACAGCAGAGGCTGGTTGCGGGCGGAGGACAGGCCGCCGAACAGGTAGCCGGTGAGTGTCTGCCCGGCCAGCGACTTGAGCCGCTCGGGCAGGTCCGGCGTGCCGCCATCGGCATGGACGAGGGCGGTGAAGGGCTCGAACCCGTCCGCGCCCAGCGGTTCCAGATCGGAGAAGATGCGGAAGCCAGCGGGCGGAATGTCGGCCAGCATGAGCGCCATGCCGGGCGCGTCGAAATATTCCACGTCGTCCGCCGCCACCCCGACCCCGATGGTGCCTACCCAGCGCACCGCCGGCAAGCCTGCCTTCAGCGCCTCCATGATGTTTCCGGCGGCGCCGGTGTAGCGGTCGGAGAGATAGCACCAGCCGAGCGTCGGCGGCGGCTTGTCCGCCAGTTGGGCGTGCAGCTGGCTCCAGCAGGAGCCAAGGGCGGCCTGCCAGTCGGTATTGCCGGCGTGGGCGAAGGAGAACTGGCTCATGGGCGGGTTTCCGCGCAATGCGTCCGGATGCGGACACGGAACTGAGGATCGTGCGCCGGACGAAGCAATCGGCGTGCCGTGCCGTCCCGCTCAGGCCACGGGGGAGCGCATCCGGTCGCCGAGCACCGCCTGCACGTCGGTCAGGATGCGGCGGAATTCCGCGTCCACCCGCCGCTCGAAGGCGAAGGCGGCATCGGCCTCGAGGCCGGCGTCCTCGTGGGAATCGTGGAAGGTCAGCGTCTGGCTGACGGCCTCCATGAGGGCGAGGCGGAGGGTTTCGTCCCGCGCCATCAGCTGCAGAGCCAGCACCAGCAGCTTGCGGTGGGCTGCCGTGGCGATGTCCAGCTCCAGCGGCGTTCGCGCCGGCAGGCCGTCCAAAGCCGCCGGGTGCGTGCTCTCTTCATGGGCCATGGCCGTCCTCCGCTTGCTCGGCCCCCTTCGGGCAACACGCAGGGCGGGGGCGAGGTTCCGCGATCAGCGCGGGCCGAGCGTCACCGCCAGCGCGGTCATGTCGTCGAACTGGGGGGCGGTGTCGGCCCAGCGGGTCGCGGTGTCGAGCAGGCCGGTGATGAAGGTCGCGGCCGGAAGATCGGGCACTGCCGCAAGGGCGGCCTGCGCGGCGGCTTCGAGCCGGGCCTCGCCGAATGCTTCTTCCGCCGGGTTGAACGCGTCGGTGAGGCCGTCCGAGAACAGGAACAGGCGATCCCCGGGGGCGAGGGACACGGTCGCGGCACGGGTGCGGGCACCCTCCATCATGGCAAGGGCCGGGCCGGTGGCGGCGGGCCGCTCCAGCCCTCCGTCGGCGCGCAGGATCATGCAGTCCGTATGGCCGCAATTGCAGTAGGTGAGGAGGCCCGTGTCGAGGTCGATGACACCGCAGAACAGGGTGACGAACATGTCCTCGCCATTGGTGGCGCAGAGCAGCTCGTTCACCCGCGCCACCGCGACGGCAAGGTCCGGCTCGCTCCGCAGCACCATGCGCAGCGCGGTCTGGGTGGCGCTCATGAACAAGGCGGCGGGGGTGCCCTTGCCGGCGACATCGCCCAGCGTCACCACCAGCCGGCGGCCGTCGATCAGGAAATAATCGTAGAAATCGCCGCCCACGTCCTTCGCCGGACGCATGGCGGCGAAAATGTCCGCCTGTCCGGCCAGCGTCTCCGCCGGCAGGGGCGGGGGCAGCATGGCGCGCTGGATGGCGGCGGCGTTGGCCATCTCCCGCCGCTCGGCCGCCCGGCTCATGATGGCCTCGGCGAGACGGCGGAAGGAGTGGGAGAAATCCACCATCTCCGGCAGCGGATTGCGCAGGTCGTCGAGCAAAGCGAGGTCGAAGTTGCGCCGTTCCAGCGCATTCAGGGCGTTGGCGTAGAAGCCGAAGACTTGGTTGAAGGTCTCGAAGCGGCGGCCGAACTGGCGCATGACGGCGGAGAGGAGATCGGGGTGCACCCGCCCCGCCGCCTCCAGTGCCTCGGCGGACAGCCGTACCGCGCGGATGGGGGTGAGGGCATCCACATGGGCGGTGCGAGCGACGCCGGTGAAGGCGGCGATCTCGCCGATCACCGCCGGCGCCTGCAATTGGGCGAGCTGGACGTGCTCGTAAGGCGTGTCGATGGTGACGACCGCCGTGCCCTCGAACACCAGCAGGGCGAAGGTCCCGATGTCGCCCCGGCAGAGCAGGCGGGTGCCGGCCGCCACGTCCATCCATTCGCCACCGGCGATGAGGGCGCTGAGCTCCTCCAGGGGAAAGCCGGCGAAATAGGGATGACGCGCCATCACCTGCGCGGCCGCCAGGGCGGCCGTTGCCGTTCCTGCCGGAACCGTCGGGTCCGGTCTCTGCTGCTGTGATGCTCCTGGTACCATGGTCCGCGTGCGCCCCTCACGATGAACCACTATAGCGCAGCCGGGGCGGGACGCTCTTACCTCAAACGCGGGACGGCGCAGGCCCTACTTGATGTGCAGCTGGGCGATGGCTCGCGACAGCACGGAGAACAGAACGGCGGTGGACCAGCCGAACAGCAGCATGCCGTTGGCCGCCGTCATCGGCCCGAGGATGCGCCAGGGCCGGGCCGGGATGAGGTCGCCGTAGCCGAGCGTCGTGAAATTGACGAAGGCGAAATAATAGATGTTGTCGGGCTCGGTGGCACCGGTGAGCGCATAGAGCTGCGCCCACACCATCACCTCCACGAGGTGGAAGACGGTGAGCAGCGTTCCCGAGGCCGCCATGACGACGACGAGTGTCTCGATCTTGCGCCGTCCGCTGAGGTGCTGCGCAGCGATCCGCACCATCTTGATGACGACGACGGTACCCAGGGCCTGGATCGCGATGGTGATGATGCTCACCAGAAGGCCCGCAGCGAATGCTCCGTCCATCAACATCCCCATCGCTCTCCGCATTCGGTGGGTGCGCACCCGCCAACCAGCGTGATGGACCAGCGCGGACGTGGCAGCAAGGGGCGCCGAGGCGTTGCTCTCAAGGGCTTCGCGGCGTGGTGCCGGCGCGGTTCCGAGGGGGCCCGGTGACATGGCCGCAGCGCCGGCACATTGATCTTGATCGGTTTGTGTGTATTTTGCGCCGCAAAATACCCCTTTCCCGGCGGGCCCGAACCATTCGGACCCGCGTTTTCGTGCTGGACCCTCCATGAAGCTGCGGAACATCGCCATCATCGCCCACGTCGACCACGGCAAGACCACGCTGGTGGACGAGCTGCTGAAGCAGTCGGGGTCCTACCGCGAGAACCAGCGCGTGGCCGAGCGCGTGATGGATTCCAACGATCTGGAAAAGGAGCGCGGTATCACCATCCTCGCCAAGGCCACCTCGGTGGTCTGGAAGGACACGCGCATCAACATCGTGGACACCCCCGGCCACGCCGACTTCGGCGGCGAGGTGGAGCGTATCCTGAACATGGTGGACGGTGCCATCGTGCTCGTGGACGCTGCGGAAGGCCCCATGCCGCAGACCAAGTTCGTGGTCGGCAAGGCGCTGAAGATCGGCCTGAAGCCCATCGTCGCCATCAACAAGGTGGACCGCTCCGACGCTCGTCCCACCGAAGTCATCAACGAGGTGTTCGACCTGTTCGCGGCGCTCGACGCCACCGACGACCAGCTCGACTTCCCCATCCTCTACGGCTCCGGCCGCAGCGGCTGGATGGCCGACAGCCCGGAAGGTCCCATGGACCAGGGCATGGCGCCCCTGTTCGATCTCGTGCTGAAGCATGTGCCCGAGCCCACTGTGGACGACGGCCCGTTCCGCATGATCGGCACGCTGCTGGAGGCCAACCCCTTCCTCGGCCGCATGATCACCGGCCGCATCACCTCCGGCTCCATCAAGCCGAACCAGGCCATCAAGGTGCTGGCGCAGGACGGCTCGCTGGTCGAGCAGGGCCGCGTCTCCAAGATCCTCGCCTTCCGCGGCATCGAGCGCCAGCCCATCGAGGAAGGCGTGCAGGGTGACATCGTCGCCATCGCCGGCCTCTCCAAGGGCACGGTGGCCGATACCTTCTGCGCGCTCGAAGTGACCGAGGCCATGGCGGCCCAGCCCATCGATCCGCCCACCGTCACCATGTCGTTCATCGTGAACGATTCGCCCCTCGCCGGCACCGAGGGTGACAAGGTGACGAGCCGCGTCATCCGCGACCGCCTGTTCCGCGAGGCGGAAGGCAACGTGGCGCTGAAGATCGAGGAATCCACCGAGAAGGATTCCTTCTTCGTCTCCGGCCGTGGCGAACTGCAGCTCGCGGTGCTGATCGAGACCATGCGCCGCGAGGGCTTCGAGATCGCCGTGTCCCGTCCCCGCGTGGTGTTCCAGAAGGACGAGGCGACGGGCCAGGTGCTGGAGCCCATCGAGGAAGTCCTGATCGACGTGGACGAGGAATATTCCGGCACCGTCGTCCAGAAGATGAGCGAGCGCCGCGCCGAGATGATCGAGATGCGGCCCTCCGGCGGCAACCGCCAGCGCCTCGTCTTCTACGCACCCACCCGCGGCCTCATCGGCTACCAGTCGGAACTGCTCACCGACACCCGCGGCACGGCCATCATGAACCGGCTGTTCCACGAGTACGCGCCCTACAAGGGCGAGATCGCCGGCCGCACCAACGGCGTGCTCATCGCCAATGCGGCGGGCGAGGCGGTGGCTTACGCTTTGTGGAACCTCGAAGATCGCGGCCCGATGATGATCGAGCCCGGCTGGAAGGTGTATCAGGGCATGCTCATCGGCGTGCACAACCGGGACAACGACCTGGAAGTGAACGTGCTGAAGGGCAAGCAGCTCACCAACATCCGCACCACCTCCAAGGACGAGGCGGTGCGCCTGACCCCGCCCATCCGCATGACGCTGGAGCGGGCGCTGGCGTGGATCCAGGACGACGAGCTGGTGGAGGTGACGCCCAAGTCCATCCGCCTGCGCAAGCGCCTGCTGGACCCCAACGACCGCAAGCGCGAGGAGCGCAAGAAGGAAACCGAGCTGGCCTGACGGCCACCCGCCTTCGGATCTTGAAAAGGGCAGCGGTTTCGGCCGCTGCCCTTTTTGTTTGGGAATCTCTCTCGCGCCCCGGACGCATGCAGCGCCAGCGGAATGCGAGCAGGGGCCCAGCGGAACGGACCGCCGAAGGCGCTTCCGAACTCCACCGCTCTCAGGCTTTGACCCGCTGCGCGGGGATTCTTGCGCTGGACCCCGGATCTGCGCTCCGGTGGTGCCGTCGCTTGTCCGGGGAGCGGTGAGCTTGCGCCGTGCGCCGCAGCCGGCCCTATCCCTGCGCCACCTCCACCACCCGCTCGGCGATGGCGAGGCAGCTCGTCAGCCCCGGCGATTCGATGCCGAAGAGGTTCACCAGCCCCGGCACGCCGTGCACCGCTGGCCCCTGGATGACGAAATCCGGCGCCCGCCCATCCACGCCGGGGATCTTCGGCCGGATGCCGGAATAGCCTGGCGCCAGATCCTCCTCGCGCACGTCCGGCCAGTAGCGGCGGATGGAGGCCATCATGGTGGTCTTGCGGGTGGGATCGACCTCGTAGCGCCGCTCGCGCACCCATTCCACATCCGGCCCGAAGCGGCCTTGCCCGCCGAGATCGAGGGTGAGGTGGGTGCCGAGCCCTCCCGCCTCCGGCACCGGATAGATGAGGCGCGAGAAGGGCACCTTCCGGAGGCAGGTGAAGTAATTGCCCTTGGCCATGGTCTCCTGCGGCACCAAGTGAGCGGGCATGCCGGAGATGGCGCGGGCGAGCGCGGGGGCATCAAGCCCGGCGGAATTCACGAACAGGCGGCAGGAGAGTGTCATGGGCTCCGGCCCGCCGGTGGTGAGTACGATGCCGTCCGCCCGCGCCTCGGCGGCCACGATGGGGGAGGAGAGGGCGAGCATCCCGCCGGCCGCCTCCATGTCGCCCAGCAGCGCCAGCATGAGGCCGTGGGAATCCACGATGCCGGTGGAGGGCGAATGCAGCGCCGCGTGGCAAGAAAGCGCCGGCTCCAGCGCCTGTGCTTCCGCTCCGGTCAGCATCGTCAGGTCATCGACGCCGTTGGCCGCCCCGATCCTCGCCAGCTTCTCCAGATAGGCGACTTCCTCCGGCGCGGCGGCGACGATGAGCTTGCCGATGCGCCTGTGCCCCACCCCGTGGCTTTCACAGAAGGCATAGAGTAGCGCCCGTCCGCGCACGCACAGCTCGGCCTTGAGGCTTAAGGGCTCGTAATAGATGCCGGCGTGGATCACCTCGGAATTGCGCGAGGACGTGCCGGTGCCGATGGCGTCCGCCGCCTCCACCAGCACCACTTCCCGGCCCGCCAGCGCCAATGCGCGGGCGATGGCGAGGCCCACCACGCCCGCGCCGGCGACGATGCACTCCACCTGATCCATTCGGCTCTTCCCGTGATCCGCGACCGGTACCATAGCGCAGGCCGGGCCTGCGGGGAGCGGCTTCCTGGAAGTGCTCCAGCCAGCAACTAGTTGCTATCGGCCGGAGGGCCCGCGAGGTCCAATCGGGGCCATGATGACGTCCGCCCCCGCACCCCTCCCCCTTGAAGTCGAGGAGATCCGCCTCGATCGGGACCGGCGCCGCCTGACCCTCGCCTATGGCGGGACGCGGGCGGAATTCTCCGCCGAGCGCCTGCGCTCCGCCTGCCGCTGCGCCGCCTGCACGGCGGACCGCGCCCGCGACCGCTTTCCCTCAGCCTTTCCCGGCGTGGCGCTCACCGGCGTGGAGCCGTTCGGCGCGCACGGCCTGAACCTCACCTTTTCCGACGGCCACAAGCGCGGGGTCTATCCCTTCGCCTATCTCGCGGCGCTCGCCGCCGAGGCCGCCAACGACCTTCCGGAGATGAACCCATGAGCGCGTTCGACAGCGAGATGAAGACCGAGATCGTCGAGACCGACATCCTCGTCATCGGCGGCGGCACCGGCGGCCCGATGGCGGCCATCAAGGCCAAGGAGAAGAATCCGGGCCTCAAGGTGGTCCTCATGGAGAAGGCCAATGTGAAGCGCTCCGGCGCGGTCTCCATGGGCATGGACGGGCTGAACAACGCCGTCATCCCCGGCTACGCCACCCCCGAGCAGTATGTGAAGGAGATCACCGTCGCCAACGACGGCATCGTCCACCAGAAGGCGGTGATGGCCTACGCGACCGGTTCCTACCCGATGATCCAGTATCTGGATTCCATCGGCGTGAAGTTCGAGAAGGACGGCTCCGGCGAATACAATGTGCGCAAGGTGCACCACATGGGCACCTATGTGCTGCCCATGCCGGAAGGCCACCACGTCAAGAAGGCGCTCTACCGCCAGCTGCGCAAGCACCAGGTGCTGGTGACCAACCGCTACATGGCCACCCGCCTGCTCACCGGCACGGACGGCCGCATCGCCGGCGCCATCGGGGTGAACACCCGCACCGGCGAGTTCCTGGTGATCCGCGCCAAGGCGGTGGTTCTGGCCTGCGGCGCCGCCGGCCGTCTCGGCCTGCCGGCCTCGGGCTATCTCTTCGGCACCTACGAGAACCCGGCGAACTGCGGCGACGGCTATGCCATGGCCTACCACGCCGGCGCGGGGCTCGCGAACCTCGAATGCTACCAGATCAACCCGCTCATCAAGGACTATAACGGCCCCGCCTGCGCCTACGTCACCGGTCCGTTCGGCGGCTACACCGCCAACAACAAGGGCGAGCGCTTCATCGAGTGCGACTACTGGTCGGGTCAGATGATGAAGGAGTTCTACGGCGAGCTCTTGAGCGGCAACGGCCCGGTCTTCCTCAACATGACCCACCTCGCCGAGGAGACCATCTCCGAGATCGAGACCATCCTGCACTCCAACGAACGCCCCTCGCGCGGCCGCTTCCACGAGAAGCGCGGCACGAACTACCGCGAGAAGATGGTGGAGATGCACATCTCCGAGATTGGCTTCTGCTCCGGCCACTCGGCGTCCGGCGTGTGGGTGGACGAGAATGCCCGCACCACCGTGCCGGGCCTCTATGCCGCCGGCGACATGGCGAGCGTGCCGCACAATTACATGCTCGGCGCCTTCGTGAACGGCGGCATCGCCGGTGAGGATGCGGCCGACTATTGCGCCTCCACCGATCTGCCGGCCTATGACGCCGGCGATATCGCCCGCGAGCAGGCCCGCGTGATGGCCCCCACCCGCCGCGACGACGGCCTCACCCCGTTCGAGATGGAGTACAAGGCGCGCCGCCTCGTGAACGATTATCTCCAGCCGCCGAAGGTGACCGCCAAGTACAAGATCGGCCAGGCCCGCCTCGCCGAAGTGCGCGACGATCTTTCGGCCCTGTGCGTGAAGGATCCGCATGAATTGATGCGGGCGCTGGAGCTGCAATCCATCCTCGATTGCGCCGACATGGCCGCCGCCGCCTCGCTCTACCGCACCGAGAGCCGCTGGGGTCTCTACCACTGGCGCGTCGACCACCCGGCCACCGACAATGAGAACTGGTTCTGCCACACCCTCCTCTACAAGGACGAGATGGGCCGCATGGCGCACAAGAAGCGCGCGGTGGACCCCTATGTCGTCGAGATCGATGAGGACGAGATGGGCGCCTACCACCAGCTGCGCACGCCGGCCATCGCCGCCGAGTGAGCCCCTCACACGAAATTCCGGAGCTGCCCCATGCCTTTCGCCAACCACACGACTTCCGTTCCCGTGACTGTCGATGACGACAAGTGCATCGCCGAGAAGGGCTGCCGCGTCTGCATCGACGTGTGCCCCCTCGACGTGCTCGCCATCAACCCGGCCTCGGGCAAGGCGCACATGAAGTATGACGAGTGCTGGTACTGCATGCCGTGCGAGGTGGATTGCCCCACCGGTGCGGTGAAGGTCGAAATCCCCTATCTGCTGCGGTGAGCGCCATGGCCATCTTCGACGATTTCGACGACGACCTCGATGCGGTCTCCGAGCGCGCCCGCGACGCCGATCCCGGCATCCGCCGCGTGGCCATGCTGGGCCTTGCCGAGAGCGTGGACCCCGGCGCCGTGGACCTGCTGCTCGCCGGCCTGAAGGACGCCGATGCCGGCGTGCGGGAAGCCGCCGCCAAGTCCCTGGACGAGCATTCCGGCCTGCCGGCCGCCCTCGGCCTTGCCGAAGCCCTCGACGATGCGGTGGAGGCGGTGCGCCTCGCCGCCGCCGAGAGCCTCGCCGACAAGAAGGAGCCGGCCTCCGCGCCCCGCCTCATCGAGCGGGCGCAGGAGACGGGCGGCCCCCTGAGCGCGTTCGTCCGTACATCGGCGCTCCGGGCGCTGCGCGACATGCAGGATGCCTCGGCCATGCCGGTGGCCCTCGGCGCGCTCACCGATCCCGACATGGCGGTGCGGCGCGAGGCGCTGGGCGTGCTCGGCTATCTCAAGGCGGATGCCGCGCTCCCCGCGCTTCTGCTCGCCGCCACCGATCCCGAGCCGGCGGTGCGCCGGGCGGTGATGGCGGCCCTCGTCTTCGTGCGGAGCGGCACCGCGGGCGTCCCTGCGCTGATCGCCGGGCTCGGCGACGGCCACTGGCAGGTGCGCGAGGAAGCCGCCTATTCCATCGGCAAGGCGAAGATTCTCGAGGCGGTGGACCCGCTGATCATCGCCGCCAATGACGATGCCTGGCAGGTGAAGGCCAAGGCGGTGAACGCGCTCGGCAAGCTGAAGGCCCGTGCGGCCGTGCCCGTGGTGTCGGAGGCGCTGGGCGACCAGTTGTCCAACGTCCGCAAGGAGGCCGCCGCGGCGCTGGGCGAGATCGCCGATCCCGCCGCCGTGCCCGCGCTCGAAGCCGTTTATGATGACCCGGACCCGGACGTGCGCAAGCTGGTGCGCTGGGCCATCGACCGCTGCCGCGCCGCCTGAGGGGAGGGCATTCCAGCCCTTCCCGACGGCCGGTCATGAAACCGAACCGGGCCGGCCGTACTTCTCCAATCTGAGTCGGAGCGCCAAAGTGCTCCGGCAGAGCGGGAGAAGATGCCAATGGCGGAGCAGGAACGCGAGAGGCTGAAGACCGGGCCGTTGTGGTGGCAGTCCGGCGTGGTCTACCAGATCTATCCGCGCTCGTTTCAGGATTCGAACGGCGACGGTGTGGGCGACCTCAAGGGCATCATCTCCCGGCTCCCCTATCTCGCCGACCTCGGCATCGACGCCATCTGGATCTCCCCCATCTATCCCTCGCCCATGGCGGATTTCGGCTATGACGTGGCCGACTACACCGGCATCCATCCCCTGTTCGGCACGCTCGAAGATTTCGACCGGCTGGTTCAGGAGGCCCACGGGCTGGGGCTGAGGATCATCCTCGATTTCGTGCCCAACCACTCTTCGCAGGAGCATCCCTGGTTCAAGGCCTCCCGCTCGGGCAAGGATGATCCCAAGCGCGACTGGTACATCTGGCGCGATCCCGGCCCGGATGGCGGCCCGCCCAACAACTGGCTCTCGGAATTCGGCGGCAGCGCCTGGGAATATGATGCGGCGAGCGGCCAGTATTACTACCACGCCTTCCTCAAGGAGCAGCCGGACCTCAACTGGCGCAACCCGGATGTCGTCGAAGCCATGCACGATGTGCTGCGCTTCTGGCTGGACCGGGGCGTGGACGGCTTCCGCATCGATGCGCTTTGGCATGTCATCAAGGATGCCGAGTTCCGCGACAATCCGCCGAACCCCGATTTCCACGAGGGCATGAACCCGCATTCCGCCCTGAGCCAGCTCTATACCGGCGACCGGCCGGAGGTGATGGAGGTGATCGCGGGCTTCCGCGACCTCGTCGAGTCCTATGAGGGCGACCGGGTGCTGATCGGCGAGGCCTATCTGCCGCTCCACCGCATCGCCGCCTATTACGGTGAGGACGGGCGCGGCGTGCATCTGCCGTTCAACTTCACCCTCCTCGCGGCGCCGTGGAATGCAGCGGAACTGGCGCCGCTGATCGCCGCCTATGAGGCCGCCATCCCCGAGGGCGGCTGGCCCAACTGGGTGCTCTCCAACCACGATCGCCCGCGCGTCGTCGGCCGCCTCGGTCCCGATCAGGCGCGGGTGGCGGCCATGCTGCTGCTGACGCTCCGGGGCACGCCGACGCTCTATTACGGCGACGAGATCGGCATGGCGCAGGTGCCCATCCCGCCCGAGCGGGTGCAGGACCCGTTCGAGAAGAACGTGCCCGGCCTCGGCCTCGGCCGCGACGGCGCGCGCACGCCCATGCAGTGGGACGATGGCCCCTTCGCCGGTTTCTCCACGGTGGAGCCGTGGCTGCCGCTGGCGGACGATTTCACCGAGGTGAACGTGAAGCGGGAGCGGGGGGAGGCGGCCTCCCTGCTCACCCTCACCCGCGCGCTGCTGGCCCTGCGGCGGGCGCATCCGGCCCTGTCCGTGGGGCTGTGGTCCCCGGTGGCGGCGGTGGGCGATCTCGTCGCCTATCTCAGGCAGGGGGAGGGGGAGGGGCTGCTGGTGGCACTGAATCTGGGCGGCAACCCGCTGTCGGCGACGCTGCCGGAAGTTGCGGGCGGAGGACGCCTGCTCCTCTCCACCTTCTGCGATCGGGCGGGCGAACAGGTGGGCGACACCATCGACCTCAGGCCCAACGAGGGCATCGTGGTGCAACTGGCGCCCTGAACGAAAAGGGGCGGCCGAAGCCGCCCCTTGAACGTGAGGCGGATGGCCGGCTCAGGAGAGCTTGCCGGTATACTTCTCCAGCGTGGCCCAGGCCTCGTCGCCGTACTTGCCCTTCCACTCGGCATAGAAGCCGGCCTTGCGCAGCTGGTCGCGGAAGCTGTCCACCTTCGGCTCGTTGAAGGTGAGGCCCTTTTCCGCCAGCTCCTTGCGCAGGGAGTTGTTGAGGGCGAACACGTCGTCGCGCTGCTTGAGGCCCGCCTCGTTGATGTTCTTCGCCACGATGGCGCGCAGGTCGTCGGGCAGCTTCTCGAAGGCGCGGCGGTTGGCGAGGAACCAGAAGCCGTCCCACATGTGATTGGTGAGGGAGCAGTATTTCTGCACCTCGTAGAGCTTCGCCGTGGAGATGATGGCGAGCGGGTTCTCCTGCGCATCCACGGCGCGGGTCTGCAGCGCGGTGTAGACCTCGGCGAAGTTGAGCGAGGCCGGAGCGCTGTCGAACGCCTTGAACATGGAGGTCCACAGCGGCGACACCGGCACGCGGATCTTCAGGCCCTTGAGGTCGGCCGCGGTCTCGATGGGCTTGGTGGAGGTGGTGATCTGGCGGAAGCCGTTGTCCCAGATCTTGTCCATGGCGACGATGCCGGCCTTGGAGATCTGCCCGCGCACGTAGGTGCCCAGATCCCCGTCCATGGCCTTCCACACGCTGGCATAGTCCGGGAAGGCGAAGCCGATGCCGCTGATGGAGGCGTTGGGCACCAGCGTCGAGAGGATCAGCGGCGAGAGGGTGAAGAACTCGATGGCCCCGGAGCGCAGCTGGCTCAGCATGTCGGTGTCGCCACCGAGCTGGCTGGAGGGGAAGATGCTGATCTCGACCTTGCCCTTGGTCTCGGCCTTGATCTTCGCCGCCATTTCCTGCGCGCGCACGTTCATGGGGTGCGTGACCGGCAGGTTGTTGGCGTATTTGTAGGAGAATTCGGCGCTCTGGGCCCGCGCGACGGTGGGGGCGAACAGGGCCGGCGCGATGGCGCCGGTCAGCGCCGTGGCGGCGCTCGCCTTGATGAGGGTGCGACGGGTCAGGGTCATCGGTGCTCCTCCTTGCGGCCGTTTCGCGCGGCGCCCCGACTGGCTCCGCTCCGGCCCGACTGGTTTCCTTGGGTCCAATATATGGACCTCTTTTCCCGCCGCCCATGCTGGCCCGCTTGTGGCGATTTCGCAAGCAGATTATGGTTCCAGAGGACGCCGCGCGACGGCAGTCCCAATTCGCCAGATAAATCAGGTCCATATTCTGGATCAAGGGAGCACGCGTGGGACGGGGATCGGATGCGCCCGCCGCCCTAATGGGCGGGCCGGAGCCTGCGCGCGATGGCGCGTCGGAAGCCGGCGGCGGCACCCAGAGCATCGCGCGCGCGATGGCGCTGCTGATGCTGGTGGGCCGCGCGGGGACGGAGGGCGCCCGCCTCGCCGATCTCGTCGCCAGTTCCGGCCTCTCCAAGCCCACCGTGCGGCGCGTCCTGCTGGCGCTGGTGCGCGCCGGGCTGGTGGACCAGGACGAGGCGAGCCGCCGCTATCATGTGGGGCCGGAGGCCTATGTGCTCGGCACGCTGGCCGCGCCGCGCTTCGGCATCCATGCCCTCGCCCTCGACGGTCTCTCCCGCATCGCCCGCCAGAGCGGCGACTGCGCCTTCCTCTCGGTGCCGCGCGGGATCTTCTCCGTGTGTCTGCATCGCGAAGAGGGCACCTGGCCCATCCGCACCCATGTGCTCCAGGCCGGCGACCGTCACCCCCTCGGCATCGGCGCCGGCGGCCTCGCCCTCCTCGCCGCGCTCCCCGAGGCCGACGCGGCGCGGATCATCGAGGCCAATGCGGCGGCGCTCGCGGCCTATCCCGGCTATTCCCCCGATCTGCTGCGCGCCGCCATGGGCGAGACCCGCGCGCGCGGCTATGCGCTCAATCCCGGCCTCTATGTCGCCGGCTCCTGGGGCATCGGCGTGCCGGTGCGGGGGGCGGACGGGCGCCCGCTCGGCGCGCTCTCGCTCGCCGCCATCGAGAGCCGGCTGGGCGCGGAGCGGCAGAAGGAGCTGGTGCCGCTGCTCCAGCGCGAAGCCGCCGCGCTGGAGGCGAAGCTCGGCGGCAGCGAGCGGGGGCCGCCACCGCGCCCGGCCCGCTCCATGGTCCGTCCGGCCCCCTGATTGTTTCCGATCCCGGAGTGAAGTGAATGTCCGCACCTGCCCAGACCGTCGCCGAGGCCCCGCGAGGCGGCGTGGCCCGCACCAGCCGCCGGGTGATGAACCTCTCCCATTTCCTGCGCCAAGCGGCGCGGCGGCTGCCGGCCCATATCGCCTTCGTGGAGGGCGAGCGCACCGTGACGTGGGCCGAGATGGATGCCCGCGTGGATGCCATGGCGGCGGAACTGTTCGCCCGCGGCGTCGTCAAGGGCGACCGCATCCTCGTGCAGTCGAAGAACTGCCTCGAAATGTTCGAAAGCATGTTCGCCGCCTTCCGGCTGGGCGCGGTGTGGGTGCCCACCAATTTTCGCCAGACTCCGGGGGAGGTCGCCTATCTCGCCTCCGCCTCGGGCGCGAGCCTCATGATCTGCCACCGCGACTTTCCCGAGCACGTCGAGGCCGCACGCGCCGAGGCGCCTGACATCCGCGAGGTCATCGCCATCGGTGCGGCGGACTTCGGAGCGGACTACGGCGAAATCGTCGCCGCCCGCCTCGGCGAAAAGGTGCCGGTGGCGGATGTGGAGCATGACGACCCCTGCTGGTTCTTCTTCACCTCCGGCACCACCGGCCGGCCCAAGGCGGCGGTGCTGACCCATGGCCAGATGGCCTTCGTCATCACCAACCATCTCTGCGACCTGATGCCCGGCACCACCGAGCAGGACGCCTCCCTGGTGGTTGCGCCGCTCTCCCACGGCGCGGGGGTGCATCAGCTGGTGCAGGTGGCGCGCGGGGTGAAGACCATCCTCATGCCCTCCGAGCGGTTCGACGCCGCCGAGGCGTGGCGGCTGGTGGAGCAATGGCGCGTGACCAACATGTTCACCGTGCCCACCATCACCAAACTGCTCACCGAGCACCCCTCGGTGGACAAGTTCGACCACTCCTCCCTGCGCTACGTCATCTATGCCGGCGCGCCCATGTACCGGGAGGACCAGAAGTTCGCGCTGAGGAAGCTCGGCAAGGTGCTGGTGCAGTATTTCGGCCTCGGCGAGGTGACGGGCAACATCACCGTCCTGCCGCCCTACCTGCACGATCCCGAGGACGGCCCGCATGTGAAGCTCGGCACCTGCGGCTTCGAGCGCACCGGCATGCAGGTCCAGATCCAGGACGATGCGGGCCGGGAGGTCTCCCCCTTCGAGACCGGCGAGATCTGCGTCTGCGGCCCTGCGGTGCTGGCGGGCTATTACGACAATCCCGAGGCCAATGCGAAGGCGTTCCGCAACGGCTGGTTCCGCACCGGCGACCTCGGCCACATGGACAATGAGGGCTTCGTCTACATCACCGGACGCGCCTCGGACATGTACATTTCCGGCGGCTCCAACGTCTATCCGCGCGAGGTGGAGGAGAAGGTGCTCACCCATCCCGCCATCGCCGAGGTGGCCATCCTCGGCGTACCGGACCCCATGTGGGGCGAGGTGGGCGTCGCCGTCTGCGTGCTGCGAGACGGGCAGAGCGTGAGCGAGGAGGATCTGGTCGCGTTCCTCGATGGCAAGGTCGCCCGCTACAAGCTGCCCCGGCGCGTGCATTTCTGGGATGCCCTGCCGAAATCCGCCTACGGCAAGATCACCAAGAAGATGGTGCGCGAGGCCCTGGCCGAGCGCGGGCTCATCTGAGCCACTGACGAAATACAACAATCACCCTCAGGGAGAGTGCCGTGTCGAGACCGGGAAGCGTGATCGTGACGGGTGGTGCCTCGGGTATCGGCCTTGCCGTGGTGGAGGAGCTTCTGGCCGAGGGCTGGCGCGTGGTCGCCGCCGACCTCGTGCCGGAGAGCATCGAGAAGGCGCGGGCCGCCCTCGCCGCCCATGGCGATGCCGTGCGGGTCGTCCAGGCCGACATTTCCGACGAGGCGCAGGTGGTGAAGCTCGTCGCCGAGACGGAGAGCGGGTTCGGGCGGTTGTGGGGCGTGGTGAACTCCGCCGGCATCGCCCGCGACATCCCCGCCCTCGACACGTCGGCGGACATCTTCCGCAAGATCCTCGACGTGAACGTCATCGGCACCTTCCTGGTGGCGCGCGAGGCGGCGAAGGTGATGCAGGCGCGCAGCGCCGGCTCCATCGTCAACATCGCGTCCGTCTCGGGCATCCAGGGCAATCTCGGCCGCGCCGCCTATGGCTCGTCCAAGGGCGCGGTGGTGGTGCTCACCAAGGTCCTCGCGGTGGAGTTCGCGGCCCTCGGCATCCGCGTCAACGCCATCGCGCCGGGGCCGGTGGATACCCCGCTGGTTCAGGCGGTGCATACCGATCAGGCGCGCACCGCGTGGCTCGCCCGCGTGCCGCTCAACCGCTATGCGCAGCCGAAGGAAATGGCCGGCACCATCGCCTTCCTGCTGGACCCCGAGAAATCCTCCTACGTGACCGGCCAGACCATCAACGTGGATGGCGGCTTCACCGCCGGCGGGCTGATCCGGCCGTGACGGGGCAGGAGATAAAGGGGCGCGAGATGAAGGGCAGCGTCATCGTCACCGGCGGTGCCTCCGGCATCGGTCTCGCCGTGGTGGAAACCCTGCTCGCCGAGGGCTGGCGCGTCGTCGCGCTGGACCTCGCCGCCGACAGCATCGCCAAGGCGCGGGAGGATCTCGCGGCGCACGGCGCGCGGGTGCGGTTCGAGACGGTGGACATCACCGACGAAAGCGCGGTGGCGGCGACCGTCGCGCGCACGGCGGCGGACTTCGGCCCGCTCAAGGGGGTGGTGAACTCGGCCGGCATCGCCCGCGACATTCCGGC
Source organism: Xanthobacter sp. (assembly GCF_041911315.1). Lineage (NCBI taxonomy): Bacteria > Pseudomonadati > Pseudomonadota > Alphaproteobacteria > Hyphomicrobiales > Xanthobacteraceae > Xanthobacter > Xanthobacter sp. The sequence continues at coordinate 98,874 of NZ_JAYRPE010000083.1, read as the reverse complement.
GTTCGACACGAGCGTGGAGCTGTTCCGCAAGGTGCTGGACATCAACCTCGTCGGCAGCTTCGTCGTGGCGCGGGAGGCGGCGAAGGCCATGCGGGATACGGGCGGCGGCTCCATCGTCAACATCGCCTCGATCTCCGCTTTGCGCGGCAATCTCGGCCGCTCCGCCTATGGCGCCTCCAAGGGCGGCGTGATGACGCTGACGAAGATCCTCGCGGTGGAATTCGCGCCGCTGGGCATCCGTGTGAATGCGGTGGCGCCCGGCCCCATCGAGACGCCGCTGGTGCGCGAGCTGCTGACGGCCGAGACCCGCGCCGCGTGGCTGAAAACCCTGCCGCTCCGCCGCAACGGCACGCCGCAGGAGGTGTGCGGCGCCATCTCCTTCCTGCTGGACGAGCGCGTGTCGTCCTACGTCACCGGCGAGACCATCGCCGTGGATGGCGGCTTCTCGGCGGGCGGTCTCATCAACGTGTGAGGCGGTGGGAACCTGCTCCTCCACATGGATCGGCGATGCAGCCGTTGACCTGCCGCAGGTCTCGGGCATCGTCTGGCGGAGCGAACCGATTCCCGGTGCCGGGAGGCCGAGATGGAGGAGAGCGGTCAGGTCTTCGACCTCGCCATCGTCGGCGGCGGCATCAATGGCTGCGGCATCGCCCGTGATGCCGTGGGGCGCGGCCTCAGCGTGGTGCTGTTCGAGAAGGGGGACCTCGCCTCCGGCACGTCCTCCGCCTCCACCAAGCTGATCCACGGCGGCCTGCGCTATCTCGAATATTACGAGTTCCGCCTGGTGCGCGAGGCGCTGGCCGAGCGGGAGGTGCTGTGGGGCATCGCCCCGCACATCGTCTGGCCCCTGCGCTTCGTGCTGCCGCACCATCCCGGCCTGCGCCCGGCGTGGATGCTGCGGCTCGGCCTGTGGCTCTACGACCATATCGGCGGCCGTCGCCTGCTGCCGCCCACCCGCACGCTGGACCTGCGGCACGATCCCGCCGGCCAGCCATTGCGGCCGGGCTATGGCCGCGCCTTCGAATATTCCGACTGCTGGGTGGAGGATGCGCGCCTCGTGGTGCTCAATGCCCGCGACGCCGCCGACCGGGGCGCCGCCATCCGCCCGCGCACCCGCGTCACCAGAGCACGGCGGGAGGCGGGGCTGTGGGTGATCGAGAGCGAGCATGAGGGCCGGTCCGAGACGGTGAAGGCGCGGGCGCTGGTGGATGCGGCCGGCCCCTGGGCGGGCGAGGTGCTCGACGTGCTGAAGACCGGCCGGGGCGAGGGGCACGCGCCGCTGCGCCTCGTGCAGGGCAGCCACATCGTGGTGCCGCGGCTCTATGCGCACGAGCGCTGCTACATCTTCCAGAACGCGGACGGCCGCATCATCTTCGCCATTCCCTACGAGGGCGATTTCACCCTCATCGGCACCACGGACCGCGATTTCTCCGGCCATCCCGAGGACGTACACGCGACGCCGGAGGAGGTGGCCTATCTGTGCGCGGCGGCGAGCGAATATTTCGCCGCCACCATCGCCCCCGAGCAGGTGGTGTGGACCTATTCGGGCGTGCGCGCCCTCTATGACGACGGGGCGAGCGCCGCCCAGTCGGCGACGCGGGACTATGTGCTCGCCCTCGATGCGCCGGAGGAGGGGGCGCCGCTCCTCACCGTGTTCGGCGGCAAGATCACCACCTATCGCCGGCTGGCCGAGGCGGCGCTGACGCGGCTTGCGCCGCACTTTCCCCATCTCGGCGCGCCCTTCACGGCCAGCGCACCGCTGCCCGGCGGCGATTTCCCACGGCAGGGCTATGACGCTCTGGTGCGCGCCCTGCGCGGCGCCTTCCCGGCACTCGATCCCGCCCTGCTGGCGCGGCTCGCGCGGGCCTATGGCACGGCGGCTTTCCAGGTGCTGGAGGGCGTTACCGAGGAGGACGACCTCGGCGACTGGTTCGGCGCGCATCTGTGCGCCCGCGAGGTGGACTATCTGATGGACCGGGAATGGGCGCTGACCGCCGCCGACGTGCTGTGGCGGCGCTCCAAGCTCGGCCTGCGCACCGCGCCGCATGCGGTGGAGGCGCTCGACGCCTATATGGCGGCGCGCCGCGCCTGAAACAGAACAAGGGAGGACGCCGTGGCCGCCTACATTCTCGCCATCGACCAGGGCACCACCTCTTCGCGCGCGCTGCTGGTGCGGCAGGACGGCTCCGTCGCGGCACTGGCGCAGGAGGAACTGCCGCAGCATTTCCCCGCCTCCGGCCATGTGGAGCAGGAGGCGGAGGACATCTTCGGCACCGTGCTCAATTGCTGCCGCGCGGTGCTGGCGAAGGCCGGCGCCACGGCGTCCGACATCGCAGCCATCGGCATCACCAACCAGCGCGAGACGACCCTCGTGTGGGAGCGGGCGACCGGCCGGGCCATCCACCGCGCCATCGTCTGGCAGGACCGCCGCACGGCCGAGGCCTGCGCCCAACTGGAGGCGGACGGCCATGGGGCGCTGGTGAGCGCGCGCACCGGCCTTCTGCTCGACCCCTATTTCTCCGCCACCAAGATCGCGCACATCCTCGATGCCGTGCCGGGCGCGCGGGACCGGGCGCAGAAAGGGGAGCTGGCCTTCGGCACCGTGGACAGCTTCCTGCTCCATCGCCTCACCGGCGGCCGCGTCCATGCCACCGACGCCACCAATGCCGCGCGCACGCTGCTCTTCGACATCCATCGCGGGGCGTGGGACGACGATCTCCTCTCCTTGTTCGGCGTGCCGCGCGCCCTGCTTCCCGAAGTGAAGGACTGCGCGGCGGACTTCGGCACCACCGATCCGGCGCTGTTCGGCGGTCCCATCCCCATCCGCGGCGTGGCGGGGGACCAGCAGGCGGCCATGGTGGGGCAGGCGTGCTTTGCGCCCGGCATGGTGAAATCCACCTACGGCACCGGCTGCTTCGCCTTGCTCAATACCGGGACGACACCCGTCGCCTCCTCCAGTCGGCTGCTCACCACCATCGCCTACCAGATCGGCGGGCGGCGCACCTATGCGCTGGAAGGCTCCATCTTCGTCGCCGGAGCAGCGGTGCAATGGCTGCGCGACGGGCTGAAGATCATCTCCACCGCCAGCGAGAGCGACCGCCTTGCGGCGGAAGCGGACGCGGGGCAGGACGTGATCCTCGTCCCCGCCTTCGTCGGGCTTGGCGCGCCCTATTGGCGGCCGGAGGTGCGCGGCGCCCTGTTCGGCCTCACCCGCGCCACCGGACCGGCGGAACTGGCCCGGGCGGCGCTGGAGAGCGTGTGCTTCCAGACCGTGGACCTCATCGACGCCATGCGCGCCGACTGGCCGGACGGCGACACGGTGCTGCGCGTGGACGGCGGCATGACCGTCTCCGACTTCACCATGCAGCGCCTCGCCGACCTCCTCGGCGCCCCGGTGGACCGGCCTATGCAGAAAGAGACGACCGTGCTCGGCGCCGCCTATCTTGCGGGCCTGGAGTGTGGCTTCTTCCCGCCGCCGGACGTCTTCGCCGGCCAGTGGCGGCTGGAGCGGCGGTTCACGCCGCAGATGCTGCCCGAGGTGCGCGCCGGCCGCATCGCCCAGTGGCGGGATGCGGTGGGGCGGCTGATCGGCGGGGTGTGAGGACGCAGGGTTCGGGATTGACCTTGCCGGCACGTCGGCGCCGAATTGACCGAATGAATACGGGGAGAGCGCCATGGTCCGGGACGACAGTTTCTCGGCGGACGAGCGCGCCGCCATCTACCGCTGCATCGCCGCGCGGCGGGACGTGCGCCGAAACTTCCTGCCCGATCCCGTGCCTGACGCGGTGCTCGCCCGCGTGCTGGCCGCCGGCCATGCGGCGCCCTCGGTGGGTTTCCTGCAGCCGTGGAACTTCATCGTGGTGCGTTCGGCCGAGACCAAGGCGGCGCTGCACGACGCCTTTTCGCGCGCCAATGCCGAAGCAGCGGAGATGTTCGAAAGCGAGCGGGCGCAGCTCTATCGCACGCTGAAGCTGGAGGGCCTGCGCGAGGCGCCGCTCCTGCTGTGCATCACCTGTGAGCGGGATCGCGCCGGGCCGGTGGTGCTGGGGCGCACCCACCAGAGCGAGATGGACATCTATTCCACCGTCTGCGCGGTGCAGAACATCTGGCTGGCGGCGCGGGCGGAAAATCTGGGCGTCGGCTGGGTGTCGATCCTGGACCTTGCCGACCTCCGCCGCATCCTCGCCATCCCGGACCCCATCGTGCCCATCGCGCTGCTGTGCGTGGGCTATGTGGAGGGGTTCGCGGCGACGCCCGACCTCGAGCGGGCCGGATGGCGACAGCGCCTGCCGCTGGAGGAACTGGTATTCGCGGAGCGATTCGGGGCGCGGGAGAAGGCCGGGACGTAAGCGGCTGCCGCCTCAGCGGGACGTTGGGCCGCCCGCCTTAGCGGGACGTTGGGCTGGCCCGCCTCAGCGGGCGAGGGCGACCTGCTGGCCGGTCTCAGCGATGGTGCCGACGTAATGGTTGGGGCCATCCGGCTGGAGCCGGACAGTGACCTTGCCCTGATGGTTCTGCAGCACGATGTCCGAGCCCATCATGTCCCAGCCCTTGGTCATGAAGATCTCGCTGGGGCAGGAGACGTCGGCCTGGGCGGAAAGGCCGCTGAGGCCGCGGTCGGTGCCGAGGCGCACCGGGCAGGACGCCTTGCCGCCATCCCACGAGAAGCTCCAGGCGCCGGAAACCTGTTCCTTGGCCGCGCTGGGGGCGAAGGCGGTGGCGCCGGGATTGGCCGGAGGCGGCGTGAGGGGCACGTTGGAGGCGGTGGTGCGCGGCGTGATGGCGCCGGTGGCGGTATCGGCCGCAGCGGTGGACACGTTGCCGGGCACGGGCGAGGATTCGACCGCACCCGTCGGCGCCGTGAGCACGCGATTGGCCGCCATGGCGGACGGCTTCGCCCCGAAGCCGTCAAGCTCCGTGCTGCACCCGCCGAGGGCCAGCGCCAGAGCCGCCGAAACCAGAACCACCTTCATCCATTGTTCTCCGGACGTGTCCGCAACCTAGCGCCTTCACGCGAAAACCGCCACCCGCCCCTGAGTGGCTCGCACGGGACGCATCGACGTTCGGACCACAGCTGACAGGCGCGAACCCTAGCCGGCTGCGGGTAAACGCACCCTTTCGTGAGATCGTGGCAGCAGCAAGGCTGGTGATGTATCAAGATACCGTTTCGCGGCGGCGGATGGACGCGATGGTTAAGGCGGTTTAATCACCGGCGCACCTTGCGGCACGCTCTTCCGCGCCCTTTTCCCGTCCTTGCCTTGCTCGGAGCTTTCCATGGCCATGCTCGATCCCCGCACGCTGACCCTCGTCGTGACCGGCGCCACCTCGGGCATCGGCGCCGCCACCGTCCGCCGCTTCGCGAGCGCCGGATCGAAGGTGGTGGCCGTGGGCCGCCGGGCCGACCGCCTGGAGGGTCTCAAGGCCGAGTTCGGCGACCTGATCCTCCCGCTGGAGCTTGATGTGCGCGACGAGAAGGCGACGTTCGACGCCTTCTCCAGCCTGCCGGCGCCGTTCGCCGACTACAACATCGTCTTCGCCAATGCCGGCCTCGCGCTCGGGCTCGAGCCCGCCCAGAACGCGGACCTGGACGAGTGGAAGACCATGGTGGAGACCAACATCACGGGCATGCTCACCACCGTGCGCGCGAGCCTGCCGGCCATGGTGGCGCGCAAGGAGGGTCATGTGGTGTTCACCGGCTCCGTCGCCGGCGACTACCCCTATTTCGGCGGCAACGTCTACGGCGCCACCAAGGCCTTCGTGAAGCAGTTCTCCCTGAATTTGTGGGCGGATGTGGCCGGCACCGGGGTGCGCGTCACCAACATCGAGCCGGGCCTCGTGGAGACGGAGTTCTCCGTGGTCCGCTTCTCCGGCGACAAGGGTAAGGCGGATCAGGTCTATGCCGGCTATACGCCCATGACCGGCGAGGACATTGCCGAGCAGGTGTATTTCGCCTGCACCATGCCCCGCCACGTCAACATCAACCGCATCCAGTGCATGGCCGGCCAGCAGACCTTCAACGGGCTGACCGTGCGGCGCGATCCGGCCTGAGGACGGTCGGCTCGGGGGAAATCGGGTGGCCGGCGCTTGCGGCGCCTGCTGAGATGGGCAACGCTCGATCAGAAGGAGACGTGCCGTGCTGGCGCTCGATGCCCCCGATCTCATCCTGTCCGCGGCGGCGCCGACGCTGACGGCGACGCCTGCCGCGCAGCTCGACATCGCCGCCCGCGACTATGACGTGGTGCGCAGGGCGGTGGAGTACATCTCCTGCAACGTGCGGCGGCAGCCCGAGGTGGAGGAGATCGCCGCCGCCACCGGCGTCTCCGCCCGCGCGCTCACCGACCTGTTCCGCCGCTGGTGCGGCCTCACGCCCAAGGCGTTCCTCCAGGCGGTGACGCTGGACCGGGCCCGGCGCATCGTCGCCGAATGCCCCAACGTGCTCGATGCCGCGCTGGAGCTGGGTCTTTCCGGTCCCGGCCGGCTGCACGATCTGTTCGTGGTGCATGAGGCCATGTCGCCGGGGGAGTGGAAGACCGGCGGCGCTGGCCTCGTCATCCGCTTCGGCTTCCATCCATCCCCGTTCGGGCAGGCGCTGGCCATGTCCACGCCCCGCGGCCTGTGCGGCCTCGCTTTCGCGGATATGGGGGAGGAAGCGGCCGCGCTCGCCGACATGCGCTCGCGCTGGCCCAACGCCACCTATGTGGAAGAGCCCGCCGCCACGGCCCCGCTGGTGGCGCAGATCTTCGATCCCGCCTCCTGCCGGGGCGACCAGCCGCTGCGCATCGTCTTCATCGGCACGGATTTCGAAATAAGGGTGTGGGAGACGCTGCTGCGCATCCCCATGGGCCGGGCCACCACCTATTCCACCATCGCCGAGCACGTGGGCCGGCCCAAGGCGGCGCGGGCGGTGGGCGCGGCCATCGGCAAGAACCCCATCTCGTTCGTGGTGCCCTGCCACCGCGTCATCGGTAAGAGCGGCGATCTCACGGGCTACCACTGGGGCCTGACGCGCAAGCGCGCCATACTCGGCTGGGAAGCCGCGAAGGTGGAGCCCAAGGCGGAGTGAGGGGCGGGGAGTGAAGGGCGGGGTTACCCCACCCAGCCCCGCAATTCCCGCTCCACCACGGTCTTCAGCACCCGCATGCCCTCGTCGCCGGCATTGAGGCAGGGGATGGCGGCGAACTTCTCGCCGCCCGCATGCTCGAAGATCTCGCGGTTCTCGACGCCGATCTCCTCCAGCGTCTCCAGGCAGTCGGCGACGAAGCCGGGGTTGAACACGGCGAGCCGCTTCACACCACTCTCGGCCAAGGCTTTCACCGTCTTGTCCGTATAGGGCTTCAGCCATTCCTCGCGGCCGAAGCGGGACTGGAAGGTGAGGCGAAAGCGCTTCTCATCCATGCCGAGGCGCGCGCGCAGCAGGCGGGCGGTCTTGGCGCACTGGCAGTGATAGGGGTCGCCCTTGAGCAGATAGGACTTCGGCACGCCGTGGAAGGAGGCGAGGATCACCTCCGGCTCGAAGTCCAGCGCCGCCAGATGCCGCTCCAGGTCCCGCGCTACGGCATCGATATAGACCGGATCATCGTGCCAGGGCGGGGCGACGCGCAGGGTCGGCTGCCAGCGCATCTCCTTCAGCGCGTCGAAGGCCTTGTCGCAGACGGTGGCCGAGGTGGCGGCGGCATATTGCGGATAGAGCGGCACCAGCAGGATGCGCTCGCAGCCCTGCGCCTGGAGCGCGGCGAGGCGCTCGGCGATGGGCGGCTTGCCGTAGCGCATGGCGAAATCCACCACGATGCGCTCATCGATGCCGGCGAAATGGGCGGCGAGCTTTTCGGCCTGGTCGCGGGTGATGGTCTTGAGCGGGCCTTCGTTGCGCTCATTGTTCCAGATGCTGGCATAGTCGCGGCCCTTGGGGCCGGGGCGCTTGGTGAGGATGATGGCGTTGAGCACGAACCACCACAGCGCCCGGTTCACCTCGATCACCCGCCGGTCCCAGAGGAATTCCTTCAGATAGGCGCGCATGGACCAGTAGTCCGTCGCCTCCGGCGTGCCGAGATTGACGATGAGCACGCCGACGCGCCCGAACGCCACCTTGGGGTGGTCGGTGGGAAGATGGGCGGCATCGGGAGAGAAGGCGGGAGCGTCGATCATCAGGTCCTCGGCTGCTGCCGGTGAGATGGCGCCTTGGCCGGGGCGCGTCAATGCGCCCGCAGGCGCCGAGCTCTTACGCAACTGCGGCCGCGCCGGATGGCCGCCCGGCGGAAACGATGATGGTCCGGACGGCTGGTGCCGCCGGACGGATCGATCGCCGGATGATGAGGTGAGGGATGGTGGGCGCGACAGGGATCGAACCTGTGACCCCTACGATGTCAACGTAGTGCTCTCCCGCTGAGCTACGCGCCCCCTCGCAGGAGCCGCCTCTATATCGGCTCGAAACGCCGGAGGCAAGGCGGGACTGTCAGAGGATATTCCGGCCTGTGGATGACGGCTCAGGCGGCGGTCAGCATCTTGCCCACCTCGCTCACGAGGTCGCGCAGGTGGAAGGGCTTGGACAGCACCTTGGCCTCGCTCGGCGCCTCGCCGTCAGCATTGAGGGCGACCGCGGCAAAGCCGGTGATGAACATCACCTTGAGGTCGGGGTCGAGCTCGGTGGCCCGGCGGGCCAGCTCGATGCCGTCCATCTCGGGCATCACGATATCGGTGAGCAGCAGTTCGAACGGCTCCTCCCGCATCCGTTCATAGGCGGAGCGGCCGTTGTCGCAGGAAGCGACGGAGTAGCCCGCATTCTGGAGCGCCTTCACAAGGAAGCGGCGCATGTCGTTGTCGTCTTCAGCGAGCAGGATCTTGGCCACGCCGCTTCCCCTGATGTCATGTTCTGTCCAGCCCCGGCCGGAGCAGGGGATTCATATGACGTGTCTGCCGCATTCGGGTAAATTCGAAGTGAAAGCCGCGCCACCCCTTTCCAAAAGGTGTTTCGCCGGGCCATCATTCCGCCGCCCGCCGGTGTGAATTCCGGAACTATTCCAAGGTGCTGGGTTCTTGATGACTGCCTGCCTCGCCGACACCATTGAACCCGCATTCGAGGTGCTCACTCCGGTCGAGGCGCGCGCGCCCTTCCTCTTCAACTCCCCGCATTCCGGGCGAATCTATCCCCGCAGCTTCGTCGAGCAGACGCGCTTGGACTTTTCGACCCTGCGCCGATCGGAAGATACGTTCGTCGATGAATTGTTCGGCGATTGCGTGGGGCTGGGCGCGCCGATGATGCGGGCGCTGTTCCCGCGCTCCTTTCTCGACCTCAACCGCGAGCCCTACGAGCTCGACCCGCGCATGTTCGACGGCCGGCTGCCGCCGTTCGCCAACACGCGGTCGATTCGCGTGTCCGGTGGCCTCGGCACCATCGCGCGGGTGGTGGGTGATGCGCAGGAGATCTATCCCCGCCGCCTCGCGGTGAACGAGGCGCTGGAGCGCATCGAGACCTTCTACAAGCCCTACCACCAGACCCTGCGCCGCCTCGTGGGGCGCATCCAGCGCGAATGGGGGATGGCGGTGCTGGTGGATTGCCACTCGATGCCGTCCACTTCAGCACGGGACGAGGTGGCGCGCGCCGATTTCGTCATCGGCGACCGTTACGGCACGAGCTGCAGCGAGCTGGTCACGGACGCCATCGAGCGGTCGCTGACCGCCCGCGGCTACCGGGTGGTGCGCAACAAGCCCTATGCCGGCGGCTATATTACTGAGCACTACGGAAACCCCTCCGCCGGGCTGCACGCCGTGCAGATCGAGCTCAACCGCAGCCTCTACATGGACGAGGCCGCCTATGAGCGGAATAGCGGATTTTCCAGCGCCCAGGCCGATCTTCGGGCCCTGATGGGGGATCTGTTCATCGCGGTGTCGGAGGGCCTCGCCCCGCTCCGTGCGGCAGCTGAATGACAAAGCCCTGCATTTTTGCATAAGGTGCCTTGCGTTTTTCGTATGGCAAGGCTACCAATTGCGCACGGTTGCCGAGGAATTACTCAGGCACCATCGAATTCCGGCCCGGGCAGGCTTCGCAACGCGAAGACGCCCGCGAGACACGGGATCGAATATGGCGGCGCAAGACCGCATCCAGGGATGGAACGAGAGGGGCCTAGACAGGGCGGCGGGTGACGGCGAATGCCGGATCGGCCAGCCCGAAAAAGAAAGGGGCCGTCCGCGTGAGCAGACGGCCCAAGTCTAGGGAGGAAACGCCCAAGGAGGGCAGCGACACAGCGACGCCAATCGCCGTGTCGCAATGCACAAATAGCCGAGTGCAGTGCCATAAATCAAGTGCGCGTTTGTCGCAGTCTGGTATACCACGGCAAATCATTGATTTTTATAGGGATTTATTTCTCCCGGCTAAGCCCGGGCTGTGGCCGCTAAGAGCAGGCCGCTCAAAAAAATCGATAGAAGCGTGCGCTTGGTCCGACTCGGCTGTGCCGAGGATGGCCAGGACGCGGCATGTCGGGGTGTTGCCCGGTGCCGGGACCCATCGTGGCGGCCAGTCGATCAGGGCTGCGCGCACGCAGGGATAGGCGCCCGGTCAACATCAGCCGCCAGATTCTCGTCAGGCGCCACGCGCGCGAACAATGGATCTGGCAGGGCAGGGGGCGCGGGCAGGGATGCTAGGAGGCGGGCGCAGGCTCCGGGGCTTTGCCGGGCGGCGCGCATTTCCTGCCTCGGCATGAGGGGCCGAAAAAAGAAAGGGGCCGCTGAGAACAGCGGCCCAAGTCTAGGGAGGAAACGCCCAAGGAGGGCAGCGGCACCGCAACAAGCAATGCCGCGCTGCATCAATATGACGAATGCCCCCCTCTGCATCAAGTCCGTGACAGGCAGATAGTTTGTGCAACTGTCCAACATTTAAAACCATTTATTTTCAGCCCATTGCGGCCTGTCTGCCCAATTTTTGCGCGTCCTGCCCGCCACGCCTGCCACAGGTGCGATCATCCCGCACCGCGGTTGTGCCGTAGGGATCGCGGCCTGGCGGATTCGGCCGGCCTTCCCGCACAGATTTCCCTCGCAGATTTTCCTTGGCAGGTGCCACCACCCGCGCTTTCTTGCCGGCGCGGGCATCGTCGGCCCGCCCGACCGTTCCGGAGTCTCCATGACCGCCGTCGATTTCGACGCCTTCGTCCATCAGCTTGCGACCGTCTCGGGCGAGGCCATCCTGCCCTTCTTCCGCACGGCGCTTGGCATCGAGGACAAGAGCGCGGGCCGCGCCTTCGATCCCGTCACCGAGGCGGATCGGGCGGCCGAGCAGGCCATGCGGCAGCTCATCCGCTCGACCTTCCCCGCCCACGGCATCATCGGCGAGGAGTTCGAGAACGTGGCGGCGAGCGCGCCCTATACGTGGGCGCTCGACCCCATCGACGGCACCAAGTCGTTCATCGCCGGCCTGCCCGCCTGGGGGACGCTGATCGGCCTTCTGAAGGAGGGCGATCCGGTCTACGGCATGATGCATCAGCCGTTCATCGGCGAGCGCTTCTTCGGCGACGGCGGCGCGGCGCGCTATCGCGGTCCGGCGGGCGAGCGCACCCTCGCCACCCGCGACTGCGGGCGGCTGGAGGACGCGGTGCTCTACACCACCAGCCCCCGCCTCATGAACGCGGAAGACCGCGCGGCCTTCGGCACGGTGGAGGAGCGCGTGCGGCTCTCGCGCTACGGCGGTGATTGCTACGCCTATTGCATGGTGGCGGCCGGCCTCATCGATCTCGTCATCGAGACCGGCCTGCAGGATCACGACGTGATCGCCCTTGTGCCCATTATCGAGGGCGCGGGGGGCGTCGTCACCAGCTGGGAAGGCGGTTCGCCGGTTGCGGGGGGACGCGTGGTCGCCGCCGGCAGCCGCAAGGTGCACGAGGCGGCGCTGCGCCAGCTCACCGGGGGCTAAGCCCGCGCGGCGTCTGAGCGAAGCAACGCGTAAAGCCCGCGCGGCGTCTGAGCGTAGCAACGCGTCAAGCCCGCGCGGCGTCTGAGCGAAGCAACGCGTAAAGCCCGCGCGGCGTCTGAGCGTAGCAACGCGTCAAGCCCGCGCGGCGTCTGAGCGAAGCAACGCGTCAAGCCCGCGCGGCGTCTGAGCGTGGCAACGTAAAAAACTTCTCAGATCGGCGTCCCGGGGATGAAGGCGTCGAACGCGGCCCAGAACTGGGCGCGAAAGATGTCGCGCTCCATCAGCAGCTCGTGCCGGCTGGCCGGCACCACCACATGGGCGCCGGCGATGAGCCGCGCCGAGAAGTGCTCGATGGCCTTGTTGGAGACGAGCCGGTCTCCTCCGGCTGCGATGATGAGCAGCGGCTGGCGGATGCGCGGGATCACGTCGGGATGGGTCAACTCTCCCATGGTGGCGTAGGCGCCAGCCAGCCAACCGATGGTCGGTGCCCCGAGGTCAAGCTGCGGATGGGCGGAGACCATCGCCTGCGTGCGGTCGAATCGGGCCCGTTCCGAGGTGAGCGGATTGCCCTCGAATCTCAGCCGCGCCAGCGTGCGCCCGCGTCCGCCCGGCACGAAGGCGCGGGCGAAGCCGATGTGGGAGAGCACGGTGGCGGTCGGCCGCATGATACCCTCGAACGGCACCGAATCGAGCCCCAGCATGGGGGCGCTGAGCACCATGCGATCGAACCAGCGATGCCCCTCCAGCACCGAGGACAGCAGGATCGACCCGCCCATGGAATGGGCCAGCGCGAAATGGGGCGGCGGACAGTCCGGCAGCAGCACCTCGCGCGCGAAGGCCTCAAGGTCGAGCAGATAGTCCGAAAAGCGGGTGATATGCCCCTTCAGGCGGTTGCGCAGCAGGCGCTGGGAGCCGCCCTGGCCCCGCCAGTCGAGCAGCGCCACGGCGAAGCCGCGGGATCTCAGCTCGCGCACCACCTCGAAATATTTCTCGATGAACTCGCAGCGGCCGCTGAACAGCGCGACGGTGCCCTTGGCCTTGCCCTCGGGCATGAAGCGGGCGAAGCGCAGGCGCACGCCGTCGCGGGCGATGATCTCGCCTTCGATCGCGCCTTCGGGCACCGGATTGTTCGGCAGGGAATAGAGCGTCATGAGGCTCGCAGCGGTGGAGGGCGCGGCGGTGGCCGGCGTTGGGCGTGAGACCGAGGGTTACACGTCGGAGCCCCGCTTCACAATCGCCTCGCGCGGTTCGGGCCGCGCGGTCGCTCGCTCCGGCTTGCGGGCGCCGACCTATTGCGCGGTTGGCGTCGACGCGGAGGGTGTGCTTGCCGCTTCGCCGCCCTTGTCGGTCCATTCCGGGGGCGCGCCCACGATACCGCTGACGAGGCCGTTGAAGCCGGGCGCGCGACCGAAGACGTCGCAGGCTGCGAACTTGGGCGCGCCACCGGTCAAAGACTGGATACGTTCCGCCGGCGGTGGGCCGGAGAGGGTTTTGAACGGGTTCTCGCCGGTGACGAGCATCTTGCTGAAATCGTCGCCGAAGGTGCTCGCCAGCTCATAAGCATCGCCAGCGGCGGACACCCGCGCCGACCCGGAGAGCATGTTGGCGCCTTGGCCCCAGACCATGACCGCCGCCGGGCGTCCGTCGGCGCTGCGGGCCTCTGCCTCCAGGGACAGGCTGCCCAGCCCGATGGGCAGGCGCGGTGTCGGCACCGGGATGCCCGGCAGGAGCACGGACTTCGCCACCGACGCAATCTTGGTCGCCGCAACGGCCTTTTCGTCGGTGGCGTCCATGTGGGTGACGACGGCATGCACCGTGAGATCGGCGGGCTGCGACGCCGGCACCACTTCAAGGCGATCGCTGAGGCCGAAGCAGATGGAACGGTCGATAGCATTGGCCACGAGCTTCCTCTGCTCGTCGGAAATCCCTTCGTTCTGGGCTCCGGCCGCGAAGATGGTGGGAACGATGCGCACCGTCCTGGCCGCGAGCACTTCGTCCTTGTGGATGAGGATCTTCGACTTCGCCAGCAGGCCGTCTGCCGGTTCGAGGTCCGCGTATGAGGTGAGCGCGCCGCTTTGCTCCAGCGGGGCATTGGCACACGATGTGGCCAGAAGCGACATGCTAAACAGGCCCATGACCCGGCTTAAGGCTGCTGCCATCATTTCCCCGCTCCGTCAGTCCGGCCCGCACGCTGTGCAAGCCGCCGATCAAAGCCCCCGCATTCGGAAATGGGGCGCGATTGCGGCGTATTTAAGTACCGCCCAACGTCTTTTGGCGGAGGCTCCACGCGGCGACCGCAGTCCGACTCTTAAGCGCCGAAATGGCGTGCCAATTCGAAGGCCGGTGGACTTATGCACTGCGCTGGACCGGATGATCCTCTAGCGCCGCTCGCCTGAGCCGATGACTTGCATGCCGCTGATGTCGCCGCTGGCGGCATCCAGCACGAGGCGCACCCGCTCGCCGCGCGGCCCTGTGGCTTCGGCGAGGAAGCTCTGGCCGCGCTGGCGCACGGCGTCGATCTGGCGGAAGCCGCGGGCTTCGAGGCTCGGCGCGACGGTCTCGGCGGTGAGCGGATGGGGGCCGGCGGGGGCGATCTGGTAGGGGCGGTAGGCGCGCGGCGCGATGGCGCCGGGCAGCGCTGCGGTCTCGTCCGGCATCTGGGTCGCGGTGACGGAGGCGGCGCGGGCGAGTGGCAGGCCAGGCAGGGCGATCGTCCCGGCTTCGCTCGGCGAATGATACGTGTGCAGGGGCGGGGGCTTGGCCGGAACGGCCGGCTGGACACCGGCCGGCGCCAGCGCCTCGGCGCCGCACTGGGCGAGGGCCCGCGTCGCCGGAGGCGCGAGTGCCATCAGGAAGAAGGCCGCACAGGCGGCCGCACAGGCCCGCATCGCCCGACCTCCCCTTGCCCCCCGCCTCCTCACCGGATCACGCCGCGGACGGAGCAGATGTCGTTGGGGAAAAGTCTAGCCGCGGCGGGTGAACGCCGACCGGCAAAGGCGTTCATCGCCCGTTCAGATTGGCGGCGTGGCTCCCCCTTGACGCCAGAAACGGGCCTACCCACATCCAAAACGGCGCCGGGCAGAGACCTGACGGCGCCCTGACCGGACCCGGCTTTATGCGGGTCCCGCATGTCGCTTCAAAGGAGGATATGCCATGCGTACGTTTGACCTTGCTCCGCTGTACCGCAATACCGTCGGCTTCGACCGGCTGTTCTCGCTGCTCGATTCCGTCGGCGGCGTCGATGCGGCGCCCACCTACCCGCCCTACAACATCGAGCGCACGGGCGAGAACGCCTATCGCATCACGGTGGCCGTGGCGGGCTTCACCGATGCCGAACTGAGCATCGAGGTGAAGGAGAACACCCTCACCCTCAAGGGCGAGAAGAAGTCGTCCGAGGCGTCCGAGAGCGCCCAGGTGCTCTATCGCGGCATCGCCGCCCGCGCCTTCGAGCGTCGCTTCCAGCTCGCCGACCATATGGAGGTGAAGGGTGCGGTGCTTGAGAATGGCCTGCTGCACGTGGATCTCGTGCGCAACATTCCCGAGGCCAAGAAGCCCCGCATCATCCCCATCGCGGGTGCGACGTCGACCCCGAAAACCATCGAGGGCTCGACCGTAGAGGGCGCCGCCCAGGCGGCCTGACGGACGGGAATGGGGGACGGGCCGAGGCCCGCCCTGCCTTTCGGCACGGGGGCGGGTTTCCGCCCCTCGGACTTGAGGGCGGTGCGCATGCGCCGCCCTTTTGCATGGTGGATTTGTACGGCGCTTTTGCATGGCGCCGATGTCGCGTGCGGGCTTGATCTCGGCGCGCGGCCGGGAGAGGAGGGGGGCGCACCCGTTCGCTCCCTCCGGAAAAGGTCGCCCGCCGTGTCCGCCCCCCGCAAGGTTCTCATCACCACCCGCCTGTTCGATGCCGCCGCCGCCGAATATCTCGCCGAGCACGGCTGCGTCGCGGTCCCGTCCGGCCTGCCGGGCGATGCGCTTGATGCCGACATTTCCGATGCCGCGCTGAGCGCGCTGCTTGAAGGCGTCGAGGGCTGGATCGTCGGCATGCGCGCGGTGACGCGGGAGATTCTCGCCGCCCATCCCGATCTCAAGGTCATCGCCCGTCGCGGCGTGGGCTATGAGCGGGTGGACGTGCCTGCTGCCAAGGCGCTCGGCCGGGTGGTCACCATCGCGGCGGGGGCCAATGACGATGCGGTGGCAGACCACACGCTGGCGATGATCCTTGCGCTGCTGCGCCGGCTGAAGGAGAGCGACCGCGCCATCGCCGCCGGCAATTGGCGGGTGCTGAGCGGGTTCGACCTCACGGGCAAGACGGTGGGCCTCGTCGGGCTCGGCCGCATCGGCAAGGCGGTGGCGCGGCGCCTGCACGGCTTCGGGACCAGGGTTCTGGTCGCGACCCGCACCCCCGACCCGGATTTCCCCTTCGTGGACTATGTGCCGCTCGACGACCTGATCGCCCAGAGCGACATCATCAGCGTCCATGCGCCGCTCACCCCCGAGACCCGTCACCTGATCGGCGCCGACGCGCTCGCCGCCATGAAGTCCCATGCGCTGGTCATCAACACCTCCCGCGGCGGCCTCGTGGATGACCGCGCGCTGCTGGCCGCGCTGGAAGCGGGACGCATCGGCGGCGCCGGCCTCGACGTGTTCGAGGCGGAGGCGGACGCCGCGCTGCTGCCGGTCGCCGCCGCGCTGGCGGCGCGCCCGGATGTGGTGGCCACCGCCCACGCCTCCGGCTCCAGCGCCGAGGCGCTGGCTCGTGGCAACCTGATCTCCGCCCAATGCGTGGTGGCGGCGCTGGACGGGACGGATTTCCCCCCTGGCTGCCTGATCGCCGACGGGCGCTGAGGTTCCCATTGCAACGCGTTTTCTTCACGCGAACCGGTACCCACTTCGCTCGAAACGCTTCACCCGCCGCTGATGGCGGTGAGCACGAACACGTCCGCGCCGGGCCGCAGTGGCGTTTCCAGCCGCGCCCGGCGCCCGTCCACAAAGATGTTGATGTGGCGGCGGATGGCGGGGCGCTCGTCGCACAGCCGGTCGCGCATGCCGGGCCAGCGCGTCTCCAGCGCATCCATCAGCTCGCGCACCGTGGCGGCGCGAAGCTCCAGATAGGTCTGCCCGTCGGGGAACAGCCGGACGAGGTGGGCCGGCAGGCGCACCTTCACCGGTGCGGTTTCCTCCGCCACCGCTCAGGCCTCCACCACCAGCGTCTCCACGGAGGAGATGGTGGGCAGGTGCTCGGCGAGGCGCGTCCAGTTCTCCCCCTCGTCGGCGCTGGCATAGATCTCGCCGGAGCCGGTGCCGAAATAGACGCCGGCCGGCTCCAGCGTGTCGGTGGCCATGGCCTGCCGCAGCACGTTGAAATAGGCGTCCTTCTGCGGCAGGCCGGACCGCATCGCCTGCCATGAGGCGCCGCCGTCGCGGGTGCGCCAGACGGCGGCCTTCGCCTCCGGCATGAAGCGGCCGGCCGTGTCGCCGTTGAGCGGCACGAGGAACAGCGTCTCCGCATCGCGCGGATGGGCGGCGGCGGGAAAGCCGAAGCTGGAGGGCAGGCCCTTTTCGATGCTCTGCCAGGAAATCCCGCCGTCGTCGGAGCGGTACATGCCGCAATGGTTCTGCTGGTAGAGGCGGTGGCGCAGGCCCGGCGCCTTGACCACGCAATGCACGCACTGGCCATGCTCGGGATAGCGCAGATCCTCGGGCATGTAGTCGGCGCGGGTGCCGCGGTTGCGCGCGCTCCAGGTGCGGCCGCCATCGGCACTATGGAACACGCCGGCGGCGGAGATGCCCACCCACAGCGCATCCGGATCGTCCGGGTCGAGCACGAGGGAGTGCAGGATGAGGCCGGCGCCGCCGGGGTTCCACTCGGTGCGGGACGGGTGCTTTTGCAGGCCGTCGAGGGCGGTGAAGCTCTGCCCGCCATCGTCCGAGCGGAACAGGCCGGCCGGCTCGACGCCGGCATAGAGCACGCCGTCCGCCCCCGGCGCGAGGCTCCAGACGGATTTCACCGGCACCTCGCCCTCGGCATGGGCAAGGCCACGGGAGGAATGGGTCCAGCTGGCGCCGAGATCGTCCGACTGCCACACGGCAGGCCCGAACCATTCGTTGCCGCCGCCGGCATAGATGCGGCCGGAGGTGCGGTCGCCCACCACGTGGTTGGTCGGCCACGTGTCGCAGAACGGTCCGCGCAGCGACCAGCTTTTCCGGGCGCCATCGCTGTCCAGGATGAACGCGCCTTTCTTCGTTCCGATCAGGATGAGCACCTTCTGCGCCATCTTTTCCTCCCACGACCCCGGGGCTTCGGGCCGCAACGAGGACGCGGACGCAGGCGACGCGCCGACACGGCGGGGATAAGATTTTGCGCAGCGGGCGAATCACGGGCTTGGAAATTTAGAACTGACGATTTATGATAATCGTCAGTTTATAGGAGTGCATGGTGAACGTCAGGGTGAAGGAGACGGCGGACGAGACCCGGGAGCGCATCGCGCGCACGGCGGAGGAATTGTTCCGCCGCATGGGTTTCGCCAAGACGGCGGTGGCCGACATCGCCGCCGAGCTCGGCATGTCGCCGGCCAATGTCTACCGCTTCTTCCCGTCCAAGACCGCCATCGTCGCCACCATCTGCGGCCGCTGCCTGTGCGAGAGCGAGGCCGAATTCGCCGAAGCGGCTGCGGGGGATGGCTCCCCGCAGGAGCGCATCTTCACCGCCTATCTCTCCATCATGCGCTACCACAAGGATAATTTCCTTGAGGAGCGGCGAGTGCACGACATGGTGCTGGTGGCCATCGAGAACAATTGGGAAGCCATCGAGGCCCACAAGTCGCGCCTGTGCGACCTGACCGCGCGCGTGCTCGCGGAGGGCATCGCGCAGGGGGTGTTTGTGGCCCACGACCCCTCGAAGGTCAGCCGCTACATCCAGAGCGCGCTCATCCGCTTCTGCCATCCGGTCCTGGTGGCACAGCACATCGACGAGGACCAGGAGGGCGCTCTGCGTGAGAGCCTCCAGTTCATTCTGAGAAGTATCGAGGTCGAGCGTTCGCCTCTCCCCTGATCGGAGTGAGCGAAACGCTTTCGTGCGCCGTAAAAGTGATGATCAACGAAAATCGTCAGTGTTAAGTTCGTATTCCGCAGGCCCGAGCCACAGGATCGTCCCATGCCCCGCCTCGCCGTTCCGATCCGATCCGGCCACCGCCTGAAGGGGATGGCCGCGCTGCTCCTTGCCGGGTCCGCCTTGCTGATTGCCGGCTGCGGGCAGGAAAATCCCGCCAACGCTGGCGAGGCTCCCGCCTCCCGGGAAGCCACGCTCGCCCGGCCGGTGCAGGTCACGACCGTGAGCTTCCGGCCGCGGCAGACGCAGAAGAGCTTCGTCGGGGTGGTCCGCGCCCGCCGCGAGATCGACCTCGCCTTCCGGGTGGGCGGCAAGGTGGTGCAGCGGCTGGTGGAGGTGGGCGACCGCATCGAGCCCGGCACCGTGGTGGCGCGCCTCGACAGGGAAGACCTCAAGCTGGAGCTGGAAAGCGCCAAGGCGGAGATGCAGGCGGCCACCGCCAATCTCGCACAGACCACCACCGAAGACACCCGCTATCGCGCGCTCACCGCCAAGGGCGCCGCCTCCAACGCCGACCTCGACCGCAAGTCGCTCGCCAAGGACGAGGCCGTCGGCCGCCTCGAACGGGCCAAGCGTTCGCTGGAGCTGGCGGAGAACCGCCTGTCCTATGCCGACCTCGTCACCGATGCGGCCGGCGTCGTTGTCGCGACCTCGGCAGAGCCGGGGCAGGTGGTGGCCTCCGGCCAGACCATCGTGCGTGTTGCCCGCCTCGATGAGAAGGAAGCGCTGGTCTCCCTTCCCGAGACTGCCCTTGCCGACGCCCGCACGGCCGATGCCGTCGTCACCCTCTGGGCCGATCCCGGCCGGCGCATTCCCGCCCGCTTGCGGGAGCTGTCGCCGCAGGCCGACGCCACGTCCCGCACCTATCCCGCCCGCTTCACCCTGGAAGGGGCGGACGAGACCGTGGCGCTGGGCATGACGGCGACCGTGACGCTCCGCCCCAAGGACCAGCAGCAGGTGGCGCGCCTGCCGCTCTCCGCGCTCATCGATCGCGGCCACGGCCCGCAGGTGTTCGTGGTGGATGGCGCGACCCATGCCATCGTCGCCCGCCCGGTGCAGATCGCCGCCTATACGGGGGATGAGGTGCTGCTCTCCGGCGGTGTCGCGCCGGGGGATGCGGTGGTCATCCTCGGCGTCCAGACGCTGCTGCCCGGCCAGAAGGTGCGCACCGTTCAGGCCCCCTCCGTGACCGAGGTCGCCGAGCGCCTGCCGTCGGTCGAAACCCGCCGCGCACAGGCGCCGGCCGGCGCTTCCACCCTGGCGGAGCAGCGGCCGTGAGCACCGCCGGCTCTTCCCCGGACGGCGCCTCGCGCTTCAATCTTTCGCGCTGGGCCATCACCCATCGCGCGCTGACCCTGTTCGCCATCCTGCTGCTCGGCGCGGCGGGGGCCTATTCCTATTTCAATCTCGGCCGGGCCGAGGACCCATCCTTCACCATCAAGGTCATGGTAGTGCAGGCCGCCTGGCCCGGCGCCACCGCCTCCGAGATGCAGGCGCAGGTGGCGGATCCCATCGAGAAGAAGCTGCAATCCCTGCCGCACCTCGACCGGGTGGAGAGCTATTCGCGCCCCGGCGTCTCCTTCGTGCAGGTGTTCCTGCGGGACAACACGCCCGCGAAGGAAGTGAAGGACCTCTGGTACCAGGTGCGCAAGAAGGTCTCCGACGTGCGCGGCGACCTTCCCGCCGGCGTCATCGGGCCGGGCTTCGACGACGAATATGGCGACGTCTATTCCGCGCTCTACATCCTGAGCGGGCAGGGCGCGGCGCCGGCCGAGCTGAAGCGGCAGGCGGAACTCATCCGCCAGCGCCTGCTCCGCGTGCCCAACGTGGAGAAGGTGGACCTCATCGGCGAGCGGCCGGAGAAGATCTACATCGAGTTCTCCCACGCCCGCCTCGCCAATCTCGGCATCACCCCGCAGCAGCTGTTCGACAGCGTGGCGCGGCAGAATGCCGTGGTGGCGGGCGGCGCGGTGGACACCCGCTCAGACCGCATCAATTTGCGCGTCACCGGTGCCTTCACCGGGGTCGAGGCCATCGCCGAGGTGCCGGTGGCGGTGAACGGCGCGCTGCTGCGCCTCGGCGACATCGCCACCGTCCGGCGCGGCTATGAGGACCCGCCCGCCTTCCTCATGCGCCAGCACGGGCTGCCGGCGCTGGGGATCGGCGTGTCCATGGCGCAGGGCGCCAACATCCTCACCCTCGGCGAGGGGCTCAAGGCCGCCATGGCCGAGGCCACCGCCGAGCTGCCCCACGGCATCGACGTGACGCAGGTGGCCGATCAGCCGCACATCGTCGGCGAATCGGTGGGCGAGTTCCTGAAGACCTTCCTCGAAGCCCTCGTCATCGTTCTGGTGGTGAGCTTCCTGTCGCTGGGCTTCCGCACCGGCATCGTGGTGGCGCTCTCGGTGCCGCTGGTGCTCGCCATCGTCTTCCTCATCATGTTCTCGGCGGGCATGGACCTGCACCGCATCACCCTGGGCGCGCTCATCATCGCCCTCGGCCTGCTGGTGGACGACGCCATCATCGCCATCGAGATGATGGTGGTGAAGATGGAGGAGGGCTGGGACCGCATGTCCGCCGCCACCTTCGCCTGGACCTCCACCGCCTTTCCCATGCTCACCGGCACGCTGGTGACGGCGGCGGGCTTCCTCCCCGTTGGCTTCGCCAAGTCGTCCTCGGGCGAATATGCCGGCGGCATCTTCTGGGTGGTGGGCATCGCGCTCATCGCCTCTTGGTTCGTGGCGGTGATCTTCACCCCCTATCTCGGCACGGTGCTGCTGCCGGACATGAAGAAGGCCGGCGGGCACCACGAGATGCACGACGGCCGGCTCTACCGCATGCTGCGCGGGACGCTGGAATTCTGCCTGCGCCATCGCTTCATGGTCATCGGCACGACGGTCGTGATGTTCGCCGGGTCCGTGGTAGCCTTCGGCTTCGTGCAGCAACAGTTCTTCCCCACCTCCACGCGGCCGGAGCTGTTCCTGGAGATCCGCCTGCCGGAAGGCACCTCCATCACCGTCACCGAGGCGACGGCGAAGAAGGCGGAGGCTCTCGTGGGCGAGGACCCCGACGTCGCCACCAGCACCACCTATGTGGGCCGTGGCGCGCCCCGCTTCTGGCTCGGCCTCAACCCGGTTCTGCCCAATCCGAACTTCGCGCAGATCGTCATCGTGGCGAAGGATGTGGCGGCCCGCGAGCGGCTGAAGGCCCGGCTTGACGCGGAGCTCGCTGAAGGCGCGCTCTCGGAAGCGCGGGTGCGCGTGGACCGCTTCGTGTTCGGCCCGCCGGTGGGCTTCCCGGTGCAGTTCCGCGTGGTGGGGCCGGACCCCATCGCGGTGCGCGACATCGCCGAGAAGGTGCGCTTGGTGATGGCATCGGACGCGGACATGATCGACCCGCACCTCAATTGGGGCGAGCAGGTCAAGTCCATCACCCTCACCGTGGATCAGGACCGCGCCCGCGCGCTCGGCACCTCGCCGCGCGATATCGCCGAGACGCTGCAGACCCTGCTTCAGGGCTATGCCATCACCCAGCTGCGCGAGGGCAACCTGCTCATCGACGTGATGGCGCGCGCCGTGCCGGAGGAGCGGGTGGACCTGGAACACCTCGCCGCCCTCACCGTGACCACCCGCAACGGGCTGGCCGTGCCGCTCGGACAGGTGGCGCGCATCGGCTATGCCCATGAGGAGCCGATCCTCTGGCGGCGCGACCGCGACCTCGTGCTGACCGTGCGCGGCGACGTGCGCGACGGCGTGCAGCCGCCTGACGTGACCACCCGCCTCCTCCCCAAGCTGGCGCAGCTCAAGGCCGAGCTGCCGCCCGGCTATCGCATCGAGACAGGCGGCTCCATCGAGGAAAGCGCCAAGGCCAATGCCTCGCTGGCGGCGGTATTCCCGGTGATGATCATCGTCATGCTCACGCTGCTGATGATCCAGCTGCAGAGCTTCTCGCGCCTTGCCCTCGTGCTGGCGACGGCGCCCCTCGGCCTCATCGGCGCGGCGGCGGCATTGCTCATCGCGCATCGGCCTTTCGGCTTCGTGGCGCTGCTCGGGCTCATCGCGCTGGCCGGCATGATCATGCGCAACACGGTGATCCTGGTGGACCAGATCGACCACGACATCCGCGACGGCGCGACACCCCACCGCGCCATCGTCGAGGCGACCCTGCGCCGGGCGCGGCCCGTTGTGCTCACGGCGCTGGCCGCCGTGCTCGGCATGATCCCGCTGGCGGAGAGCGTGTTCTGGGGGCCGATGGCCGTCACCATCATGGGCGGCCTGCTGGTGGCGACCGTGCTCACTTTGCTGGTGGTCCCGGCGCTCTACGCCACCTGGTTCCGCGTGAAGGTGACGGACGGTGAGACCGCGCCGTCCGCCCTGCCGCAGCCGGCGGAATGATGCCCTTCGACTGAATCAAGACGCGCCCCGACGCCCCCCGGGGCCGTGCGCCTCGCCCGTTCCCGGCAACGCCCCCGCCGCGGACGGGCGGGGCGGTTTTTCGTCCCGGATGGTGTGCCGCGACTCAGTTCTTCTTGTCGCGCAGGGCGAGGCCGAACATCAGCGTGCCGACGCCGTTGACGATGAGGTCCACGCCGAGAAACAGGCCGAGGATGTAGACGGAGTTCACCGGCCAGCGGGCGATGATGATGAGGCCCAACAGCAGGGTGACGATGCCGGACACCACGATCCAGCCCCAGCCCTTGCCATGCTGGGAGCCGAAGCCGGCGAAGACGCGGAAGATGCCCTCGACAGCAAGCGCCACGCCGATCATCAGCGTGAGCACGCCGGCGCCGAGCAGCGGGTTGTACATCATCAGGCCGCCGGCCACGACGTAGAGCAGGCCCGCCAGCAGCCAGTAGAAGAAGCGTCCCCAGCCCTGCACCCGAAAGGCGTGGATGACCTGCACCACGCCGCCCACCAGAATCAGCGCGCCCACATAGAGGACGGTGACGACCGTGGAGGCGAGCACATGGGCGAGGGCGACGAAGCCGAGCACGATGAATGCGATGCCGAGCACCGCGAACCAGCCCCAGCTCGCGCGTATGGCGTGCAGCTGGTCGGCGACGGCGGAAGCGGGGGTGGGCGCAGATGCAGGCGTGGACATGGGCCTCTCCTGTCAGCTTGATCGCTGCGGGGCCATCATATCGAAGCGGAACGTCACGCACAGTGGTCTTGGGCTCCGGCAGATTGCGGAGCCCACGGCTGAGGCCGAACGGCCTTCAAACGCGAAACGGCCCGGCGTGGGGCCGGGCCGTTTCGGTCAGATCTTTTCCCCGTGGGGGCGCATTGCGCTCAGCGCTGGGCTGCGGGCTTGCCGGCCGAAGCGGTGGAAACCGGTGCCGGAGCGGCATTGGCCTGGGGAGCCGAGCTGCCTTTGGGGAGAATCACCACCTTGGTGCCCACCTTGGCGCGGTCGTAGAGGTCTTCCACGTCCGCGTTCAGCATGCGGAAGCAGCCGGACGACACGAACTTGCCGATGGTCTGCGGCTCGTTGGTGCCGTGAATGCGGTAGACGGTGCCGCCGAGATACATGGTGCGCGCGCCGAGCGGATTGCCCGGGCCACCGGCCATGAAGCGCGGCAGGTAGGGCTGGCGCTGGATCATCTCGGACGGCGGGCGCCAGTCGGCCCATTCCTTCTTCGCGGTGATCTTCTCGGTGCCGGCCCAGGTGAAGCCTTCGCGGCCCACGCCGATGCCGTAGCGGACGGCCTTGCCGCCGCCGAGAACGAAATAGAGGTAGGTGTTCGGCGTATCGATGACGATGGTGCCGGCCGGCTGGGTGGTCACGTAATCCACCGTCTGGCGGCGGAAGCGCTCGGGCACGGGCTCGGTCGGATCGACATTCTCGATGCGGGGGCCGGACGGCGCCTCGGTGGTGCCGGGCACCACAGCGGAGTTGGGGCCGTACGTACCCGCCGGAGCCGGCGCGTTGTTCAGGCTGGCATAGAGCGCATCCTGATCCACCGCGCCGCGGCCGGAGCCGGAATAGCCGGGCTGCTGCTGGCCATAGGCCGGCTGCTGGGGCTCATAGGCGGTGGGGGTCGCCTGGCGGCCGTAGAGGTCGGGCGCGGAATTGTAGACCGGCTGGCCGCCATAGGCCTGCTGACCCTGCTCCGGAACGGCGGTCGGGTAGGGACCGGGATCGGGGGCCACCGCAACAGGGCCGCCGGGCGCGGGCTGCGGATAACCCTGCTGCGCCGGCTGGGGATAGGCCTGCTGGGGATAGGGCTGACCCGGCGCGGGAAGCTCCGTGCGCTCCACCTGATCGCGGCGCACCGGCGCCTGCTGGCGCGCATAGGGGTCCGAATAGCCGGGAGGCGCCTCGCCATAGCCCCCGACAGGCGCGGGCGGGAGCGTGCCGGTAGCATCGTCCTGCTGCCCGCCGGGCAGGCTGTAGTTCGGGCCACCGTACGGCCCCTGGGCGAAGGCCGGAGCGGCAAGAACGCACGCGCCGACGGCGGCGAGGAGGGTGTTGCGAAGGGTCATGCTTGAGGTGTTAACCGTGAAACGTGACGAAATTGGAAACGGGTCGCGGAAAATTTTGGCCCGTCCGGCGGTAACTTGTTCCAGCTTTGCAGCTCTTGTCCTGAAACGCCTTTAGGCCTGCAAGAGATCCCCGGCAATGCGAGATTCCCGGTGGCTCGCGATCGTGATCGCACTGTGGCGCGCGGGGCATAGGTCGCGGGCTTGAATGCCTGTCGGTAAGGATATAAAGATATCTTTATGTCAGATCGGCCTGCGCCCGCAGCTTCCTCCTTCGCCGCCGTCCTCGAGGGCCTCAAGGCCGCCGGGGAGGATACGCGCCTGCGTCTCGTCGCGGTGCTGGGGGAGGCTGAGCTCACCGTCTCCGATCTCACTGAAATCCTTGGCCAGTCGCAGCCGCGCATTTCCCGCCACCTCAAGCTCCTGGCCGATGCCGGGCTGGTGGACCGTCACCGGGAGGCCAGCTGGGTCTTCTACCGCCGTGCGTCGGAGGGGCCGGGCGGGCGAATCGCCCGGAGCCTGCTCGACCTGCTCGACCGGGACGATCCGGTTCTCGTCGGCGACCGGGCGCGGCTGGAGGCAGTGCGCGCCGCCCGCGCCGCTGCCGCGCAGGGCTATTTCGCGGCCCATGCCCGCCAGTGGGACGAGATTCGCCGCCTGCATGTGCCCGAGGCGGCGGTGGAAGCCGCCGTGCGCCGTGCGTTCGCGGGTATGCCCGTCCGCGCGCTGCTCGATCTTGGGACCGGCACGGGGCGGATGCTGGAGCTGTTCGCGCCCGACATCGAGCGCGGCATGGGGGTCGATCTCTCCCCGGACATGCTGGGCGTCGCCCGTGCCAATCTGGAGCGCGCGGGCGTCCGCAACTGCCTGCTGCGCCAGAGCGACATCTATGCCGTCCCGGTTCCGCGCGACGCGTTCGACGCCGTGATCGTCCATCAGGTGCTGCACTATCTCGACGACGGCAGCCGCGCGCTGAAAGAAGCGGCTCGGGTGCTGGCGCCGGGCGGCCGGTTGCTGGTGGTGGACTTCGCCCCCCACGGCCTCGAATTCCTGCGCGAGGCCCATGCCCATCGCCACCTCGGCTTCGATCGGGCGACGGTGGAGGGCTGGCTCGCCGCCGCGGGCCTTGAGCTCGTTTCCTTCGATACCCTCACCCCCGATGGTGGCGCCGGCGACGGCCTCACCGTCTCGCTCTGGCTCGCCCGCGATCCGCGCTACGTGGTGGCCGACGCCGACCTCGCCCACAGGGAGATTGCCTGATGACCACCCCCGCTCCCAGTCCCGCCGCGGCGCCCGTGCGGGCCAGCCGGGAGATGGACCGGCCGCCGGTTAATGTCTCCTTCGAGTTCTTCCCGCCCAAGACCGAGGAGATGGAAAAGACCCTCTGGGCCTCCATCCACCGGCTGGCGCCCCTGTCCCCGAGCTTCGTCTCCGTCACCTATGGCGCGGGCGGCTCCACGCGTGAGCGCACCCATGCGACGGTCGCGCGCATCGTGAAGGAGACGGACCTTCGTCCGGCGGCGCACCTCACCTGCGTCGGGGCCAGCCGGGCCGAGATCGACGACGTGGTGCGCGCCTACAAGGATGCCGGCGTGAAGCACATCGTCGCCCTGCGGGGCGATCCGGCGACCGGTGTCGGCACCAAATACGAGCCGCATCCGGACGGCTACCCCTATGCCTGCGATCTCGTGGAAGGCATCCGCCGCATCGGCGATTTCGAGGTGTCGGTCTCGGCCTATCCCGAGAAGCACCCGGAAAGCGCCAGCCTCGATGCGGACATCGATTATCTGAAGGCCAAGGTGGACGCCGGCGCCACCCGCGCCATCACCCAGTTCTTCTTCGAGAACGACGTCTATTTCCGCTACCTCGACAAGGTGCGCGCCAGGGGCATCGACATCCCCATCCTGCCCGGCCTGCTGCCCGTGACGAACTTCAAGCAGGCGTCGAACTTCGCCACCCGCACCGGGGCGAGCGTGCCCGCGTGGCTGCTGAAGCGGTTCGAGGGGCTGGACGACGATCCCGAGACCCGCAAGCTCATCGCCGCGGCCGTGGCGGCGGAGCAGGTGACGGACCTCGTTGATCGCGGTGTCACCGATATCCATTTCTATACCCTGAACCGCGCCGACCTCGTCTACGCCATCTGCCACCTGCTCGGGCTGCGCCCGGATGCAGCGCCGGCGGTGCAGGCGATGGCGGTCTGAGCGCGCTGCCATTCCCGCCGGCGCGGTGCGCCGGCCTGTCCTTCACGGAGGCGCGCGCGTGCGTCGCCCCGAGCCTCGAGACCGCCCCATGACCGCGCCCACGACCACCCCGAACACCGCCTCTTCAACCCACGCCGACACCATCTTCGCCGATCTCGCCAAGGCCGCCGCCGAGCGCATCCTGGTGCTCGACGGCGCCATGGGCACCATGATCCAGCAGTTGAAACTGGACGAGGCGGGCTATCGGGGCGAGCGGTTCAAGGACTGGCCGCGGGACGTGAAGGGCAACAACGACCTTCTCAGCCTCACCCAGCCGGACGCAGTTCGGGCCATCCACCTCGAATATTTCCGCGCCGGCGCGGACATGGTGGAGACCAACACCTTCTCCGGCACCTCCATCGCCCAGGCCGACTACGGCATGGAGGAGATCGTCTATGAGCTGAATTTCGAGAGCGCGAAGCTCGCCCGCGAGGCGGCCGACATCGCCCAGAAGGAGGATGGCCGCCGCCGCTTCGTGGCCGGCGCCTTCGGCCCCACCAACCGCACCGCCTCCATCTCGCCGGATGTGAACGACCCCGGCTTCCGCGCCGTGACCTTCGACGAACTGGCCGACGCCTATTTCGAGCAGGCGCGCGGCCTCGTGGACGGCGGCGCGGACATCCTTCTCGTCGAGACCATCTTCGACACGCTGAACGCCAAGGCGGCTATCTTCGCCATCGAGAAGCTCTACGCGGAGCGGGGCTTCCGGCTGCCGGTGATGATCTCCGGCACCATCACCGATCTTTCCGGCCGCACGCTTTCGGGCCAGACGCCGAGCGCCTTCTGGTATTCGCTGCGCCACGCCAAGCCCTTCTCCATCGGCCTCAACTGCGCGCTGGGCGCCCGCGAGATGCGCGCCCACATCGCCGAGATCGGCCGGGTGGCGGACACCCTCGTCTGCGCCTATCCCAATGCGGGCCTGCCCAACGAATTCGGCATGTATGACGAGAGCCCCGAGGCCATGGCGGCCCTCGTGGGCGAGTTCGCCGCTTCCGGCCTCGTGAACGTGGTGGGCGGCTGCTGCGGCACCACGCCCGCCCACATCCGCGCCATTGCCGAGGTGGTGAAGGGCAAGGCCCCGCGCGAGGTTCCGGAGCTGGAGCCGCGCCTGCGCCTCTCCGGCCTCGAGCCGTTCGAGCTGACGCCGCAGATCCCCTTCGTGAACGTGGGCGAGCGCACCAACGTCACCGGCTCCGCCCGCTTCCGCAAGCTCGTCACCAACGGCGATTTCCCCGCCGCCCTCGCGGTGGCCCGCGACCAGGTGGAGAGCGGCGCGCAGGTGATCGACATCAACATGGACGAAGGCCTCCTCGACAGCGAGGCCGCCATGATCACCTTCCTCAACCTCGTCGCCGCCGAGCCGGACATCGCCAAGGTGCCGGTGATGGTCGACAGCTCCAAGTGGGAGATCATCGAGCAGGGGCTGAAGCGCCTGCAGGGCAAGGGCATTGTCAATTCCATCTCCCTCAAGGAGGGCGAGGAAGCCTTCCTGGAAAAGGCCCGGCTGGTGCGCGCCTATGGCGCCGCCGTGGTGGTGATGGCCTTCGACGAGGAGGGGCAGGCCGACAGCTACGCCCGGAAGACCTCCATCTGCGAGCGCGCCTATCGCATCCTGACCGAACAGGTGGGCTTCCCGCCGGAAGACATCATCTTCGATCCCAACGTCTTCGCGGTGGCCACCGGCATCGAGGAGCATTCGGGCTATGGCGTCGCCTTCATCGAGGCGACCCGCTTCATCCGCCAGAGTCTGCCCTCTGCCCATGTTTCGGGCGGCGTCTCCAACCTCTCCTTCTCGTTCCGCGGCAACGAGCCGGTGCGCGAGGCAATGCACGCCGTGTTCCTCTATCACGCCATCAAGGCGGGCATGGACATGGGCATCGTCAATGCCGGCCAGCTCGCCGTCTATGACGAGATCGAGCCCAAGCTGCGCGAGGCGTGCGAGGACGTGGTGCTGAACCGCCGTCCCGACGCCACCGAGCGCCTGCTGGAGATTGCCGAGGGTTTCAGGGGCGCGGCCGGCAAGGAGAAGAAGGAGGCCGACCTCGCCTGGCGCACCTGGCCGGTGGACAAGCGCCTCGCCCATGCCCTGGTCAACGGCATCACCGATTTCGTCGAGGCTGACACGGAGGAGGCCCGCCAGCAGGTGGCGCGCCCGCTGCACGTCATCGAAGGCCCGCTCATGTCCGGCATGAACGTGGTGGGCGACCTGTTCGGCGCCGGCAAGATGTTCCTGCCCCAGGTGGTGAAGTCCGCCCGCGTGATGAAGCAGGCGGTGGCCTATCTCATGCCCTTCATGGAGAAGGAAAAGGAGGAGATGGGCGTCACCTCCGCCTCGGCCGCCGGCAAGGTGCTGATGGCGACGGTGAAGGGCGACGTGCACGACATCGGCAAGAACATCGTGGGCGTCGTGCTCCAGTGCAACAATTACGAGGTCATCGACCTCGGCGTGATGGTGCCCACGCAGAAGATCCTTCAGGTGGCCAAGGACGAGAAGGTGGACGTGATCGGCCTCTCCGGCCTCATCACCCCTTCGCTGGACGAGATGGTGAACGTCGCGGCCGAAATGGAGCGCGAGGGCTTTTCGGTGCCGCTCCTCATCGGCGGCGCCACCACCTCGCGGGTCCATACGGCGGTTAAGATCGCACCCCGCTATGACCGCGGTCAGGCGGTCTATGTCACCGACGCGAGCCGCGCGGTGGGCGTGGTCTCCAACCTGCTCAATGCCGAGACGCGCGGCGCCTATGTGGCCGACGTGCGCGCGGAATATGCCAAGCTCGCCGAGGCCCACGCCCGCGCCGACGCCAACAAGCAGCGGCTCACGCTCGCCAAGGCGCGCGAGAACGCCCTGAAGCTGGATTTCTCGGCTCACACGCCGGAAAAGCCCTCCTTCCTCGGCACTCATGTGATCGAGGATCACGACCTCGCCGACCTCGTGCCCTATATCGACTGGACGCCCTTCTTCCAGTCCTGGGAGCTGACCGGGCGCTATCCCTCGATCCTGGAGGACGCGGTGGTGGGCGAGCCGGCGCGCGCGCTGTTCGCCGACGCGCAGGCCATGCTCAAGAAGATGGTCTCGGAGAAGTGGGTGACGGCCCGCGCCGTGGTGGGCTTCTGGCCGGCCAATGCGGTGGGCGACGACATCCTCCTGTTCCGCGACGACAGCCGCAAGACCCCGCTCGCCACCCTGCACACCCTGCGCCAGCAGCTTGCGCGGCGGGAAGGGCGGCACAATCTGGCACTGGCGGATTTCGTGGCCCCGCTGGAGAGCGGCATCGCCGACTATGTGGGCGGCTTCGCGGTGACGGCGGGCATCGGCGAGGAGGACCGGGTGGCGGCCTTCAAGGCGGCCAATGACGATTATTCCGCCATCCTGCTCAAGGCCCTGTGCGACCGCCTCGCCGAGGCCTTCGCCGAGCGGCTGCACCATCTGGTGCGCACCAGACTGTGGGGCTATGCGGCCGACGAGGCGCTCCCCAACGACGACCTCATCGCCGAGCGCTACCGCGGCATCCGTCCGGCGCCGGGCTACCCGGCCCAGCCCGACCATACGGAAAAGGCGACCATCTTCGAGCTGCTGGACGCCACCCACAAGGCGGGTATCCACCTCACCGAGAGCTTCGCCATGTGGCCGGGGGCGGCCGTCTCCGGCCTCTATTTCGCCCATCCGCAGAGCGCCTATTTCGGCGTCGGCCGCATCGAGCGCGATCAGGTGGAGGACTACGCGAAGCGCAAGGGCTGGACCGTGGCGGAGGCCGAACGCTGGCTCGCCCCCATCCTCAACTATGATCCGGCGCGGGTGGAGGCGGCGGAGTAGCGCCGCCGCACCATCTCACTTGAGCGCGGATAGGGCGCCGAACGGACGGCCGATGCCTTCGGAGAAGGCGTTGGCCAGCCGGACGAAGCCGGCGACGTCGATTTCCTCGGCGCGGGCGGTTTCCTCCACGCCGGCGGCGGCGAGCAGGGCCATCGCATCGACGCCAAGGGTCTTCAGGCTCTGGCGCAGCATCTTGCGGCGCTGGCCGAAGGCGGCTTCCGTCACCTTCTCCAGAGCGGACAGTGCGCAGGGCAGGGGCTCCGCGCGCGGCACGAGGTGGATCACCGAGGACGTCACCTTGGGTGGAGGCACGAAGGCCGAGGGGGCGACGTCGAAGGCGATCCGCCCCTTGGTGCGCCAGCCGGCCAGCACCGCGAGGCGGCCGTAGGCCTTCGAGCCGGGCTCCGCCACGATTCGCTCGGCCACTTCCTTCTGGAACATGAGGGTGAGGGAGGAGAACCACGGCGGCCACGGGTCCGTGGAGAGCCAGCCCACCAGCAGCACGGTGGCGATGTTGTAGGGCAGGTTCGCCACCACCCGCGCCTCGCCCTCGCCGAGGAGGGAGCGCACGTCCACCTTGAGGGCATCGCCCTCGATGACCTCCAGCCGGCCCGGATAGTGGTCCGCGACCTCGGCCAGCGCATCCATGCACCGCCGGTCGCGCTCGATGGCGATGACGCGCTTCGCACCCAGAGCCAGCAGCGCGCGGGTGAGGCCGCCAGGGCCGGGGCCCACCTCCACAATCGTCACATCTTCCAGCGGCCCGGAGGCGCGGGCGATGCGGCCGGTGAGGTTGAGATCCAGCAGGAAGTTCTGCCCCAGCGACTTCTGCGCGGAGAGGCCGTGCTTGCGGATGACGTCGCGCAGCGGCGGCAGATCGTCGAGCGCGCTCATGCGCGTGCCAGTGCGGGAGCCGGGGCTTGGCTCGTCGCCCTCTCGGCGTCGGCGAGGCGGCGGGCGAGCCTCAGGGCGGCGATCAGGCTGGAGGGATCGGCCCGGCCCGTGCCGGCGATGTCGAAGGCCGTGCCGTGGTCCGGCGAGGTGCGGATGAAGGGCAGGCCGAGGGTCACGTTCACCCCGTCGTGGAAGGCGAGGGTCTTGGCCGGGATCAGAACCTGATCGTGATACATGCCCACCGCCACGTCATAGCGCGCCCGCGCTTCTGGATGGAACATGGTGTCGGCGGGCAGGGGGCCGGTGGCGAGGATGCCCTCGCGCTTCAGCGCCTCCACAGCCGGCCGCACGATGGCCTCGTCCTCGCCGCCCAGCGTGCCCTCTTCGCCTGCGTGGGGATTGAGGCCGCAGAAGGCGAGGCGGGGGCGGGCGATACCGAAGCGCCGTGCCATGTCGCGGGCGACGATGCGACCGGTCTCCACCAGGAGGTCAACGGTGAGAAGGCCGGGCACCTCGGCATAGGGCACGTGGATCGTGGCCGGCACCACCGCGAGCTGCTCCGACCAGATCATCATCACCGGATGCGGCGCTGGCCGGCCCGGCGCGGCGGCGCGGTCGGCGAGCCATTCGGTATGGCCGGGAAAGGGAAAGCCCGCCTCGTACATCACAGACTTGGCGAGCGGATTGGTGACGAGGGCCGCGGCTCGCCCGGCTGTCACGAGGCCGAGGGCGGCCTCAAGGCTCGCTTCCACGCAGGCGGCGGAGGAGGCGTCGGGCCGGCCGGGCCGGCCGGTGAAGGCAGGGCCGGCGGGGAGCACCGGCAGGGCATTGGCAAAGTGCGCGACTGCGCCCTCGGGTGTCGTCTCGACAAGTGGCACGTCGAGGCCGAGGAGCTGGGCGCGGGCGGCGAGCGCGGCGGGATCACCAGCGACGATGAAGGCCGGGACGGCCGCGGTGCCACCTGCCGGGCCACCTGCCGCGCGACGGCGCAGGAAGGCGGCGAGCGTGACGTCGGGGCCGATGCCGGCCGGATCGCCGAGGGCGAGAACAAGGGGGGAGACGGCGGGCATCAGCGATTCGTCAGCAGTACGGTTCTGCGCCGGGTGCGAGCGCGGGCCGACCATAGCACGCGGGAACTGGCGCGAAGTCCCGCCGCGCGGATCAGCGACGGTATTGGATCAGGGCCTGCTTGCGCAGCTCGGCGATGAACTTCTTCGATTCGGCGGTGAACTGGCTGGTGGTCAGCTCGTCCTTGATCTCGCGCTTCTGCGAGCTCTCGCCGCGCACCTCCCGCTTGCCGCACATGGCGAAGGTCTCGACCCCGGCCTGGGCGACCTCGGGCGGCGTGAGCCGGCCAATCTCGGTCTTGTCCAGGATCTGCTTGAGCTGGGCGGGGACTTCGGAGGACAGGCGCGTCACCTTGGGGCGCACCACCACCTCCTTCATGGACTTCACCATCTGGGCGCCGCTGTCGCAATCGGTGAAGCGGGCGCGCAGGGCGTTGGCCTCGGCCAGTCGCGCCTGATGCGTGCTGGCGTTGCGCGGCACCACGAAGACGATGGGCATGAGGGTGTATTCGGTGGCGACCAATTGGGTCTCGCCACGCTTCTGCAAGGCGGCGATCACGTCGGCATCGCGGATGTTCACCGTGCCGGAACGGGCGCGCACATACTGGCCCCAGACATAATCGGCGAGCAGCTTCTGCTTGAAGGTGCGGTCGTCGAGGCCCTGCTGCTTGAAACCGGAGGACAACTGCTCAGGCGTGCGGCCCGACCGCTCGGCCACCGAGGCGAACATGCGGTCCACGTCCTTCTGATCCACGTCGAGCTTCAGGCGGCTGGCCTGCTGGATCTTGAGCCGCTCGTCGATCAGCTCTTCCAGGGCTTCCTTTGCGCCGATGGGCTTGCGCTCGATGAGGCTGTGGAGGAGCTGGCGCTGCGAGACGTCGTAGTTCGTGATCGGATCGCCGTTGACGATGACCACGACCTGCTGCGCAAGCGCCGGCGTACCCAAGGTGAGCACGGGCACGAGGAGGGCGATGGCGAGGAGAAGAAGGCGTACGAGCGGCATGGTCCTGTCCGGGGGCTGCCTGCGACTTTTGTCTTCATCCTGTGGCGGCAATGCGGCTTCGCGAGCGTGGCCGTAACGTTCGCCGCCGCAGCCGGCATCAATTCGAGGATTCGGAGCCGAAGCTGGTGGAGAAGCCGCCTTCGCCAAGGGTGCGCAGGCCGATGCGGAACATCACCTTTGTCACCGGCGGCGCGTTGGGGCCGTTGAGGGTGTAGTCGGAGATGTAGTTCAGGGCGAGGGTGAAGCAGTCGTCGATGTAGCTGAGGCCGACGAGGGTATAGTCCACCTCGCCCGCGGCGAAGTCGTAGCGCAGGGCGCCGCGGATGGCCCAGTTGTCGTTCAGCTTGTAGGAGGCGTTGGTGTAGATGCCCTCGCGCGGGTCGTAATAGCCGAGCAGCGGCTGGGCCTCGTAGCGGCCGTAGGTGACGGCGATATTGAACCTGTCGATCTCGGCCCGCGCCTGCAGCTCGAAGCGCTGCATGGAGAAGTTCTGCTCGTCGAAGCGGAAGCGGGTCACGAATTCGAGATACTTGGTGGGCGAGTAGCCGAACTTGGCGATGTAGTCCGAGGCCGAGGTCTCGAGGCCCGATTCAAGGCCGGTGTTGGCCATGTCGCCGTAGGCGTAGGAGTTCTTGCCGAACAGGTTGTAGGACTGGCCGACCACGGCGGTGAACAGGCCCGCGCCGTTGATGGCGGCGGTGTAGGTCACGCCGAGGTTCAGGCGGCTGCCGCCCTCGACCCGGTCGTAGCCGGAATACTTGTTCACCTCGAACAGGTTGGTGTCGTCGAACACCAGGCTCTGGGCGTCCTCGTTCGGGAACTTGCCGATGTTGCTCTCGTTCGGGCGGATGATGACCTGCGCCCTGGGCTCGATGGTCTGGGTGCCCCAGCTCTCGGCCGAGATGAAGGGATACTTGTAGTCGAGACCGACCGCAGGCATGGCGCGGATGAGGTCGTCGCTGCCGGACTGGAGCGGGTTCTGCCCGAGGAAGGTGGGGCCGAACTGGTAGCTGGCGGGCAGGTAGGAGGTGTTGACCGAGGCCACGTCCACCCGCGCCGTGACGAACGGCGTCCACTGCTGGCCGAGGGGATCGGTGATGGTCTTCTTCCAGTAGACGTCGCCGGACAGGCGCGTGTAGTCGCCCGGCGCGCCGCGCAGCAGGCATTCCTTGGCGTTCGGGCTCCACAGGGTGCACGCGCCGGTGGGCACGCCGACGCTGCCGATGGCGGAGGTGAGTTCGGAGGTGCCGATGAAGTCGGCCTGCTGGCGGGTCAGGCTGGTGAGGTTCACCTTGAAGCCGGCCTCGCCGCCCCACAGGGCGTTGTTGAACACCTTGTCGTAGTTGAGCGTGCCGACGATGGGCTGGCGGGCCTGATCGTCCGTCACGCCAAGGCCGAGGAAGTAGAGGCCGCGCAGGTCGAAATAGGATCGGTCGCCCTGGCCCGTCAGGTAGACGGTGGAGGTCTTGGTGGTGGTGGTGTCCGGGATCAGGTTGTAGTCGCGCAGGAAGGTGCGGTCGGAGACGATGGTGCCGTCCCAGCCGAAGGTCCAGAACTTGTTCAGAGCGAAGGCGCCGGAGCTGTCCACCGAGCCGCGGTCCTGGCGATAGCCGGGCAGGATCTCGGTGATGCCGTTGGACGTGGTGATGAAGTCCTGCGGGTTCTGCTGCACGATGCCGGCAGCGCGGATGGTGTAGCTGCCGTTGATCAGGCGCTGGCGCCACTCGCCCTGCATCAGCACGCCTTGCTGGGTCAGGAAGGCGGGGGTCAGGGTCAGGTCGCGGTCGGGCGCGATGTTCCAGAAGAAGGGAACGGCGACGCCGTAGCCGATCTGGCTGGAGGAGAAGAACTCCGGCATGAGGAAGCCGGTCTTGCGCTTCACCGTCGGGTCCGGCGACGACATGTACGGGAAATAGGCCACCGGCAGGCCGAAAAACTCGACCCAGGCGTCCTCGTAATAGACCATCTTCTCGTCGTCGTTGTGGATGATCTTCTTGGCTTTGATCTGCCACAGCGGCGGCTTGGAAGGGTCGTCCTTGCACGGCTCGCAGGCCGTGTAGATGCCGTTCTGGAACACCGTGATGTTGCCATCGGTCCGGTCGGCGCGGATGGCGGCGAAGTGGGTGTTGTCCGGCGTGTCGAGGCGCAGGGAATCGATGAAGCCCTGCTTGAAGTCCTGCGTCAGCTGCAGGGTGTCGGCGGTGATGATCTTGCCATCTTTGTCCTTGAGGCGGGCATTGCCTTCCGCGCGCAGGGTGTTGGCCTTGCGGTCCAGCACCACGCGGTGCGCCTCGAGGGAGGAGCCGTCGTAATAGATCTGGACGTTGCCGACCGCCGCGACGGTGTCCTTCTGGTAGTCGTATTCAAGCTGGTCGGCCGTCACCAGCATCTTCTGGTTCGGGTCGAGCTGGCGCGCGGCGAGGAGATTGCTGCCCGGCGCCGTGTTCTGGCTGGCGGCCGGCTGGGCGGTCTGCGCACGGGCGCTCCCCATCGGCGCGAGAAGGGCGACGAGGCCGGCAAAGATCAAGCTGAAGGCGGCAGCCGAGGAGGCGCGTCGAGACGCGCGACCGCCCGTTCCCCGCGCCGCTGCGCGAAGGCCCTTGGCAGTCATCCCTACGGCGGGGGGATGCCCGACCGTCATCCGTCCTCCCGGTGCAACAGAATGAGCGCCCCCAACAAAATCCCGGTCACTGCAGGAAACCACGCAGCAGCAACGGGATGAACGATTCCAGCCTCACCAAGATCCTCGGCGAGCTTGGTCCCAACATAAAGCAGAAAGCCCGCAAGCACGCCACCGAGAATCGTCTGGCCCACCCCGCCGAAGCGGAACACGCGGAGGCCCACGACCGCGGCAATGAGGACCATTGCCACCAGCAGAAACGGCTTTGCGAGAAGGCTCTGGAGCTGCAAACGGTATTTTTCCGCGCCGAAGCCGGATTGTTCTGCACTGCGAATAGCCGACGGGAGTTGCCAGAACGACACGGTTTCCGGGGCGATCAGCGAATCCTGGATCTGCTTCGGGTCCAGCTTCGTGGCGATCAGGTAGGTATCATAGGAAGCAAGGTCGAGGCCCGGAACGAGCACCTTGGCGCCGGTAAGAATCCATGCACCATCTCCCAAGGTTGCAGATTTCGCCTCCACACGCTCCATGAAGTTCCCGGCCGGATCGAACTCGAAAATCACCACGCCCGACAGCACGCGGCCGCCCTGGCGGGAGGACTGCGCCTGGATGATGGACTGGCCGTCCACGCTCTGCTGGCGAATCCAGAAGTCTTTCTTCCCCTGGGTAAAGCCGGGGGTGCCGCCGCCGCTGGCGAAGATGTCGCCCTCGATCTGGTTGGCCCGCTCCTTGAAGTCGGCGGAGATGGGGTTGAACACGCAGGTGGCGAAGACGCCCACCAGGAAGGCCACCAGAACCGGCGGGGTGATGAACTGCCAGACCGAAAGCCCCACCGCCCGCGCCACCACCAGTTCCAGCCGGCGGGACAGGATGACGAAGGTCACCATGCCGCCGAACAGCACGGCGAAGGGCAGGAGTTGCTCGGTGAAGGCGGGGGCACGGTAGAGGGTGAGCAGGGCGAGAAGACTCACCGTCACCTGCTCGCGGTCCGCCGTGCGCCGGGCCATCTCCAGGAAGTCCACGAGCACGATCAGCGTGACGCAGGACAGGAAGATCACCGCCACTGCGTGCGCGAAGCGCCGCGCGAAATAGAAGCCGAGGATGCGTCCGATCATCGTCAGGCCGCTGCCCGCCGCGAGAATCGCGCGCGGATGGAGGCGCCGAGCGCCGTCAGCGCTGCCGGCGGCGCGAGGCGGATCCAGCCCTGGAGCACCATGGCGCAGATGATGACGGTGACGATGGGCAGCGCATAGATCAGCGGCACCGCGGCGGCGTTGGCCTTCAACTGACCGGCGATGGCGAAATTGCCGATCTGCACCAGCCCCATGGCGGGGATGATGGCAGTGAGCGCCGCGCCCCGGCTCTGGCGGGTCGTGCGCGGCTGGGCGAGCGCAGCGGCGGCGATGGCGAAGAAGGCCATGGGATAGAGCCCCGCCGAGAGGCGCTTGTGCAGCTCCTCCCGATATCGTCCGGGGAAAAAGCGGACGTACATGTCCTCGGCCGGCGGGTTCATCACATAGGACAGCGGCCGCTCCATGGGCTTGATGTCCACGCCCTTGTTGTCCGGCGCCAGCGACGACAGATCGAAGGCGTAGCGCTGGAACTCCACCACCGAGGAATTGGCGGCCTTGCTGTCGGAGCGTCCCTGCTTCTGGTCACCGGCCGGGGTTGCGGGAGCCGCCGGGGCGGGCGCGGACGAATCGGCGGGTTTGGTGGCCTGTCCCCCCCCGTTCTGGGCGGCGAGCTTGGCACGGGCGGCGGCGCGGGCCTCCTCGGGGGTCGGCTGGGGTGTCGCCTCGGTCTTCCAGAGGTCGCCG
Organism: Xanthobacter sp.; assembly: GCF_041911315.1. NCBI lineage: Bacteria > Pseudomonadati > Pseudomonadota > Alphaproteobacteria > Hyphomicrobiales > Xanthobacteraceae > Xanthobacter > Xanthobacter sp. The sequence continues at coordinate 59,927 of NZ_JAYRPE010000083.1, read as the reverse complement.
CCGCGCCGGTGAATGGAGCCGTTCTCCAGCACTAGGAAAATGCCGGCCTTGCTCTCGACGATCTGGCCACGATCCGCGAGGTAGGTGGAAACCTCCTTCTCGCGGGCGTCATTGATGAAGATGCCGCGCATCACGCCGTTGGCGGAGCGCTCGCGCACGTGGAAGACGAGGCCCTGCGTCAGGTTCACGAAGCGGCCGGGCTGGGCGACGAAGGACACCACGTCCGCGCGCACCTTCGTCACCTGCTCGCGGAAGCTGGTGAGGCTGGCCGGCACCACATGGACGGCGAGGGAGGAGCAGAACAGGGAGACGAGAATCGCCAGCAGGATGAGCGGGCGCAGCAGGCGCCACGGCCCCATGCCGGCGGCCGCCATCACCACGATCTCGCTGTCGCCGTTGAGCTTCAGCAGGGTGTAGGCGGTGGCGATGAACAAAGCGGCGGGCGCGATCACCAGCACCAGGGTCGGCATGGTGAGGCTGGTGATGGCGATGAAGGCGATGATGGTCTGGCCTTGGCTGGTCACCAGATCGAGCTGGCGCAGCGCCTGCGTCGCCCAGATCATCCCGGCGAGCACGACCACGACCCCCAGGAAGGCGACAGCCGCCGTGGAGAAGATGTAGCGATCCAGACGGCCCATCACAGCATGCCTTTAAATGCGCGGAGCCGCCCCCTCACTCGCATGTCGATCGACAGCGCGCTCTGGATAGCCGGAAGCCGCCCGCCGCGCAAATGTCCGTGGGGAAAGGCTCGCTCTTCCCCTGTGAATGGCCACGCCTCAGCCGGCGCGGCCAACCGTTCTCAGGGCAAAGAGGTAGACGAGGGCGACCTCGTCCAGCCGGTCGAACCGCCCGGCGGCGCCGCCATGTCCTGCATCCATGTTGGTTCGCAGCAGGATCGGCCGGGCTCCGGTATCCGCCGCCCGCAGCCGCGCCACCCATTTCGCCGGCTCCCAATAGGTGACGCGCGGATCGGTGAGCCCGGCGAGGGCGAAGATGGAGGGGTAGGCCTGCGCCTTCACATTATCCACCGGCGAATAGCCCCGGATTCGGTGAAAGGCCGCTTCGTCGGCGATGGGATTGCCCCACTCCGGCCATTCCGGCGGGGTGAGCGGCAGGGTGTCGTCCAGCATGGTCGTGAGAACGTCCACGAACGGCACCTCGGCGACGATGCCGGCGAACAGGTCGGGCCGGAGATTCGCCACCGCCCCCATCAGCATGCCGCCCGCCGAGCCACCCTGAGCGACGATGCGCTCGGGCCGGGTGAAGCCCTCGGCGACCAGATGCTCCGCCGCGGCGATGAAGTCGGTGAAGGTGTTGGTCTTCTTCGCCAGCTTGCCGTCGGCATACCAGCGCCAGCCCTTGTCCGTGCCGCCGCGGATATGGGCGATGGCATAGATGAAGCCACGGTCCACCAGCGACAGGCGATTGGTGGCGAAGCCGGCGGGAATGGTGATTCCGTAGGCGCCATAACCGTAGAGCAGCAGCGGGGCGGAGCCGTCGAGCGGCGTGTCCTTGTGGTAGAGCAGGGAGACCGGCACGGTTTCGCCGTCCGGCGCCGGGGCCATCAGGCGGCGCGTCACATAATGCGCCGGGTCGTGGCCGGAGGGCACCTCCTGCCGCTTCAGCATCTCGCGCCGGCGGCTCGCCATGTCATAGTCCCACACCTCGGACGGGGTGGTCATGGAGGCATAGGTGAAGCGCAACTGGGTGGTCTCGAAGGCGTATCCCGCCGACATGCCCAGCGCATAGGCCTCCTCGTCGAAGGCGATGGCGTGTTCCGCGCCGTCGGCCAGCGCCCGGATGACGATGCGCGGCAACCCGCCTTCGCGCTCAAGGCGCGCCATGTGGCCGCTGAACACCGTGTGGCTCAGGATCATGCAGCCCGGGCGATGCGGGACGAGATCAACCCAGTGCTCCCGCCCCGGCGTGGCGACGGGGGCCGTGGTGATCTTGAAATCCTCGGCACCGTCCGCATTGGTCAGGAAGATCAGGGTATCGACGCCGCCAAGGTCGGGGTGGTGCTCCACCTCGTAGCGCACGCCCTCGGTGCGTGGCGCGATGCAGCGCGGGGCGGCGGCCGGGTCCTGAAGGTCCAGAAGGTGGACCTCGGACGTCTCGTGGTCGCCGCAGGCAATCAGCCCGTAGCGGCGGGACTGGGTTTCCCCCAGCGAGACGAAGAAGCCCTTGTCCGGCTCCTCGTAGATCAGCGTGTCCGTCTCCGGCGCCGTGCCGAGGACATGGCGGAAGACGAGGGACGGGCGGTGCTCGGCATCCCGGCGGATGTAATAGAGCACGCTGCCGTCGGCGCTCCACAGGAGGTCGCCGGTGGTCTCCTCGATGGCGTCGGGAAGGTCGGCACCGGTCGCGAGGTCGCGGACGCGAAGGGAATAGAGTTCGGAGCCGGAGGTGTCGGCGGAATAGGCGAGGCGGCGGTGATCGGCGCTGTGCCGCCAGTGGCCAAAGTGAAAATAGGCCTTGCCCGCGGCCTCCTTGTCGCCGTCGAGGAGGATGGCCTCCTCCCCGTCCGGCAAAGCCTTGCGGCAGGCGAGGGGGTGCTGGCCCCCCTCCCGGTGGCGGGAATAATAGGCGAAGGGGCCGTCCGGCGCGGGCACGGAGGAATCATCCTCCTTGATGCGCCCGCGCATCTCGGCGACCAGCTTCCCCTTGAGATCGCCGAGCGGGGCGAACCAAGCGTCCGCATAGGCATTCTCAGCCTCGAGATAGGCCCGGATGTCGCCGTCGAGCACGGACGGGTCGCGCATGACGGCGCGCCAGTTGTCGGCGCGCAGCCAGGCGTAGTCGTCGGTGAGGGAAAGGCCGTGGACGGTGCGGGTCGACGGACGGCGAGGGGCGCGCGGCGGCTCAGACGCCACGGTCTGCCCCGTCGTCCGGCTTCAGGGAGAGGGCGGTGCCGTTCATGCAGAAACGCAGGCCGGTCGGCGCCGGGCCATCCGGAAAGACATGGCCGAGATGGCTGTCGCAGGATGCGCAGCGCACCTCGATGCGGCGCATGCCGTGGGAGACGTCCTCATGGGTCACGACCGCCTCCGGCGACACCGGCTGGAAGAAGCTCGGCCAGCCCGTACCGGAATTGTACTTGCTCTCGGAGCGGAACAGCGGCGTGCCGCAGGCGACACAGGAATAAAGGCCGGCGCGCTTTTCGTCCCAGTAGGGGCCGGTGAAGGCGCGCTCGGTGCCGGCCTGACGGGCGATTCGGAACTGCTCGGGCGTGAGGCAGGAGCGCCATTCGCTTTCGCTCTTCACGACCTTGGTGTGGTCCGCGTCGGAAGGGGCAGAGGTGGACATGGAAGAACCCCAGTCTGATTTGTCGCAGAGGTAGGCATTCCATATGGCGACGGCAAGGCTGCATGCGATCACACATGCGCGCGGGTGGATCGAGGGGCGGGATGGCCTGGGCGGCAGCACGCCGGGCCGGTAGTGCAGATTTGCGATATTGCGACAAATCAAGAAGACGAGCCGTATTGCGGAAATATCGGTTGCAAAGTTGAAAACACGAAACTAACACGGACTTATAGCCGTCTTCGCAGCATCCGTGCGCGGGCGACTGTTCAGGGTACGTACACTGTCCGAGGTTCGTACACTGTGTGTCTGCGGACGAGCGCAGCGGGGCGCGGCGAAAGCGTCCTGGTGGTGCCTTGGCAGCACTGGACCCCACCTTGATCGCATACGCCGAGTTCTCCCGATCCGCCCGCCGATTGCATGTCCTGATTGTTCGGAAGCGCGAAACCTGACCGACCGCGCATTCGTCATCTCACGCCATCTCAACGCGAAGCAGGTCCCATGAGCGACACCACGGAACAGACGGCCTTCATCGAGCTCGCGACGGATATCATCTCCGCCTACGTCGGCAACAACACGGTTGCCGCGGCCGAGCTGCCGGCCCTCATCAACGACGTTTTCAACGCGCTCACGCGCCTCGGCACCGGCGAGGCGCCGGCCGACGCCGAGCCGCTCAAGCCGGCGGTGGCGGTGAAGCGTTCCGTGAACGCGGACTTCATCATCTGCCTGGAGGACGGCAAGAAGTTCAAGTCGCTGAAGCGCCACCTGCGCACGCGCTACGACATGACCCCCGAGCAGTATCGCGAGAAGTGGGGCCTGCCGGCCGACTATCCCATGGTCGCCCCGAACTATGCCGCCGCCCGCTCGGAGCTCGCCAAGCAGATGGGCCTCGGCCAGCAGCGCCGTCGCGGCTGAAGCATTTCCCTCTCAAACGGAAAGGCCCGGCGCAACGCGCCGGGCCTTTTTGCGTCTGGAGCCTGCGAAGGCCGCCGCTCACTCGGCGGCAATGCGGACCTGGGGCTGGGCGTCGCGCACGGCGGCGTCCACATGGGTCTCGAAGCGGGCGAAGTTCTCGCGGAACATGTTCACCAGGCGGCGCGCGGTGGCGTCGAAGTCCGCTTTGTCCGCCCAGGTTTTGGACGGATAGAGGATGTGCGGCTCGATGCCCGGCACGGAAGTGGGCACCTCGAAGCCGAAATAGGGGTCGGTGCGGAAGGAGGCGCCCTTTAGCGAACCGTCCAGCACGGCGGTGAGCAGCGTGCGCGTGACCTTGATGGGCATGCGCCGCCCGGTGCCGAACTTGCCGCCGGTCCAGCCGGTGTTCACCAGCCAGCAGTCCACGCCATGTTCCGCGATGAGATCGCGCAGCAAATTGCCGTACACGGAGGGATGGCGCGGCATGAAGGGCGCGCCGAAGCAGGTGGAGAAGGTGGCTTCCGGGTCCTTCACCCCCTTCTCGGTGCCCGCGACCTTCGCGGTGTAGCCGGAGAGGAAGTGATACATGGCCTGCGCCGGGCTCAGCCGCGCGATGGGCGGCAGCACGCCGAAGGCGTCGCAGGTGAGCATCACCACATTCTTCGGCTGCCCCGCGCGGCCGGTGGGGCTGGCATTGGGGATGAAGGCGAGGGGATAGCAGGAGCGGGTGTTTTCGGTGAGGCTGCCGTCGTCGAAGTCCGGCACCCGCGTCACCTTGTCCAGCACCACATTCTCCAGCACCGTGCCGAAGCGGTTGGAGGCGGCGAAGATCTCGGGCTCGGCCTCGGCGGAGAGGCGGATGGTCTTGGCGTAGCAGCCGCCCTCGAAATTGAACACGCCGTCCTGGCTCCAGCCGTGCTCGTCGTCGCCGATGAGCGTGCGGTTGGGATCGGCGGACAGCGTGGTCTTGCCGGTGCCCGACAGGCCGAAGAACAGGCAGACATCGCCCGCGTCGCCTACGTTCGCCGAGCAATGCATGGGCATGATGCCCTTTTTCGGCAGGATGTAGTTGAGCGCGGTGAACACCGACTTCTTCATCTCGCCCGCGTAGGACGAGTTGCCGATGAGCACGATGCCGCGGGTGAAGTCCACCGCGATCACCGTTTCCGAGCGGACCCCGTGGCGCGCCGGGTCGGCCTTGAAGGACGGCAGGTCGATGATGGTCATCTCCGGCACGAAGCCGTCCAGCTCGGCCCGTTCGGGGCGGCGCAGCATGGTGCGGATGAACAGGGAGTGCCAGGCGAACTCGGTATAGACGCGCACCTTGATGCGGGAGGCCGGATCGGCGCCGCCATAAAGGTCCTGCGCGAACAGGGTCTTGTCCTCGGCCTCCTTCAGGAAGTCCTGATAGAGCGTCTCGAACTGCTCCGGCGTGATGGCGCCGTTGTTGTCCCACCAGACCTCGCCCTCGGTCGTGGCGTCGCGCACCACGAACTTGTCCTTGGGGCTGCGGCCGGTGTGGGCGCCGGTCTCGGCCATCAGCGCGCCGCCGGAGGACAGGTGCCCTTCCTTGTGCGCGAGCGCATGCTCGTAGAGCTCGGGCTCGAGCAGATTCCAGTGGACCGCCGTAAGATGCTTGAGGCCGAAAGTGTCCGCGCCGCAGGCGCTGTTCCGGTGACCGGTTTCGAGCACGGAAGATTCCTCCACAGTTCCCGCCGGCGTGACGCCGGCATTCATCCGCCGTCCCGCTCTCGTAGAGTTATGCGGGCGGTGTCGGGCCGGGGACGTCTTTGCGCATCCCTCGAAGCCGCGTCGCGCACGCTAGAGGGAGTTGAGCGCCAAGGAAACTCCGACAAACGGAGGCTAAACGTTTAAATTCAGGCCGGAGTTCCACGCCGTGCGTCGTTCACCAGCTTCACCAGTTCTTGCCGCACTGCAGCAAGGTCTTCCACCCGTCTGGTAAAGTCGAGCCGGCGCACGAGATCGCCGCAGATCAGCTCGCACCCCTCGGGATCGAGGGAGAGCAGGCGCCAGTCGCCCTCCGGCGCGCCGAGGAGCACGGTGGCGTAGAGCTGCACGGCATCGGCATGGTCCGCATTCATGTGCGCGATCACGCCGTCCACCCCTTCGGCCAGCGCCTCCGCCCCCTGCCAGCCGGTGAGCAGCTTTTCCCCCGGCACGTCCACGATGCGGCCGAAGCCCTCGACCAGGTGCGCCTCGGTGATGTCGATGGCGTAAAAGGCGAAATCCGTGAAATCCGCATATCCCGCCGCCGCTTCGTGCCGGGCGAGATAGCGCGCACGGACCTCCGGGGCCGGGGCGGGCACGATGCGGCCGATGAGGCTGGCGCGGGGCGCGTTCAGCGGGTCTTCGGCGCCGGCCGCCGAGACAAGAAGGGAGACGCGGGCATCGCCCGCGATGTTGCGGGTGTGCCGGGCGAGGCGGGAGATGAGCAGGGTCGGGCGGCCCTCCGGGTCCGTGGAGATTGCCACCAGAGAGGCGTAGGGCGCGCCGTCAGCCTCCAGCGTTGCAAGGGCGCCGAAGCGGGCCTCGCGCACGAGGTGGCGGACGGCGGTCGCGGACGGCTTGGTCATGGGGCTCCTCCTGCGGGGCGGTGCCACGATGCTCCGGCGCGGCGGCCGGGCGCAAGGGGAGGAGCGCAACCGGACGCCCGAACCTTCCGTAAGGGACGCACGGAAAGGGAAAGCTTGATTAAGGGTATTCGGCGGCCGCCATTTGGTGTCGGTGGAGAATCCCGCTATTTTGCGTCGATCGAGTCTTGTGTGTCACATTTCGGCCACGCGAACGCGGTTCACCGCAGTGAGAGGCCGCAACAGATGGCTGGCTTGAAGGCCCGTGTTCAACGGTCCGCTTTCCGGACGGCTTTAAAGAGGTGTCATGCCCACGATCGCCCTCGTCGACGACGACCGCAACATCCTGACCTCGGTCTCCATCGCTCTGGAGGCGGAGGGCTACCGCATCGACACCTACACGGACGGCGCCTCGGCCCTGGACGGGTTCAAGACCAACCCGCCGGACCTCGCCATCCTCGACATCAAGATGCCCCGCATGGACGGCATGGAGCTGCTCCGCCGCCTGCGCCAGAAGACCGACATGCCGGTGATCTTCCTCACCTCCAAGGACGAGGAGATCGACGAGCTGTTCGGCCTCAAGATGGGCGCCGACGATTTCATCAAGAAGCCGTTCTCCCAGCGCCTGCTGGTGGAGCGGGTGAAGGCGGTGCTGCGCCGCGCCGGCGCCAAGGACGGCGCCGCCCCGCGCGAGGTGGACAGCGCCAAGGTGCTGGAGCGCGGCAATCTGCGCATGGACCCCGAGCGCCACACCTGCACTTGGAAGGCCGAGCCGGTGACGCTCACCGTCACCGAGTTCCTCATCCTCCAGGCGCTCGCCCAGCGCCCGGGCGTGGTCAAGAGCCGCAACGCCCTCATGGACGCGGCCTATGACGATCAGGTCTATGTGGACGACCGCACCATCGACAGCCACATCAAGCGGCTGCGCAAGAAGTTCAAGTCGGTGGACGATTCGTTCGAGATGATCGAGACCCTGTACGGCGTCGGCTACCGGTTCAAGGAGTGATCCGGGCCGCGCGCGGCAGGTTCGGCACCACATGACGGTCGAGACCAACGAGGCGCCGCTGGAGCGTCCGAGCGAGCCGGCGGGCATTCTCGCCACCGTTCGGCGCGTGCGCCGCTTCGTGGCGTTCAAGGGCTTCTCGTCGCTCACGCGGCGCATCGTGCTCCTGAACCTCGCGGGCCTGTGCGCGCTGGTCTCCGGCATCCTCTATCTCTCGGAATTCCGCTCCGGCCTCATCGACGCGCGCATCCAGAGCCTTCTGGTGCAGGGCGAGATCATCGCCGCCGCCATCGCCTCCTCGGCGCAGGTCGAGACCAACGCCATCACGCTCGACCCCGATCGCCTGCTGGAATTGCAGGCGGGCGAGAGCTACGGCCCCGAGGACGGCTTCGCGCCGCTGGAATTCCCCATCAATCCCGAGCGCGTGGCCCCGGTGCTGCGCCGCCTCGTCGGCCCGACCCGCACCCGCGCCCGCATCTATGACCGGGAAGGCCAGCTGCTGCTGGATTCCCGCTCGCTCTATTCCCGCGGCGAGATCCTGCGCTTCGACCTGCCCTCGCCCAATGAGCCCAAGCCCGGCTTCCTGGAGCGCGCGTGGCTCGGCATCCAGCTCTGGCTCGGCCGTGGCGACCTGCCGCTCTACCGCGAGATGGGGCCGCAGGCCGGCAAGAACTATCCGGAAGTCGCCTCCGCCGCGCTCGGCACCAAGGCCAGCGAGGTGCGGGTGGATGAGCGCGGGCAGGTGGTGGTCTCGGTCGCCGTGCCCATCCAGCGCTTCCGCGCCATCCTCGGCGTGCTGCTGCTCTCCACCCAGAGCGGCGAGATCGATGCGGCGGTGAAGGCCGAGCGCTTCGTCATCGTCCGCGTGTTCCTGGTGGCGGCGGCGGTGATGGTGCTGCTCTCCGTGCTGCTCGCCGGCACCATCGCTGATCCCGTGCGCAAGCTCGCCGCCGCGGCGGAGCGGGTGCGCCGGCGCATCAAGACCCGGGTGGAAATTCCCGATTTCACCGCCCGCGCCGACGAGATCGGCCACCTCTCCGGCGCCCTGCGCGACATGACGAGCGCGCTCTACAACCGCATCGAGGCCATCGAGAGCTTCGCGGCGGATGTGGCGCACGAATTGAAGAATCCGCTCACCTCCCTGCGCAGCGCGGTGGAGACGCTGCCCCTCGCGAAGACTGATTCCTCCCGCTCGCGCCTGCTGGAGGTGATCCAGCATGACGTGAAGCGGCTCGATCGCCTGATCTCCGACATTTCCGACGCCAGCCGCCTCGATGCGGAGCTGCAGCGGCAGGAAGCCGTGACGGTGGACCTGAAGCAGCTTCTGGAGATGGTGGTCGGCCTCGCGCAGGACGTGCGCAAGGATGACGGGGTCAGCGTTTCCCTCGCCTTCGATCGCGCGGCGGGGGCGCCGCAGGACTACAACATCGCCGGCCATTCCTCGCGCCTCGGCCAGGTGGTGGACAATCTCGTCTCCAACGCCCGCTCCTTCTCGCCGCAGGGCGGTTCCGTGCGCGTCACCTGCCGCCGCCTCAAGGACGGGGCGGAGATCACCGTGGACGACGACGGGCCGGGCATTCGCCCCGATGCCCTCTCGCGCATCTTCGAGCGCTTCTACACGGATCGCCCGCACCAGGGCTTCGGCCAGAATTCCGGCCTCGGCCTCTCCATCTCGCGGCAGATCGTGGAAGCCCACGGCGGGCGCATTTGGGCCGAGAACCGCACCGCCACCGATCCCGATGGCACCCCCCACGTCACCGGCGCGCGCTTCGTCGTGCGCCTGCCCACCGGCTGACCGTGACCGGGGCCGCGCCACCCACCATCCACGCAAGCTGCGTCGCCGTGGGGGACGTGGGGCTTCTCATCCGCGGCCCCTCGGGCTCCGGCAAGTCGATGCTGGCGCTGAGGCTCATCCTCGATGCCCCCCGCGCCCTGCCGCCGGCCGAGCTGGTGGCGGACGACCGGGTGGTGCTTGCGGTGGAGGATGGTATGCTGATCGCCCGGCCGCCTCCTTTACTTGCAGGGCTGATCGAGTTGCGCGGTATTGGTGTGAGGCGGATGGAGCACCGTTCCTCCGTCGCAGTGCGGCATGTGGTCGATCTGGCGGCATCGGAAATGGTCCGCATGCCCGACCCGGCCGAGCTTCGGGAACAAATTCAAGGCATTGAAATCCCTAGAACTCCGATCTTCAGCCTGGACCTGGCGCCTGTCGTAATCGCTTGCATTCTCAAGACGCGAGCTTACGAAAACTAAATGTGCTTTTGTGCGTTGCACCCCTTGCGTAATTTTTGAGCCGCTCTGAATATGGCCGTCCCGCAGCGCGGGAGGCCTTCATCAGGGGGAAGATGAGGGCGGAGGAAGCATGATCGGTCTCGTCCTCGTCACACACGGCCGTCTGGCAGACGAATTCTGCTCCGCTCTGGAGCACGTGATGGGCCCGCAGGCCCAGATCGCCGCTGTCACCATCGGTCCAGAAGACGACATGGAGCGGCGGCGCCAGGACATCATCGAGGCGGTGGATCGCGTTCGCACCGGCGACGGGGTGGTGATCCTCACCGACATGTTCGGGGGAACCCCCTCGAACCTCGCGATTTCGGTGATGAACACGCCTGACGTCGAGGTGGTCGCGGGCATCAACCTGCCCATGCTGGTCAAGCTCGCCAAGGTGCGTGGGGAGATGCCGCTGGCCCAGGCCGTGGACGTCGCCCAGGAAGCCGGTAGGAAATACATCAATGTCGCAAGCCGCGTCCTCTCCGGTAACTGAGCTTTTCGCCGACGCCGGTTGCGCGGCGGGCGGCTGTTCCGACGATCCGGCCATCGCCTGCGGCCGGCCTATCGCGCCAGAGGCGCTGGTGCGCGTGCTTCCCATCATCAACAAACGCGGCCTCCACGCCCGCGCCTCCGCCAAGTTCGTACAGACCGTGGAGCGCTTCGACGCCATGGTCACGGTGTGCCGCAGCGGCGAGGCGGTGGGCGGCAATTCCATCATGGGCCTGATGATGCTGGCTGCCGGGCCCGGCACCTGTGTCACCGTCACCGCCACCGGCCGGGAGGCGTCCGACGTGCTCGACGCCCTCGGCACCCTCGTCGGCGACCGGTTCGGCGAGGAAGAGTAGGGCGAAAGCCTCGCGCCCGTATGCTGACGGGCTGGCAAGCGAAAGCGCTGCCGTTTCGGCCGTTTACCTCAAATTGAGGTTGCTCTGGCCCGTTCCCCGATGGTTGCCTATGTCTTAACGCTGATCCCTTCGTGCAATGGGCCCGAGGGATCCGGGACGGGCCTTCCCCCCGTATCAGATACGATGTTCGAGCCGAGGAGCCATAAGCCCGAGGAGGCACCGGCGCCCAAGCGCCGCCGGTGGAGCCTCGGCTTGTCGGCAAAACTGCTCGCCTTGACGGTGGCCGTGGTGGCCACGGCGGAAATCGCCGTGCTGGTGCCCACCATCGCCAATTACCGCATCGCCTGGTTGTCCGACCGCCTCGCCGCCGCCCGCACCGCCGCCCTCGTGCTCGACGCCGCGCCGCAGGATGGCGTCACGGTGGACATGACCCGCGAGCTTCTCGACAGCGTGGGCGCCAAGGTGATCGTGGTGAAGCGGGAGGGCACCCGGCGCCTCCTCGCCGCCTCCGACATGCCGCCCGAGGCGGACGTGCACATCGACATGCGCGAGACCACGCTCTGGGGCGCGGTGCATGATGCCTTCGACACCCTCGTCGCCGACAACGGACGCATCCTGCGCATCGTCGGCGAACCGCCGCGGGGGGCCGATTTCATCGAGATCGTGCTCAGCGAGACCCCGCTGCGCGTGGCGCTGCTGCGCTTCGCAGCGACCGTACTGCTCATCTCGCTCGCCGTGGCTGTCGTAGCGGGCGTGCTGGTCTATGTGAGCCTCAACTGGCTGTTCGTGCGGCCCATGCGCCGCCTCACCGAGCGCATGTCCGCCTTCCGCGAGGATCCGGAGGACGCCTCGCGCATCATCGTGCCCTCCGGCCGCTCCGACGAGATCGGCACCGCCGAGGAGGCGCTCGAGGAATTGCAGCGCGAGCTCTCCCACACCCTGCACCAGAAGAGCCACCTCGCGGCGCTGGGCCTTGCCGTGTCCAAGATCAATCACGATCTGCGCAATCTGCTGTCGTCCGCCCAATTGCTCTCGGACCGCCTCGCCTCGGTGCCGGACCCGACCGTGCAGCGCTTCGCGCCGAAGCTGCTCGCCGCCCTCGACCGCGCCATCCATTATTGCGAGCAGACCCTGTCCTACGGTCGCGCCAAGGAGCCCCTGCCGGAGCGGCGCGACGTGGAGCTCGCCCATCTGTTCGAGGAGGTGCGCGAAACCCTCGGCCTCTCGCCCGGCGGCAGCGCGGGGGTCGGCTGGGTGGCAGACGTGGAGCGCGGGCTCACCGCCGATGCCGATCCCGATCAACTGTTCCGGGTCATCCTCAACATCACCCGCAACGCCCTCCAGGCGCTCGAGGCGCGTGCCCCGCTCGACCCCGAGCGCGACCAGATCCGCGTCCGCGCCCGCCGCAAGGGGCCGGTGGTGGAGATCGAGCTCAGCGACACTGGGCCGGGCATTCCCGCGGCGCGGCGGGAGCATCTGTTCGAGGCCTTCGTCTCCTCCGCCCGGCGCGGCGGCACGGGGCTCGGCCTGCCCATCGCCGACGAACTGGTGCGGGCGCACGGCGGCCACATCCGCCTGCTCGACACCAAGATCGGCACCGCCTTCCGCATCACCATCCCCGACCAGCCGGAGAGCCGGCATCACCGACGGGAACGCATCCGGGCGTGAGCGGGCCGAGTTTTCCACAAGGCGCGCTCTTTCCGGCCGGTCTCATGAGCGATGCGGGCCGGGGGCCTTGCACCCTCCCATAAAAAGGGGTAGCAGACGGGCCTCGCGGAATTCCAAGCCGCGAACGCCCTGGAAAGCTCCTCGCTTTCCCGACCGGTCCGCCGGTCACGGGCACAGGCGCCGGTAGCTCAGCTGGATAGAGCACCAGACTACGAATCTGGGGGTCGGGAGTTCGAATCTTCCCCGGCGCGCCACCTAAATCCAAGAAAACACACGATAATCGGCCGTCCGTCCAGTCGCGGAAAGCATCGTCGTGATGCTGGGTCATCGCCGGGTCATCACCAGAAGCAGCGTGCGCGCGGGCGGGCTGTCGGCTTCTTCTGGATGACACTGGGCGTGCAGGCGCAAACCGATTCCAGAGGCAGGTCCGACCCGATGCCGTGCCAGTCCAGGCTCACCACCTGCCGAAAGGCGACATGGATCGCGCGCCCAGAAGGAGGCGCCTGTCCACATTCTCGCGGAAGGCGATCCAGGCGATGGCCATGGTCGCCACACCTTCCAGATTGAGGAGAAGGGATGCGCTCGCGCCGTCGGTCCGGGCGAGGCCGAACATGAGCAGCAGCGGGCCGAGGACGCCGCCGGCGAGGATCACCAGCGCTAGCCACGGCACATCAACCCTCCGCAGCGGCGCCTCCACCGCCGGCAGCCGGAGCGCGGCCCGGGACAGATGCACGGCCGCGAGGCCCGCGCCTGCCCCGAGATAAAGCAGACCGGCCATCATCCACGGATCGATGGCGCCGAGAAGCAGCTTGGCGAGCGGTGTGCTTGCGACGAACAGTCCGGCCGAGACGAGTGCGAAGACGATACCGAGCTTCACAATTCGACCCTGCCCTTTCCGGGCGGTGCTTCGCCCTCAGCGCCCGAGATACTTGATGAGTGCGGCGATGCCGAGCACGACAAGCGCCACCATGAGGAGGCCGAAGAGCCACATCCCCCACATGCCGCCGCTCATCATCTGATCGTAGTGCATGACGGTCTCTCTTCTGCGGGATCAGGCCACCTTCACGACCGCCATCATTCCGGTGGCCATGTGGTAGAGATGGTGGCAATGGAGGAACCATTCGCCCTTCGCCCCGGCGTCGAAGGCGATCGTGACGGACATTTGCGGGGGCACCATCACTGTGTCGCGGACCGCCCCGGGGAAGCGCCTCCCACCAATGCCGACCACTTGGAAATGATGGCCGTGCAGGTGCATGGGATGGCTCATGGTGGTGGGATTCATGAACGTCAGTTCCACCCGCTCGCCGGAGCTCACCTCGAACGGCTTGGCCTCGCCATAGATGCGGCCGTTGATGGTCCAGCGGTAGCCGGCCTCCTCTCCGAGCATGATGGGAACGATGCGGTCAGCCTTGCGCGGCGCCAGCGGCTTCGTTGCCGCGAGGTGCGCCTCGAACGTGAGATCGACAAGGCCCTGCGGCCGGTCCGCGCTCTCGGCGATGCGCGCAACAGACGCGCCGGCGGTCGCCAGGACGAGACCGGTGCGGCGCGGCGAGGCCTCCACCTGTGCCAGCACGGGAAAGGCGCCGCCACCCGTGGGAATATCCACGATGAGATCGATCCGCTGGCCCTGGGCCAAGGGAAAGGCATCCGCCTCGACAGGCACGCAGGGCGAGCCATCCACGGCGATGCATCTGGGCTTGAGACTGGGCACGCTGATGAAGAAGGCGGTGGCTGTGCCGCCGTTGATGATGCGCAGGCGCACCCGGCCGCCCTTCTCTACCTGCACCGTTTCGGGGTCGGCGAGGGTGCGTCGGTTGGCGAGGAAGGCGTCGTAATCGACATCGTTGGCGTGGGCCATCATGCCGCCGGCCATGCCGTGGCCCATCTGGCCAGCCGACGGTGACGCCGGCATCCCTCCACCCATGGCTCCCATGCCGCCCATTCCATGGCCGGAATGATCCATTCCCGGCATGGCCATTCCCTGCATTGTGACGCCCATGCCGTGACCGCCATGGGCGCTGCTCCCGCCGAGCCGGGCGAGGATCTCCTCCGGGCTGCGAAAGGAGAAATCGTGCAGCATCACCACCACATCCTGCACCTCGCCGGCATCCGCCTCGCGGGTGACGAGGGGAGCGGCGAGCAGTTGCTGTTCGCTCAGGGTGTGGGAATGCATCCAGTGGGTGCCGGGCGTGAGCAGGAAATCCCCCTGGTCCGTCCCACCGGGCGCCAGCTCACCGCCGTCGGGGCGCGCCCGGTCCTGGTCCGGCGGGGCGAAGATCTGGCCGTGCCAATGCATCACTGCGGGGGTGTCGGATGCGTTGAGCACTGCGCCGGAGAGGCGGTCGCCCTCCTTGGCGAAGATGCCCTCACCGGCCGGGCCCTTCACCGCGAAAACCTTGGCGGCCTTGCCGTTCACGTCGAGGGTGAGGCTCTCCACGGTGAGGAGCGGGGCGGCGAAGGCGCGGTTCCACCCGCCCGAGACGGCGAGCGCGCCAGCGGCGGCACCGCCCGCGAGGAAGGCGCGGCGGGAGAGGTTGGGAATTGGCATTGGTCGGGTCATGGTGGGCCTCTGGGAGGCATCGCCGGGCGGACGAGGCGAGGCAGGAATCATGGGGATGTCAGTATTTGGCCTGGGCGGAGGAGCCGTCCGGAGCGGTGATCTGGACGGCGCCCTTCACCCCCTTGGGAACAGCAACGGCGGCGGTGCCGGACAGCCGGTTGCCGCCGGCGGGAGAGAGGGGGAAGCGCTGGGCCTTGCCGTCCACCACGAGGATGGCATTGGCCTTGAAGCCGTCGGCCGCGACGGGCTTGTCGGACCCGTCGCTGAGATAGAGCGCGACGGTGGCGGTACCGTCTGACACCAGTTCGGCGTGATAGCGCCCGGCATCCACCCGCACCCCGCCATTGGCGCCGGTGCCGGGCTCGTGCGCGAGCAGCAGCGTGGCGGAAAGGGGCAGAGCGAGGAGGGCGGGGACGAGGCGGCGAAAAATCATGACAGGCTCCGTCAGAAGGCGTCCGCGCGGGCGGCGTCGGGGATGGGGGAAGTCTCGCCTGCGCCCGCCACCAGCCGCTCCAGCGGTCGACGGCCGTACCGCAGGACAAGGACGGGGGTGAGCACCGCATCGAGCAGCGTGGCGCTGACGAGGCCGCCGAAGATCGTGATGGCGACGGGGTGGAGGATCTCCTTGCCCGGCACCTCGGCCCCGCTCATGAGCGGCAGCAGCGCGATTCCGGCGGACGCCGCGGTCATCAGCACCGGGGTCAGCCGTTCGAGGCTCCCGCGCATGACGAGCGCCGGGCCAAAGGGCTGGCGCTCCGCAATGGCCAGATTGATGACGTGGCTGATCTTCAGGATGCCGTTGCGCGCAGCGATGCCGGTGAGCGTGACGAAACCGATCATGCTCGCCACCGAGAGCGGCTGACCGGCCAGCCACAGGGCGAGGACCGCGCCGATGAGCGCCAGCGGCACGCTGCCCATGATGACCAGCGCGAACTGCGCCGAGCGATAGCGGCTGTAGAGGATGGCGAAGACCAGCAGCAAGGACACAGCGGCAAGACCGCCGATCGTGCGCATGGATTCCTCCTGCGCGGCGAAGGTGCCTTCAAGGCTGGTCGAAGTTCCGGTCGGAAGGGCCGTCTCCCCGATAACGCGGCGCATGTCGGCGATGATGGCGGCCGTGTCCCGTGCGCCGGAGGTGTTGGCCAGCACCACGATGCGCCGCCGACCGCCTTCACGCAGGATCTGGTTCGGGCCGTCCGTCTCCTTTACCTCGGCCACCTGCGAGAGCGGTATCCAGCCGGAAGGCGTCTCGATGAGGAGGCCGGCCAGTCCGTCGGCGCTGCGTGTCGCGTCGGGCAAGCGGACTATCAGGTCGAAGCGCCGGTTGCCGTCCACGAGGGTCGAGACCACGCGACCGTTCGAGAGCCGCGCCAGCGCGTCTGTCACCTGGGCGGGCTGGAGGCCGTAGAGGGCGGCGCGGCCATAATCCACGCGCACCGTCACCTCCGGCACGCGCACTTGCCGCTCCACCTGCAGGTCGACGAGGCCGGGAATGGCGGCGAGGCGCTGGCGCAGGGTGTCCGCAGTGGCGCGCAGGGTGTCGAGGTCTTCGCCGAACAGCTTCAGGGCGCTCTCGGCCCGCACGCCGGAGAGCATGTGGTCGAGCCGGTGCGAGATGGGTTGGCCGATGTTGAAGGATGCTGGCAGGACCGCGAGCTGGTCGCGGATGTCGGCGGTGATCTCGGCGCGGCTGCGGGCGGAGGGGGAAAGGTCCACCTCGATCTCGGAGGCGTGCACGCCCTCGGCGTGCTCGTCCAGCTCCGCCCGCCCGGTGCGCCGGCCGACAGCCTTCACCTCCGGAACCTCCAGGATGAGGCCCTCGGCGATGAGCCCCATGCGGTGGCTCTCGGCGAGCGAGAGCCCCGGACGAAACGACATGGAGATGGTGAGCGAGCCTTCGTTGAAGGGCGGCAGGAAGGCACGCGGCAGGCCGGCGGCAGCGGCTAGAGCTGCGACGAAGAGCAGGGTCGTCGTTCCCATCACGAGACGCGGATGGCGGAAAGCACTTGCGAGCACCGTCGCGTACCCACCCTTCAGCATGCGCACCAGCGCGCCGTCCCGCTCGGCCTGCCGACTGATCGCCGGGAGCAGGTAGAAGGCGAGCACCGGCGTCAGCGTGATGGAGGTGGCGAGGCTCGCGAGGATGGAGACGATGTAGGCCTGCCCCAGCGGGGCGAACAGCCGTCCCTCGATGCCGGGCAGCGCAAACAGGGGCACGAACACCAGCACGATGATGAGCGTGGCGTAGACGATGCCCGAGCGCACCTCCCGGCTCGCCGCCACCACCACGTCGAACACCGGGCGGGGCGCGACCGCGGCGGCATTCTCGCGCAAACGCCGGAAGATGTTCTCCACGTCCACCACGGCATCATCCACCAGCTCGCCGATGGCAATGGCGAGGCCGCCCAACGTCATGGTGTTGATCGAGAGGCCGAAGGCGTGAAACACGATGGCGGTGGTGAGGATCGACACCGGGATGGCGGTGAGCGAGATGAGCGTGGTGCGCCAGTTCAGCAGGAACGCGAACAGCACCACAGCCACCACCGCCATGGCTTCCATCAGCACCTTCTCCACATTGCCGATGGAGGCTGCGATGAAGTCCGCCTGCCGGAACACGGGCGGGGAGATGCGGATGCCGTCGGGCAGCGTCCGGTTGAGGTCGCCCACCGCCTCCTCCACCGCACGGGTCAAGGCGAGGGTGTCCGCCTCCGGCTGCTTCTCCACCGAGAGGATCACCGCCGGGCGCCCCATATAGCCGGCATCGCCGCGCTTCAGCCGCGCGGTGTAGTCCACCTGCGCGATCTGGTGGAGGAAGACGTTCCCTCCCGAGGGGCGGGGCAGCACGAGGGTCTTCAGGTCGTCGAGGCTGAGCGTGCGGGCGATGTTCCGGATCAGGAACTCGCGTCCGCTCTGGTCGGCGAAGCCGCCGCCCGAATTGGTGCCGAACTGGGCGAGTGCCTTTTCCAGCGCATCGAGCGTGATGCCGTTGGCCCGCATGGCGGCGAGGTCCGGAGAGACGCGGAACTGCCGCACCTCGCCCCCCATGGGAATGACCTGGGCGATACCCGAAGTGGCGAGGAGGCGGGGCCTGATGACGAAATCAGCCGCCTCGCGCACCGCCATGGGGGAGGCCGTGTCGCTGGTCACGGCGAACATCAGGATCTGCCCCATGATGGAGCTGATCGGCCCCATCTGCGGCGAGACGTTCGCGGGCAGGCGGTCCCGCACCAGCGCAAGGCGTTCGGCGATCTGCTGGCGGTCGCGGAAGATGTCGGTGCCGAAGTCGAATTCCACATAGAGGACGGAGAGGCCGACGCCCGACACCGACCGCAGGCGGATGAGGCCCGGCAGCCCGTTCATCGCCGTCTCGAGCGGGAAGGTGACGAGTTGCTCGACTTCGGCCGGGGCGAGCCCATCCGCCTCGGTCATAATGGTCACGGTGGGACGATTGAGGTCGGGCAGCACGTCCACCGGCAAGCGCGTCACTGCATAGGCGCCGTAGACCACCAGAACGGCGGCGAGCGCCAGCACCAGCAGGCGGTGGCGCAGGGACTGGGTGACGAGGACGGTGAACATCGGCCGGCCTCAGCGGATCTGGTCGATGAGTTCGGCGCCGTCGGTGACGACGCGCTGGCCGGGGGAGAGACCCGCCACCACCAGCACGCGGGAGGCGTCGAGGGGCAGGGTCTTCACTTCGAGCGCGACGAAGCGCTCGGCACTGATGTGCGCATAGACGATCGATTGGCCGTTCGCCCCGCGCACGACCGCAGAGCGGGGGATCGCGATGCCTATGCGCGGGGCGCCGGCCTCGGCGAATACCGTCAGGAACTGGCCTGGGCGCAGCTCCCCGGTATCCGAGGCGACCGAGAACAGGAGGGGGAGCGCCTGCGCGCGTTCAGATATGCCCGCCCCCAGAAAACTGAGGTCCACCGTGCGTCCGTTCGGCAGCCGGCCGGTCGCGCCCGATCGCCCTGCGTCCGGCGAGAAGCCGAGCGCCTCCACCCAGAGCCGGGCGGGGTCGACGATGCGGAACACCACCGTGTTCGGGTCCGCCATCTGCCCCGCGACGGCGTCGGCGGTGGCGATGATCCCGGCGACCGGCGCGCGGAGGGCCTCCGGCTCACGCTGCACCCGCTCCAGCTTGGCCCGGCGGGTCTTGAGGCCGTTCAGCTCGATCTCCGCCTCCTCCACCTCGCGGCGGGTCACGGCATTGGGAATGGCCGAGAGCCGCTCGTAGCGGCGCTTCACCAGGGCGATCTGCTGGTCCAGCTCGTAACCCTGCTGCTCCAGGTCCTTGAGGTCGGAGGCGCCGATGGGCGGATGCACGTAGGCGAGGATTTCGCCTGCCGCGACCTTCGTTCCGAGCGGCTTGAAGCCGCCCTCGGGCGGCGCGAGGCGGCCGCCCACTGCGCTTTGCACCAGGCCGCTCGCATTGGCGTCCGGCACCACGCGGCCGGGCAATTCCACCGTGCCGGCGAAGGCGCCCGACGCCGTGACGAGCGTGCGCACACCGAGGATGCGCTGGGTCGGCTTGGGCACGATCACCGAACCGTCGGGGAGGCGCTGTGCCATGTCGCGCGGAGCGGGCTTCGGCGCGTCCGCCCGGGCGTCGCGTGGGCCGGCAAGCGCGAGGCCGACCGTTCCAAGGAGGAGGAGCCTCCCCGCCCGCCGCCGCGATACGACAAGCGCCCCGGCGAGAAAACCGATGAGGAGGCCCACGGCAACGCCCGCGAGCGCGCCGGACGGTGTCCCGCCGATCAGCGCCAGCGTCGCCGGCGCGGGCGGCCTCGCATCGGATGAAGGTGCGGCCGGCCCAATGGTCAGGGTGCCGGCAAGCACGTCCACCGTGTCGCCAGCCGTGACGGTGAAGGCGATATCGTGCGCGCCCGGCGTCGCCGCGAACGGCGCGGGCAACACATAGGTGCCCGGTCCGGCGGGTTTTGCGGGCTGCGAGCCCTCCGGCGTGTCCACTTCGACGGCGGCGCCCTCCACCGGAGCATTGTCGGCGAAGCGGTCGAGATAGATCGTCAGGATGTCATCGCGCAGCACCGCCACCAGCTCGAAATCGGCAGAGGCGGCCTCGACGCGGGGGGCGAGCGTCGTCACCTGAGGGGGCGGTGGCGCCCCATGGTCGTGGCCTTCATGGGCCGCAGCGGAGCCGGACAGCGCCGCGCAGGCGAGAAGCCCGCGCAGGCCAGACACGACGTTCCGCAAGAAATGGGACCCCATACCTCAACCCGTCCGCTCGTGATGCCGGTACGGGTGAGCGATAGCGGGCGGCGCGTCACGCCGCGTATCGCTTCTGTATCAGTTTGTTTCAGCCTGGACCTTGGGCAGGCGCACTGTCGCGATCAGGCCGCCATCGGGAGCGTTGGCGAGGGTCAGAGTGCCGCCGTGCGCCTCGGCCACGGTACGCGCGATGGTGAGGCCCAGCCCGACGCCGCCGGTCGCGCGGCTGCGCGAGGCCTCGAGCCGGACGAACGGCTCAAGCACGGCGGCCAGTTGGTCTTCGGGAATGCCGGGGCCGTGGTCGCGCACCCCCAGCACGGCTGCGGCGCCCTCGTCCGTCAGCGTCACATGGGCGGAGCCGCCATAGGTGAGGGCATTCTCGACGAGGTTGGACACCATCCGCTTCAGGCTGACGAGCCGTCCCGCCACCACGAAGCGCGGCGGGGCGGAGAGATCAGCGCAAAGGCCCCGGTCCCGCGCTCCGTCCACAATGGTCTCCACCAGCGCCACCAGATCGAGCGGCCGCACCGGCTCGTCGCTGGCCTCGCCGCGCAGGTAGGAGAGGGTGGCATCCACCATCTGCTCCATCTCCGCGATGTCCTCGGCCATGGCGTGGCGCAGCGCCGGATCGCTCACATCCTCCAGTCGGAAGCGCAGCCGCGTCATGGGCGTGCGCAAATCGTGGGAGACGGCGGCCAGGGCCTGCGTGCGCCGCTCCACCAGTCCGGCGATCCGCGCCTGCATGCCGTTGAACGCATGGGCCAGCTCGCGAACCTCCTTGGGGCCGGTCTCGGGCAGTCGCACGAGGGGGGCGGCGGGCGGCAAGGCCGCAACCGTACGCGCCATGGCCCGGAGCGGGCGGGTGAGCCACGCGGCGATGGCGAGCGAGAGCAGCAGCACGCCCGCCGCCATGAGCGTGGTGGAGAGCAGGGACCCATGCGCCCCCGGCGCCTGCGGGGCGGAGGCGAACAGGCGGGCGTTGAGCCAGCTGCCGTCCGGCAGGCGCACCGCCACGAGACTGAGATGCGGATCGGCCCCGGCGCTCACCAGCACATCGCCGGCCTGAAGCTCGGGCGCCAGGGTGCGAACCTCCTCGGCGAGGCGCTGGGCCGCTTCGGTCGCGTGGGCGCCGACGGCAGCCATCGCCTCCCGGCTCCAATGCGCGTCGATGGCACCGCCCGACAGATCGTGGGCCACATCCTCGCGGTTTTCCGGTGTCACGGCAGCGAGCGACCGGCGCAGAGAGATCAACTGGTCGGCGAGGCGCACCGCGTGGGCGGCGTGGCGCTGGCGCTCCATGGCGTGCTCGTAGGTCCACAGGCTGAGCACATGCACCACGACAATGCCCACCACCGCCACCACGGCGGTGCGCATGGCGAGGCTGTCGAGGGCGCGGATCACGAGCGCTCCACCTCCGGGGCGAAGAAATAGCCCGCGCCGCGGACCGTCTTCACCATCTCCAGGCTGCCGTGGGATTCGAGCTTCTTGCGCAGCCGGCTCACCTGGATGTCGATGGCGCGGTCGAAGCCCGTGGCCGTTCGGTTCTTGGCGGCGTCCATCAGCTGGTCCCGGTTCAGGACCCGCTGGGGGTGCTCGAGGAAGGTCAGCAGCAAGTCGTATTCCCCGGTGGAAAGGTCCACCACCGCGCCTTCAGGATTGGTCAGTTCCCGCCGCCGGGTATCGAGCGTCCAGCCGGAGAACTTCAGGCTGGAACCGCCCGTGGTCGGGACGGCGTCCGAGGGCCGCGTCCGCCGCAGGACGGCATGGATGCGGGCGAGCAGCTCACGCGGGTTGAAGGGCTTCGCGAGGTAGTCGTCGGCGCCCAGCTCCAGCCCGACGATCCGGTCCACGTCGCTCCCGCGCGCGGTGAGCATGATGATGGGGACGTTGGAGCTACGGCGCAGGTCGCGGCACAGATCGAGTCCGCTGACGCCCGGCAGCATGATGTCGAGGATGATGAGGTCTACGGGGCCGGCGGCCATGGCCTCCCGCATCTCGCGGGCATCCTGCGCCGACGTCACCTTGTGCCCGTGCTCGCGCAGGAACTTGCCGGCGAGCCGGCGGATCTCGGCGTCGTCATCGACAATCAGGATGTGGCCTTCAGGAGACACGGTCGCTCGCTCCTCGGAGCCGCATTTCTATAGCTTCGACGATGCCGCGCAACCGCCATCAGGCCGGCGATCAGCGAGGGCGTCCGCGGGTATGACGGGTGAGCCGGGCGACCTATGGGGCCGGCCGCCCGGCTCCTGTCTGCCCCCCATCGTGCGTGGACAGGCTAGACGGGCATCCAGGGCTCAGGCCGTTTCCAGTCACAATCCAGTTGTCGGCTCCCGCGAACTAGGCTAGTCAATATCTCAATAAATCTTGAGATATTGACTCATGGATGAATCCGAGGCCCTCTCCGCCTTCGCCGCGCTTTCTCAGGAAACCCGTCTCCGCGTGGTGCGCCTTCTGGTGCAGGCCGGGCCAGAAGGGTTGCCGGCGGGCGCCATCGGCGAGGCGATGGGCGGCGCTTCCTCCTCCCGCATGTCCTTCCACCTGAACCATCTGGAGCAGGCCGGGCTGGTGCGCTCGCGGCGGGACGGGCGATCCATCATCTACAGCGCCGTCTATCCCGCTCTTTCGGACCTCGTGGCCTTCCTGATGCGCGATTGTTGCAACGGTCATCCCGAGGTCTGCGCCCCCGCCGTTGCCGCCTTGTCCTGCGCCTGCGAACCCAAGACTGAGGACACCCATGCCTGACACGAGCCCCGATCACGTGTTCAACGTGCTGTTCCTGTGCACCGGCAATTCCGCCCGCTCGATCCTCGCGGAAAGCATCCTGGCGAAGGACGGGGCCGGCCGGTTCCGTGCGTTCTCGGCCGGGAGCGCCCCCAAGGGCGAGGTGAACCCGCTCGCCATCCGCACGCTGAATGCCTTCGGCTATCCGACCTACGGCTTTCGCTCCAAGAGTTGGCTCGAATTCGCCGAGCCGGGCGCGCCGGTGATGGATTTCGTCTTCACCGTCTGTGACAACGCGGCCGGCGAAGCCTGCCCCATCTGGCCGGGGCAACCGATGACGGCCCACTGGGGTATCGAGGACCCCGCCGCGGTGGAGGGCAGCGACATCGCTAGGGAAGCGGCCTTCAACGCCGCCTTCCGCTATCTCAAGAACCGCATCTCGGTGTTCACGGCGTTGCCGATCACCAAGCTCGACCGCCTCGCCCTCGGCACCAAACTGCGCGAGATCGGCCGCCTCGAAGGTGGCACCGATCCGCGCTCCGACGTGGCCTGAGTCGGCTGAGTACGGAGATCAGCAATGTCCCTGTTTGAGCGGTATCTCACCGTGTGGGTCGGTTTGTGCATCGTCGCGGGCGTACTGCTCGGCCATCTGGCCCCGTCGGTCTTCCACGCCATCGGCGCCGTGGAGATCGCGCAGGTGAACCTGCCGGTGGCCGTGCTGATCTGGCTGATGATCGTTCCTATGCTGCTCAAGATCGATTTTGCCGCCCTCGGCGAGGTCGGTCGGCACTGGCGCGGCATCGGCGTGACGCTGTTCGTCAACTGGGCGGTGAAGCCCTTCTCCATGGCGCTGCTCGGCTGGCTGTTCATCGGCTGGCTGTTCCGGCCCCTGCTGCCGGCGGACCAGATCGACAGCTACATCGCCGGCCTGATCATCCTCGCCGCGGCGCCCTGCACCGCGATGGTTTTCGTGTGGTCGAACCTCACCAAGGGCGAGCCGCATTTCACCCTGTCACAGGTGGCGCTGAACGACGCCATCATGGTGGTCGCCTTCGCGCCCATCGTCGCCCTGCTGCTGGGCCTCTCCGCCATCACGGTGCCCTGGGGCACGCTGGTGCTGTCCGTGGTGCTCTACATCGTCATTCCAGTCATCGTCGCGCAACTGCTGCGCCGCCGGCTGCTGGCGCACGGTGGGCAGGCGGCGCTGGACAGCCTGCTTGCGCGTTTCGGACCGCTCTCCCTCGTGGCGCTGCTGGCGACGCTGGTGCTTCTCTTCGGTTTCCAAGGCGAGGCCATCATCGCCCAGCCGCTCGTCATCGCGCTGCTTGCGGTGCCGATCCTGATCCAGGTCTATTTCAACGCCGGCCTCGCCTATCTGCTGAACCGCGCAACCGGGGAGGCGCACTGCGTCGCCGGGCCCTCGGCTCTGATCGGTGCGTCGAACTTCTTCGAGCTGGCCGTGGCCGCAGCCATCTCCCTGTTCGGCTTCACCTCGGGGGCGGCGCTCGCCACGGTGGTGGGCGTGCTGATCGAGGTGCCCGTGATGCTCTCGGTGGTGTGGATCGTGAACCGCTCCAAGGGCTGGTACGAGCGAACGGCGGAGGTCGGAAAAATCCGTCCCGCCGACTAATTCGATAATTGCCGAAATAACCCTTGACCCGCAGTGGGGCGGGCCATAGGTTAATTCCATGAATATCGAATTAGCCGCCAAGCAGCTTGAGGCGCTTGGAAATCCGACGAGGCTCAAGGTCTACCGGGCGGTCGTCCGGGCAGGGCGTGGCGGCCTCCCGGTCAATCAGGTGCAGGAGCGCCTTGGCATCCCCGCATCGACTCTCTCGCACCACCTGCAACGGCTGGTTCAGAATGGTCTGGTGTCACAGGAGCGGCACGGGACGACTCTGATCTGCCGGGCCGTCTACCCGGCCATGAATGCCTTGATCGGCTTCCTCGCAGACGAGTGCTGCGCTGATGAAGGCTGCGCCGCCGAAGCATCTGAAAGGGCCGTCTGAACGGCCTTTTCTTGCCCAATTATTCGAAAATTCTAGAATAATCGGAGGAGTGAAATGGAGAACATGCCAGTTGCCGTCATTGGCGGAGGCCCCATTGGGCTCGCTGCAGCGGCCCATCTCATCGACCGAGGCATCGCGGTCAGGGTCTACGAGGCCGGCGATGCGGTTGCGACCAACATCCGCGATTGGGGCCATGTGCATCTGTTCTCGCCGTGGCGCTACAATATCGATCCGGTGAGCCGGATGCTCCTGGTAGGCACAGGCTGGCGCGAACCGAACGCGGATATGTGCCC
The DNA here is from genome assembly GCF_041911315.1 of Xanthobacter sp. Classification (NCBI taxonomy): domain Bacteria; kingdom Pseudomonadati; phylum Pseudomonadota; class Alphaproteobacteria; order Hyphomicrobiales; family Xanthobacteraceae; genus Xanthobacter; species Xanthobacter sp. The sequence continues at coordinate 34,522 of NZ_JAYRPE010000083.1, read as the reverse complement.
GACGGGCGCCGACCTCGTGGCGGACTATCTGGAGCCCCTGTCGCAGGTGCCCGCCATGGCGTCCGCCATCGAGTTCGGCGCCCGGGTGACCGACATCGGTCGGAGTGGCATCGACAAGATTTCCAGCCGAGGCCGCAGCGAGCACCCTTTCGTGCTCAGTATCGCGAGCCGTTCGGGTGTGGTTCGGCGTGATCGCGCACGCGCCATCATTGATGCCTCGGGGACCTGGACGTCGCCCAACCCTCTCGGCGGAAGCGGGCTGCCTGCGGATGGAGAGGCCACGCACGCCAAGCGAGTTGCCTACGGGATACCGGATGTGCTGGGGCGTGACCGCTCCGACTATGCGGGGCGCACGACACTGGTCTTCGGCGCCGGCCATTCGGCCGCCAACGTTCTCCTGGACCTCCACGCGTTGTCTCTGGAAGCGACGGGCACTCAAGCCATCTGGGTCACGCGCGGGTTGGACCTCTCTCGTGTCTACGGAGGCGGTTCAAACGATCAGCTCTCCGGCCGGGCGGATCTCGGGCAGTGCCTGAAGGAGCAGGTTGAAGGCGGCCAGATTCCGCTCATCACGGGCTTTGCTGCCGAGACCATCCGGGAGGAAGACGGCCGGCTCTATGTGGAGGGTCCGACGCCGTATGGCCGGCGGACGATTGGCCCAGCCGACCGCATCGTCGTCTGCACCGGCCAGCGGCCAGACCTTGCTCTCACCCGCGAGATTCGCGTTGATCTCGACCCTTGGCTGGAAAGCGTGCGGGTACTGGGCCCGATGATCGACCCGAACCTCCATTCATGCGGGTCCGTGCCCCCTCATGGGCACCGCGAGGTCTCTCATCCGGAGCCCGGCTTTTACACCGTCGGGATCAAAAGCTATGGCCGTGCCCCCACCTTCCTCATGCTGACGGGCTATGAGCAGGTGCGCTCGGTCGTGGCCGCCATCGCCGGAGACATGGGGGCCGCGAACGACGTTCGGCTCATCCTGCCGGAAACCGGCGTATGTCGGGCCAACCCTTCCGCTGCAGCCGCCTGTTGCGACAGCGTCTCCTCGCTGCCGCCTCCCGCCGTCAGCGAAGTCGGAGCAGTACCTGACCAAAAGAGCGTGTGCTGCCGAGCCCCGGCAGCGGAGCCAACGCCGGCACCCGTGCCCACTTGCTGCGCAAGCGCGACGTGAAGGATCAGGCGTCTCCGGTGGTCATCGCCGCGCTGGGCGTGGTGCAGATCCTCCACCTGGGGCTCGTCCTTCTACCTGCTCGCGGTGCTGGCCGGGCCGATTTCAGGGGATACGGGCCGGCCGCTGCAATGGATCGTCGGCGGCCTGTCGGTGGGGCTTCTGGTGGCCTGGCTGGTCTCGCCGAAAATGGGCGCGCTGATCGACGCTGGCGGCGGGCGGCCGGTGCTGGCGGGTGGATGCGCGCTGCTGGCTTGCGGTCTGGCAAGGACGGTGAACGTCGGTCCCGGCGGCATTGCCTAACGATCTCGCCGGGCGGAGTTGGTCACGAGGGAGCAAAAGAGATGCTTGCAGTCACTCATCAACGCGCAAAGCCGAACTGAAGTGAGCAGCGACCGGCGTTGGGCATGCTGTGTATTCTCTTTCAGTGAGGCGATGACGGTAAGTGTCCTTCGGGAGAGCGACGCGATTGCCGTTGGTCATCGATACCCCGGCGGGCGACAATCGCGCCATTCATCTTTGAGGTCGCCCGAAGGCGACTGCGCCAACGGGCGCGTGCTCTCAGGCGTCTCGCCCTCAGCAGATGAGCCCTGCAAGCTGGGCCGGAGCCTCCCTCTCCTTGCTCTCCTCCGCCAAGGGGGCAAGCATGAGGGAAACTAATCCATACAAAATCACAAATCGTTTGTCATGCAATAGCGTGCATGAAACCATAGTTTAGAGAATAAAATGAGATTTTTCGGGATGAAGACGGTTGGTCGAGGAAAAACAATAGGTCACATCATAGCCAGAAGGGCATTGAATTCAGCTGTTGTTGAGCTGGAAATCGACGTCGATGATGCGGGTTTTCTCGCTCCATATGAAGCTGGCGCGCATATAGACATTCACATTCCCGAAGTTGGCGTGCGGCAATACTCGCTCGTCCGGCCGTATAGTCCGGGGGAGCCCTATGTTGTGGCGGTGCAGGCTGCACTGGACGGCCGCGGAGGGTCGAGCTGGGTCCACCAGCATCTTCATGTCGGCGCCACGGTCGAGATCGGTGGCCCCCGCAATCATTTCCCGCTTCGCCCGGCGGAGCGGACCTTGCTCATTGCCGGCGGGATCGGCCTGACCCCGCTCATCTGCATGGCAGATACCTGCGAGCGCGAAGGGCGCTCCTATGATCTGATCGTGTGCAGCCGGCGCGAGGAGAACGTTGTCTATTTTGAGGAGCTCCTGGCGCCACGCCGCCATGGCCAAGTGAAGTTTGTGCTGGATGACGGAGATCCCTCCCGCGGTCTCGACGTCGCGTCTCTGCTACGTGCGCAACCCGCGGGGACTCGCGTCTATTGTTGCGGGCCAGCCGGCCTGATGACGGCCGTGAGCCGGGTCGGCACGGAGATCGGAGGGTTGAGCCTTCACTTCGAGGCATTCGGTGCGGCGCCGCTTGCTGCATCCGAAGCGCAGGATGCGCCGTTCACCGTCTCGTGCGCGCAAAGCGGGGTCACCCTCGAAATCCCGCCGGGCGATACGATCCTCGACGGGCTCCTGGTGGCGGGCCTCGACGTCGACCACTCCTGCCGGGAGGGCTATTGCGGCACCTGCTTGACGCGCTGGCTTTCCGGCGAACCGATCCACCGCGACACCTGCCTTGGAGAGGTGGAGCGCAGCCGCTACGTGGCAGTGTGCACGGCCCGCGCCGAGGCCGGATCGGTTCTCGTTCTCGATATCTGAAACCTTCCGGGCGACATGACATGACGAAGAAAATCACCTGTGCATTCGGCGTCGATGTAGATGCGGTTGCCGCGTGGATAGGCACGTTCGGCGGTGCGGATTCCCCGCACGACATTTCTCGCGGCCTCTTTGCGGGCGAGGTGGGAAGCCTCCGGCTTCTCGACCTGTTCGATCGCTACGGCCTGAAGACCACCTGGTTCATCCCCGGCCATTCGGTCGAGACGTTTCCGGCCGAGATGGCGCAGGTCGCGGCACGCGGACACGAGATCGCGCTGCATGGCTACACCCATGAGAACCCGCTCGCCATGTCGCCGGCTCAGGAGGCAGACGTCCTGGATCGTTGCATCGAGCTTTTGACCGGCCTCGCGGGGCGGCGGCCCGTGGGCTATGCCGCGCCATGGTGGGAGCTGAGCCCCAACACCCCCGGCCTTCTGATGGAACGTGGCATTCTCTACGACCACTCCATGATGCATCGCGACTTCTCCTGCTATCGCCTGCGCGTGGGGGACAGCTGGACTGCCATCGACTATGGCCAGCCGGCATCGAGCTGGATGAAGCCCCTGTCACGGGGCAAGGAGACGCCGCTGATCGAGATTCCGGTGAGCTGGTATCTCGACGACCTGCCGCCCATGATGTTCATCAAGAAGTCGCCGAACAGCCACGGCTTCATGAACCCGAAGGACATCGAGGAGCTGTGGCGCGAGCAGTTCGACTGGGTCTACGAGGAGTTGGACGAGGCGGTTTTCTGCTTCTGCCTGCACCCGGACGTGGCCGGCCGGCCGCAGGTGTTGCGGATGCTCTCACGACTAGTCGAGCACATGGCACGGCTTCCGGGCGTCGAATTCAAGACGCTGGAGACCATTGCCCGCGAATTCGACCGCGCCCACCCATTCGCGGGCTGAACCCGTGTGCGGCATGTGCGGCATATGGAGTGGCATGGGCCACTGGTCGAGCCCCGGTCGGTACCCCGCAGGCGAAGGGCGCGATCCGCTTCCGGCCGCCGCGCGCATGGCCCAGGCGCGCGCGCTTGCGATGATCTGCGCCCACGCCGGCATCGCGGTGCGGGACTGGATGCTCACCTCGTGGATCCTTGAGGACAGGGCCGGCGGCGCATTGATCGTCGAGACATTGCCTGAGGTTTGGGAGGGCGTCGCGCGCCTGTCGGGTCGTCCCGTCGACCCGCTGGACGACGCCTTCATCGCCCGCATGGAGGCCGGCACCGCCGGCGCACGATGAAAGGACCGACGGGCGATCTCCGCCTTCCCGTGTTCATCGTCACCGGCTACCTCGGCAGCGGCAAGACAACCTTCCTGCGTCGGGCGCTCGATGAGGCTGCCTTCACGCGTACGTTGCTGCTCGTGAACGAGGCAGCGGCTCTCGGCGTTGACGACCATCTGCTGCGCAATAATACCGGCGCGGTCGCGCTCCTCGCCAATGGGTGCCTGTGCTGCCGTATCGACCGCGGGGTCAAGGAAGAGTTGCACGGGGTGCTTGCCCTGCATCGTACGCGGAAGGACTTCGATCGTGTGATCCTCGAGTTGAGCGGGCTCGCGGATCCGCTGGCGGTGATTGCGACCATTACGTCGGATCGCTATCTCAATGGCCAGCTGCGGATCGCCCTCGTCGTCACGCTCGTCGACGGGGTCCACGCCCTGGAGAGTCTCGATGCCGCAGAGCACCGGCGCCAGATCGAGGCCGCCGACGTCGTCCTGATCACCAAGACCGATATGGCCGCCTCCGACTCCTTGGCGGCGGTGGATGCCCACGTGGCCCGCGTGCAGCCGCTCGCGTCCCGTCGTCCGGCCGTCGAGACGCAGTTCGGCTGGCTGGTCGAGCAGGCCGCGGACCTAAGGGCCGACCGCATCGCCAGCAGTGCCCTCGCAGGACGCTGGCGGGGGGAAAGCCTCCGGCCGGCCCTGCGGCGACCAACCGGCGCCTTCGCATGTCTGCCGGCGGAACCCGAAACTTTCTGCCTGCGCGTGGAGCAGCCGCTGGAGTGGAGCCGCCTCGCCCTGTGGCTGTCGTTGCTGCTGCACCGTCATGGCGACCGCATCTTGCGCATCAAGGGCTTCCTGACCTTGAAGGGAGCGGATGCGCCGGTGCTGATTAATTGCGTCCGGCACATCGCCTATTTCCCCGAGCACATGGAGCGGGAGGGCGATGCGGACCTGCCATCCTTCCTCGTGTTCATCGTGGACGGCCTGCCCAAGGAGCGGATCGTCCGCTCGTTCGCAGCCTGCGTCGGCGAGGGGGTTGCTGCATGGGAAACGATGCCCCGTCAGCCAGAGGACACGTTGAAATCCGCTGATCCGGAGGGTTAGAGTTCCGCCATGCTGACGCTTCATATTCGACGTGGCATTTCAGGACGTGACGCCGACGCGGGCCGCCGATGAAGCGCCGTCTGCCGCCGCTGCTGGCTCTGCGCGCATTCGAGGCCGCCGGTCGCCATCTGAGCTTCTCCAAGGCTGCCGACGAACTCAACGTAACCCAGGGCGCCATCAGCCGTCAGATCAAGCTGCTCGAGGACTTCCTCCACGCGCCGCTCTTCCGGCGCCTCACTCGGCAGGTGGAACTGACCCCCTTCGGCCAGAGCTATCTCGCAGCCGCCATCTCGGCGCTCGATGAGATTGAGCGCGCCACCGTGCAGAGTCTGCAGGAAGCGCGCTCTCTTTCGGTCAGCGTCCTGCCCACCATCGGCGTCCTGTGGCTGATGCAGCGGCTGACTACCTTCATGATGACCTATCCTGAGATCCGCCTGCAGGTCTCGTCCTCACTGGAGCCCGTGAATTTCAAGAGGGAAGGCGTCGATGTGGCCCTACGCGTCGGCAAGCTTCCGGGCGCAACCTTCGATCCCAACGCCCCGCAGATCGATTTCCGGATGACGGAGACGTGGGACGATGTATCGGTCACGCCCCTTTGGGAGGATCGCATCACGCCGGTGATGAGCCGCCGGCTGTTCGAGCGGCACGGCCCGCTCACCTCGCTGGACGACCTCGGGCGGTTCCGCCTGATCCACAACCAGAAGCGGCCTGACTGCTGGGCTGCCTGGCTCCATGCTGCCGGTGCCGCTCCCACGCAAGGCGCAGGGCGCGTGGATGTCGGCCATTCCTTCATGGCGGTTATGGCGGCGCGCGACGGGGAGGGCATCGCCTGTGTGCCCACCATCGAGATCGACAATGTGGACTGGCGCGATGAGCTGGTTAAACCGTTCGAGCTCAGCGTCCGCAGCGCTGGCGGATACTACCTGCTCTGCCCGAGGGACAAGGCCCTGACGAGCGAGGTGAAGCTCTTTTCTGGCTGGCTGGTGGGCCAGTGCTGAGTGCGTGCGGCCCCCGGAGCCGCGCGCTCGCGCCTCAGTCGAGCAGCTCGATACGATCGCCGGCCGCGATCCTGCCTCCGGCCTCGACCTCTGCGTAGATCCCGAGGTCGCCATGGCCCTGATAATCGCGGATGGCGATGGGCAGGTTGATGTCGCGCACCGCCCGATCTGGATCGACGCTGGTCGCGGCGCATCTTTTGGTGCGCCGGACGACCTTCAGCGCCACTTCGCCAATGCCGAGGCGCCGCCCCACCCAATCCAGTTCGCTCCAGGCGGCCGGACCTTCGAAATAGAGGTTGGCGCGGAAACGGATGGGGTCGAGTGGCAAGGCGAGATGGGCCGACAGGTCCCCTACAGTGGTCAGGTTGATCAGGGAAATGGAGCGCATAAGCGCGACCGAGTGGACGCTGACATCGGTGAACTGATGGCCGGGGGCATGGACGACCTCCGGCTCGCCAGGCAGTGGCACATCCACCACGCCGGCGAGTAAGCGTGCCAGGGCGCTCCGCTCCGCGGCATCGTCAAGCGCGAAGGTGCGCACGTCAGCCCCGTTGCGGAGCTCCAGCCGGTTATCGGCCTCAATGAGACGTGACTTCAGCCGGGCGAGGTTCTCATGCTTGGCCAGCATGAGGAATTGCGTCTTGGGTGCCGGCTTCGGCGCGGCAGGGTCGAACTGCAATGACCCGTCCGTTACCGCATACTTGCGATCCAGGGGAAAGCCGAAACCGGCCTCCAGCACCACCTCGCCCATGGCTTCGGCAGACAGGCCCTTCACCGGATAGCGGAACAGATTGACGATGCGCATTCTGACCTCGATGAGAAAATGGGCGCGGCGGCAGGGTTGGCCGCCGCACCCATACGTCACTTGATGGCGGCGCAGGCGCCCGGAACCATCGGCGAGAAGGCATCCGCAGCAGTAACGGTGGACAGCGGAGCGTAGTAATCCCACGGCCCCTTGGATTCCGCAGGAATCTTCACCCGCATCAGCTGCATCTCGTGCTCATGAAGGCCATCTGGCCGGATGTGGCCGCCCCTTGAGAAGAAATCGTTGATAGGCTCGGCCTTCATCCGGGCGACGACTTCCGTACCGGCATCGGTCCCCGCCTTTTCGGCACTCCTGAGATAGTGCATGGCAGCCGAATACATGCCTGCCTGCACCATGGTTGGCATTTTTCCCATGCGCTCCTGAAAGCGCTTTGCAAACTTGCGCGCCTCTTCATCCCGGTCCCAGTAGAAGGCGGTGGCAAGCAGCAGATTCTGCGCCTGGGTCAGCCCCATGCTGTGCACGTCAGTGATGAAGGTGAGCAGCGTCGCCACCCGCTGGCGGCCGGCGTTGGAGATGCCGAACTCGTTTGCTCCCTTGATCGCGTTGGTCGTGTCAGAGCCGGCGCTGGCGAGGGCGATGACCTTCGCGTTGGAGGCCTGCGCCTGAAGCAGGAAGGAGGAGAAATCCGCCGTATTCAGGGGGAAACGAACACTGCCAAGCACCTTGCCGCCGCTCGCCTTGACCACGTCGGCAGTGGTTTTCTCAAGCCCGTGCCCGAAGGCGAAGTCTACCGTGAGAAAGAACCAGGTGTCGCCGCCGTCGCGCACGATCGCCTTTCCGACGACGTTGGAGAGCGCGTTCGCGTCGTAAATGTACTGGACGCTATTGGGCGTGCAGGTGTCGGTGGTGATTTTTGGGGTGCTGACGCCGCCCAGAATGACCACCTTGTTCTTTTCCTTCGTCACCCCTGTAACGGCGAGGGCGACCGCGGAGTTCGAGATGTCGAAGATGGCGTCCACCTTGTCCACGTCGTACCAGGCCCGCGCGATGGAGACCCCGACGTCGCTCTTGTTCTGATGGTCCGCGACGATCACTTCGACGGGCTTTCCGCCGAGCTTTCCGCCAAAATCTTCCACCGCCATCTTCACAGCCGTGAAGGAGCCGTTACCAGCGTAATCGGCATAGGGCCCTGACATATCGGTGAGGACCCCGAGCTTGATCACCCCGTCGGAGAACGCCGGATTGCCGCCACTCTGCGCATTTGCCTGCAGAAAGGACGCCAAGCTAACGAATACGGCTGCTGTATAGGCAATCGACCTCGATTTAGTCATCTGCAATTCCCCGTTCCACGGTCTCTGGGGGATTTTTCCTTCTCGTTGATGACTGAATCCCACCGGATGCTTGCAGGTTACAAGCCATTTTTTGGCACCAATGAATGAGCTAAGCTCATCGGTCGCTTCGACAGCCTGCTTTTGCTGCAGAGGTGAACTCTGTTTTCACATCGAGGTTGGGTGCCCGATTATCGAATTGGCTTTCCGATAACGCGAGGCGATAATTGTGCAATTGATGATATTTATATAATTACAAAATATTCTATGCGCGAGACGAAACATCAAAATTTAATATGTTTGGTGTATATAATTGTAATTAATAATGCATTCGTGGTCGGTGTCTGTGCGCTCTATCTACTGGCGGAAGATGGTGGATAGACAGATCGAGCACCTCAGGGCATCTGGCTGCCAGAACGTCTTTTCTGAGGCGGCAAGCGGCGCCAAAGTTGCGACGTTGCATCACCTCGCTGAAGGCCGGATATGTGCTCATTGTCGTGCGGCTCGACCGCCTTGCGCGCTCCACGCGCGATCTGCTCAATGTGCTGGCCGAGTTGAGTGAGCGAGGCGTCGTCTCAGGTCACTTTCCGATGCATGGGCTGTCAATCGGCGTGGAACCTGCCCCCTATTGGAGTGGGCCCTTTGAACTGGACAGTGGTCAAGCTTCGGTTTGGACCGTCTGCCGGGCGTGATGATCCTCGAACTGGCGCGGGCTGAGATAGCCGAGCGCCGAGTGACGCCCCTTGGTGTTGTAGACGTCGTCGATGAATGTCGGAAGGCTCTCGGCGACGTCGGCGAATGTCTCCTAGGCTATCTGGTATTCCTGCATCCGGTCCGCAGCCTCGGCGTCCTCATCGAAGGCGCCGGTCTCGTGCTTCTGCACCCACAAACGGATCAGGTCGCACGACAGGTCGTGCCGCTTAGCAAGGCCATGCAGCGTCTCGCCGGAGATGAACTCCTGCGCGATCTGACGTTTGAACGCGATGCTGTGAGATCAATGCGTGTCATGGGCTCTCATCCTCTGAAAGCCCGGCCCACGGTCAATTCCTAAAGTTCAATCCGTCTACCGGAAGGGCCCACTCCAGGTCAAGCTGGACCCCGCGGTGAAATGCGGGCTGAAGGCGTGCAGCACGCCGACACGGACGTCCGGCTCATCCTCCATGACCTGGTAGGCGTCGGCGAGGGCAGTCACCATAATGCCTGAGAAGCCGTTGAGCTTCCGCGGCCGGTCGACCCCGATCAGCATCAGCGCGCCGCGCCTTTCGGTCCTGATCGTACCTTCGCCACTCTCGTCATTCATGCGGTGGGTTCCTGGTCGGCGTGCATGCGATGTTTCATGGCGATTCCCGTTCCGCGTTGCTCCTGGCAACGGATTTGCCGGCGACTGCGAAGTCGCCGTCGGACATGTCCTCAACCCTGATGCGGACCTGCTCCGGCCGGCAGTCCAGTGTCGCGCACAGCGCTTCTGTCACGCGTGCGAACATTGCGTCCTTCTGCTCCTGCGTACGCCCTTCCATGAGAGCCACAGTAACGATGGGCATGATCTTTCCATTCGCTGGCGATACAGCTCACCGCCGCGGGCGCGGGGTGGCAAGGTGAGACCTGGTCCGGGCGCCAGACCAGTCATGGGTCAGTGCCCGGAGCGCGTCCCGCACCGTATCGGGCCTGAGGCTCGGCAGATCGCGGCGATGAGTTCGTCTCGAGGCAAACGGCCGAGGGGACGATCGCAGAGAGGCGCATCGAGATCGTCCGGTTCTAGCCCGACATGTGCGCGGAATTTCGCCTCGATGATGTCCTCCCAGCCCGGATCGCCGGCATCGCCGTCGGCGGTGACCGGGTCGGAGTTGAAGAGTTCGCCGCTATCGGTTTCGATGGAGACATCGGACACGCGCTTTGCCGGATAGAGAGCGTCGTATTCGGCCAGGATGGAGACCTCGATCCTGCCCATGAGTGCCGCCGCATCAGGATCGGAGAGGCCGTCGATGACGTCCTGTACGTCGAAGCGACCATGCACGAGGGCGTAGGCCACGGGCCATGGCAGGCCGTACTGCGCCTCCTCCGTCACGGTGGGGATGAGGCGCGGCAGATTTGCTGAGTTGGCGAAGGTACGGATGGCAACGCGCGCGATGCGGTGGTGATCGAGCGCGTGCCGGCCGCGCAGGTCGAGTGCCGCCTTGATCGCCGGCTGCGAGAGCCGGATCACCGGGAATGGCTTGACGTAGCCGTCGAGGCATCGCCAGGTCCGGCCGATATCTTCGAAAGGGTCCGCATCGAAGAATTCGGAATCATGCGCGGTGAAGCCCGCCTCGGCGAGTTCCGCCGCCGTCGCGCCAAGGAACGCGCCCCAGCCGATGGCGTCCTTCGTCATCGCCGGCTGCGAGAGCGAGGGCAGAAGCGGCGCATGCGGCGCGTGGAACTCGGCGAAACCGATCGCGTGCCGGATAACATTGTCCGACAGGCGCCGCAGATGGCAGATGGCGGCGGCGGATGCCATCGGGCCCCAGGCGCCCGCCGCGCGATAAACTGGGCTGCGGGCGTGCAAATCCATCGCCGCGCGCACCGCGAGCTCATAGCCGAAAACGACTGAAGCCAGGAACTCGCTGAGCGTTGCGTCGGCCTCCTCCGCCGCAGCGAGCACCGCGGGAATAATGTTCGCGCCCGGATGGCCCTTGGCGAGGACATGGCCGTCATTGAGGCTCAGCGCATCCGAGAGCATGCCGTTGGCCAGCGCCGCGCCTGACACCGTCGAGCGCGCGCCCGAGGCGAGGATGGTCGCGCCACCCGATCTGAAATTGCGCTCCACATGTGCCGCGGTGATCGCTGCCGAAGCCACGCCTGCACCCGGCAGAGAGGCGGCGACGAGATCCCGCACGAGCCAGACGGCACGGCGCTGGACCGCAGGTGGCAGGTCCGCCCAGACGAGGCGCGGGATAGGCTTGGGCATTGTGTCCATCGCTCCGTTGGGCACGGCGCCGGCAGACAGGATCACTACGGCCTTGCCCCCAGTCACGATTGCAGGGCCTCGGCGAAGGAGCGGATCTCGTGCGCCAGCAGTTCGGGTTGCTCCAGCGCCGCGAAATGCCCACCCCGGGGCATTGAGTTCCACTGACGGATGTCGGCGAACATCGCGTCGGCGAGCGTGCGGGGCGGCCGTACCATCTCGTGGGGAAATTGCGCATAGCCCATGGGTACGGCGATGCGGGTACCGCGCGGTATCGGCCAGTCCCGGTGCATGCGCGCGTAGTAAGGATGGAAGGCGGAGCTGATCGCGCCGGTGAACCAGTAGAAGGCAATGTTCGCCAGCAGTCTGTCGCGCGGGATGGCGTTCTCGATCGTTCCGTGGCAATCCGACCAGGAGCGGAATTTTTCGACCTGCCAGGCGGCGAGGCCGGCCGGAGAATCCGTCATGGCGAAGGCGAGGGTTTGCGGCTTCGTGCCCTGGATCCACTGATAGCCGGTCTCTTCCCGCAGCCAGACGCGCAGCCGGTCAAAATGGGCAATTTCCTCCGGCGAAGCGTCTGGGGATGGGCCGCCATCGCGTGGCAGCGGCAGCAGGTTGAGGTGCAGGCCGACGATCCGGTCGGGATGGGCGTGGGCCATTCGGGCAGCGACGAAGGCGCCCCAGTCTCCGCCTTGGACCAGGAAGCGCTCGTGACCGAAGGCGCCCATGAGATCGACGAGCCTGTCGGCCATTTCCTCGACGCCGAAACGCGCCTGACCGGGTTCGAAGGAAAGGCCGTAGCCCGGCAGCGAGGGAGCAACGACGGTGAAGGAGAGCCGTGGGTCGAGCCCGAAGCGCTCCGGATCGGTCAGGCGCGGGATCAGCTCCAGGAATTCGAAGACCGATCCCGGCCAGCCATGGCAGAGCAGCAGTGGAACGGGATCGGGGCCACGCCCCTCGACACGCAGGCAATGCAGATCGACGTCCGGGAGACGCAGCCGGAATTGCGCGAAGCCGTTCAGCAGGCTTTCCTGCGCGCGCCAGTCGAATTGGTCCCGCCAATAGGCAAGAAGGTCGGCCAGATAATCGTTGTCGGTTCCAAGCTCCCACGCGGCGCAGGGGGGGCGATCCGGCAGCCGCGTGCGGGCAAGCCGCTCGCGCAGATCGGCGATGGCCACGTCGGGGACGTGATAGGTGAAGGGGCGGGGTTCCGTCATGGCGCCGACGCGGCTCAGCCCGCCGCCAGCCGCTCGATCCGCCGCATGGCGGCAGCGATCCCGGCTTGGTCGAGCTCGATGGCCAAATTGGCAATGTGCGGGGCGGTCATGGTGCGGCGCGCGATCTCGTCGATCTCCTCATTCGTGACGTTCTTCATGCCGAGATCGGCCAGCCGCACCGGCAGGCCGATCTCGCGATTGAAGCCCATGAGATCGAGGACCTCCGCATCGGGGCGGTTTTCCGCGGCGAGTTGCACGAGAGTGCCGTAGGCGACCTGCTCTCCGTGGGGAGCCTTCATGGCGTCGCGCGCCTTGACCAGGCCGCGCGTCATCGAATGGGCGAGCGACAGCCCGCCGTTCTCGAAACCGAGTCCGCTCATCAGGATGCAGGCCTCCACGGTCGCCTCGACATCGTCGGTCACCTCCCGGCGCTCGACCGCGGCGAGCGCTGCGGCCGCATGGGCACGCAGGGTTCGATAGCCAGCGTCCGCGATCACCATGCCGGTCCGCAGCGGACGGGTGCCGAAGGGCGTCTTGCCCCGCCCCGCCCAGCAGCCGTCCGCCTCGAACTTCTTGGTCAGCGCGTCGCCGATGCCCCAGCGCAGGAATTTCGCGGGCGCGTTGGCGATCAGTCGGGTGTCGACCAGCACGGTGTGCGGGTTGCCGATCATGCGATCGGTCGCGATCATCGTATGGCTGTCGTCGTAGACGGCATAGGTCGCGCTGGTCGGCGCGTCGTTGGAGGCGATGGTCGGCACGGTCACGGTCGGCACGCCAAGGCGCTCGCCGACGCCCTTGCCGACGTCCAGCCCCTTGCCACCGCCGGCGGCGATGACGAGGGCGGGCGAGACGGGACGCGCGCGCTCCGTCAAAGCCTCGATCCGGGCATAGGTGATCTCGCCGGAGAAGGGCAGGACGAGGGCCGCGACACCCGCCTCCCTCAGGCTACGCTCGATCGGCGCGCCGACCAGATCTCTTACGCCGTCGTCGACGATCACGCAGGCGCTTGCGCCGATTGTCTTGGCGATCCGGCCGATGTCCGCGAGCACGCCCGGCCCCTGGATATAGCGCCCCGGCGATCCGAATATCCTCATGATGATCGTTCCGTGGTTCAGCCGATGGCGCCGGTCAGCTCGCCTGTATAGGCGTCGCTCGGGGCACCCCAGGCGCAGTAGCCGCCGTCGACAGGGATGATGACGGTGGTGATGAAGCGGGCGCGGTCGGAGCAGAGGAAGATCATCGCTTCGGCGATGTCTTCGGGCCGCCCGAGCTTGCCCATCGGTGTGCGCCGCCGGACGCGATCGGAGTCGATCTTGCCCTCGCGGATCAGCTCCTCCGTCATCGGCGTCAGGATGTAGCCCGGCGCGATCGCATTGACGCGGACGTTGTGGGGGCCCCATTCGCAGCCGAGCACGCGCGTCAGCATGCTGATGCCGGCCTTCGCGGCACTGTAGGCCGTGCGCACCGGCAGGCCGAGCACGCCGGCGATCGACGACAGGTTGACGATTGAGCCGCTGCCCTGCGCGATCATGTGCGGCGCGACCTTCTTGGAAACCAGGTAGGTCCCGGTGAGATGGATGTCGATCAGCCGCTGCCAGTGCTCCAGCGGCTGGTCGACCGTCGGCACGAAGCTGTCGGGCACGCCGGCATTGTTGATGAGGATGTCGATCCGGCCATAGCGATCAAGAGTCGCCCGGACCATGGCGTCGACATCGGCTTCCCGCGAGACATCGCCGCCGATGGAGGCATGTCCCCCTCCCAGCGCAGACGCGGCGTTGCGCGCAACCTCCTCGCGGAGGTCGTTGATCATGATGCACGCGCCCTCTCGCGCGAAGGCCTGCGCTGTCGCGAGACCGAGCCCCGAGCCGGCACCGGTGATCAGAGCGACCTTGTTCTCGAGTTGCATCGGCACCTACCTCCCCTCGACAATCGCCTGGACCAAGCGCGGCAGGTCGATGCCGTATTTGTGCTCAAGCCAGGCTTGCGCGCCGCATTCGAAGAAGCTGTCAGCAAGCGCGACCTTGACCATTGGTTTCATCAGGCCGGCCTCGTAGAGCGCCTCCACCACCAGCGTGCAGAGACCGCCCGAGATCTTGTGGTTCTCGGTGACGACCAGCCTGTCAAAGCGCTTGGCGAAAGCGATGACACCGTCCTTGTCGAAGGGCTTGAGGGTGGAGACATGGAGGACGGCGGCACTCACGCCGTGTTCGGCCGCGACCTTGGCCGCGTCGCGCGCCCGGGCCGACATGAAGCCCGTCCCGATCACGCCGACACTCTGGCCCTCGTGGATCACCTGCGCCTTGCCGGGAATGAAGCGATAATCCGCGCCGAGTTCCACCGGCACCTTGCCGCGCAGGTTGCGGACATACACGGTGCCGGGAATGTCGGCGACGGCCCGGACGACCTGCTTGAGTTCGGTCGCGTCGCACGGGTCGATCACGGTCAGGTCCGCGATGCCCCGCATCATCGAGATGTCCTCGGTCGCCTGATGGGTGGCGCCGTAGCCGTTCATGAAGCCAGGCATGCCGGCGAAGATCTTGACCTCCGCCAAGGCGTGCGCACAAGCGATGGCCACGAAGTCATAGGCGCGCCGCGTGATGAAGGCCGAATAGCTGGTGCAGTATGAGATCTTGCCCGCCTTCGCGAGGCCGGCTGCGGTCATGATCAGGGACTGCTCGGCGACGCCGACGTTGAAGAAGCGCTCGGGATGCGCGTCGCGGAACGGCAGGATGTCGCTGTAGCGTCCCATGTCGGCGGTCAATCCGACGATTTCGGTGCGTTCCTTCCCGAGCTGCGCGAGCTCCGTGCCGAAGGGGGCGAACTCGAAGGGCTTCGCACCGGTGTCGACGATCTCGCCCATGCCGAGCGTGCGCCCGGAAACTTGCTCAGCCATGATAGTGAGCCTCCATCTCGGCGGTGAGGTCATCCCATTCGTCGTTGCCGACGCGGACGAAATGCGCCCGCTCGCGCTTCTCCAGTGTCGGAATGCCCTTGCCCGGAACGGTCCGCATGACGATCGCCTTGGGAGCGCCGTCCGGCTCTCGGGAGGCGGCGAGCGCCGCCGTCAATGCGGCCAGATCGTTGCCGTCAACCTCGCGCGTGTCCCAGCCGAAGCTGCGCCATTTCTCCGCGACCGGCTCGATCGCGACGTGGACCGCGCCGTCGGCCTGGATGCCGTTGCAGTCGATGAGCGCGACGAGATTGTCGAGCTTGAAGGTCGTCGCCGACATGGCCGCCTCCCACGTCGAGCCTTCCTGGAGCTCCCCGTCCGAGAGCTCGCTGAAGACGCGGGCGCCGTTGCGGTCCAGCCGGGCCGCCAGCGCCATGCCGACCGATTGCCCCAGTCCCTGCCCCAGCGAGCCGCCGCAAACCTCGATGCCCGGCACGTTCTCGAAGGTACTCATCGGCAGGCGCGAGCCGTTCAAGCCGTAGGTCGGCAGTTCCTCAACCTGCAACATGCCCGCCTCGGCGAGGCAGGCGTAGAAGGCGATCGAGTAGTGCCCCGTGGAGAGCACGAACCGGTCGCGACCCAGCCAGTGCGGATCGGCGGGGTCGTAGCGAAGCTCGTGGAAATACATCGCCGAGAGAAAGTCGGCGATCGCCAGGCCCTGGGCGATGTAGCCCTCGCCTTTGCCGCTCGCCATCCGCATCATCAGGCGGCGCATATTGTGGGCCCGCTCCGCCAAGGCCTTCAGGTCGGGCTCCGTCGGAGGATGGTTTGTGTGCGTCATGGCAGGAGGGTCCGCGATCGTGACGGTGAAGGAGGAGGTGCTGATGGCCGTGCCATCTCAGATGCCCAGATAGGTCGAGCGCAGATGCTCGTTCTCGAGCAGTTCGCGACCCGTGCCGGAGAGCATGACCTTGCCGCGCTCCAGCACGTAGCCGCGGTCCGCCATCGACAGCACTTGAAAGACGTTCTGCTCGATGATGAGGATCGAGATGTCGAGCTTCCGGACCTCGCCGATCGCCTCGAACAGCCGGTCCACCATCAAGGGCGCGAGGCCAAGCGAGGGTTCGTCGAGCGCCAGCACCTTCGGTCGGGCCATCAGCGCGCGCCCGACGGCCAGCATCTGCTGCTGGCCGCCCGACAGCGTCGAGGCCAGCTTGTGCCGGCGTTCCGCCAGGATGGGGAAAAGCTGGTAGACCTCCTCCATCGTCGTCTTCATGCGCGGGTAGGCGCGGTCATTATGGGCACCGACCATCAGGTTCTCCTCGATGGTCATGCCCGTGAAAAGCTGCTTGCCCTCCGGGGACTGGACGAAGCCGGCGGCCGTGATCCTGTGCGCCGGCAGCTTGTCG
This sequence comes from Xanthobacter sp., assembly GCF_041911315.1. NCBI lineage: Bacteria > Pseudomonadati > Pseudomonadota > Alphaproteobacteria > Hyphomicrobiales > Xanthobacteraceae > Xanthobacter > Xanthobacter sp. The sequence goes on along the minus strand of NZ_JAYRPE010000083.1, from coordinate 17,774 downwards.
ATGCGCTCGCCATAAAGCGTAACCGTTCCCGCCGTCGCGCGGACGAGGCCGGATACCGTGCGCAGCAGCGTCGTCTTGCCGACGCCGTTGGCACCGATCAGGGCGACGATCTCGCCAGGCATCAGCGCGAGCGACACGCCGTCCAGAACCTGGACGTCGCCATAGCCCGAGCGGAGTTCATCGAGTTCAAGCGCGGGCTGCATATCCCTCACCGAAATAGGCTTTGAGGACCTCGGGCTGCCGGACGACGTCCTTGGGCTTCCCGTTGGCGATGAGCCGGCCCGACTCCATCACGATGACGCGTTCCGAGAGCGCCATGATCACTTTCATCACATGCTCGACGATCAGGATCGTCACGCCCCGGTCGCGAATCCGGCGGACCAGCTCGACCATCTCCTGCGCTTCCGAAGGGGTGGCGCCTGCCACGACCTCGTCCATGAGCAGCAGCTTCGGTTCGGTTGAGAGGGCTCGGCCGAGTTCAAGCTTACGCCGATCGAAGGCCGTCAGGTGCTGAACCTCCGTCGCAGCCTGGTGCCCCATCCCGAGAAAGTCCGCGATCTCCAGCGCTTTTGCCCGGATCTCGTCGATCTCGCTTCTGCGGACGAAACCGCCGACCATCAAGTTCTCGGCGACGGTCAGGTCGCTGAAGGGCTTCGACAGCTGAAAGGTGCGCGCGATGCCGATCCGGCAGATGTCCCAGGGCTTGCGCCCGGCGATGTCGCGCCCCTCGAACAGGATGCGGCCCTGATCGGTGCGGAAATAGCCGGCGATCATGTTGAAGGCGGTCGTCTTCCCGGCACCGTTGGGGCCGAGCAGCGCCAGGATCTCGCCCCGGCGCAGGTCGAAAGAAAGATCATGGACGGCCTGCAATCCGCCGAAGCGCTTGGAGATGCCGCGCACCTGGAGCAGGGGCGTGCCGTCGCCACTCATGCCGACCTCCCGTTCTTCGACAGGCGCGACAGGATGCTCCTGAGAGGGTCGATCAGACCCTTCGGCAGGTAGAGTACGGCCAGGATCAGGATGATCCCGTAGATCACGATGTGCAGGCCGGGCAGCACGCCACCGAGATGACCGCGCGTGATCTCCGCGATCGGCGTGAGCAGCACCGCGCCAAGCAGCGGGCCGAAGACCGTGCCTTGGCCGCCGATGATGCTCATCAGTGCCAAGTCTATGGAGAATTCGACCCCGATCAGACGATCCGCGTTCACGTAGCGAAAGAACTGGGCGTAGAAGCCGCCGCCCACTCCAGTCATGAACGCGCTGATGGCCAGCGCGACGAGCTGATAGCGTGCCGGGCTGATGCCGAGCGCTTCCGCCGCATCGCGATCACCGCGGATCGCCTTGAGATAGAAGCCGAGCTTGGACCGTTCCAGCCGCCAGGTGGCGAGCAGGGCCAACACCAACATGACGAGGATGACATAGTAATAGGGCGTCTTGCCGTTGAACTGGAAGGCCACCCAGCTTTCTCCGACGAGCGGCACCGTGATGCCGGCCGCGCCGTTGAGCGGAATGCCGAGAAAGGTGTCGGTGTTCTCGACCCAGATCCGGATCATCTCGGCGAAGGCGATCGTGGTGAGGGCGAAGTACGGCCCCTTCAGCCGGAAGGTGGGGTAGCCCACAACGACCGACAGCATGGCCGCGAGGACGCCTCCCACCAGCATCCCGAGCCAGGGCGAAATGCCCAGGCGGGAGAAGATCAGCACCGTGGCATAGCCGCCAACGCCGGCGAACATCGCATGGCCGATCGAAAGCTGCCCGACATAGCCGCAGACGAAGTTCCAGGATGTCGCCATGTAGGCGAAGAGGAGAACGACGATGCAGGAATGGACGAAGTACGGATCGGGCATTGCGATCGGCAGAGCAAGCGCGACCACCCCTGCCGCGACCACGAGCAGAGTTGCCATGCGGCCATATCCCGACTTCGTCGCCAGCTGTGGGGCGGCCATGTTTTTATTGGTCCTGAGCGCCATCACAATTTCCCCATGAGGCCACCGGGACGCACCAGCAGGATCAGGATGAAGAGACCAAGCGAGAGAATCGCGGCCGAGGTCGCGGGCACGAACTGAGAGGCGATGGCCTCGAACACGCCGATGACGAGACCACCCAGGATCGAACCCGGTATCGAGCCGATGCCGCCGAGCACCACGACGATGAAGGAGCGGATGCCGAAGGATAGGCCGACATTGGGCGTGATCGGGATGAAGGTCGCGAGCAGCGAGCCGAAGAGCCCGAGCAGCGCCGTGCCGACGCCGAAAGTCACCGCATAGATCATCGGCACGTCGATGCCGGAGAGCGCGGCGGCGTCACGGTTCTGTGCCGTCGCCCGGATGGCGCGGCCCATGCGGGTCTGGCGCAGCCAGACCACCAATCCGATCGCGGCCAGGATGGCGGCCGAAAAACCGATGAAACGCTGCATGTTGACCGGAATCGGCCCCAGCATGATCGGCGGCATGTCCAGGCTGGTCGAGGCCGAGCGGACATCGGGTCCGAATGCCATCAGCGCGAGGTTATCGATAACGAGATAGACGCCGGCGGTTAGCAGCAGCGCCGACAGCGGCTCGACGACCAGCGCGCTCTCGCGCCAAATCAGCGGCGCGATGATGACACGCTGGATGAAATAGCCCATGCAGAAGAGCAGTGGCACGGTGAATATCACGCTGGCATAGGGGTCGATGCCCGCTAGTGCTTGCAGCCAGTAGGCAGTATAGAGGCCGACCATCAGCAGCGATCCGTGCGCGAAGTTGACCACGCGCAGGACGCCGAAGATCAGGCTCAGGCCGAGAGCGACGCCTCCGTAGATGCCGCCAATCAGCAAACCGTTGACCACGGCGAAGCCTAGAATGAGTGGATCCATGAAATCGTCGGTTGCCTCTCGCTTTCCCGACAGCGCAGGAAAGCTGTCCTGCTCCAGCAGGAGGTTGAGGGTGACGACGGAGCGCAGTTGCGCTGCCGTCGTCGCGTGACGCGGCTGACCAGGTGGGGGCCTGGATCGGCTGCTCCGCTCAGGATCGCGCCCCGAAGGCAGGCACCGGCCAGATCGGCTTGATGTCCTTCGCCCGGCTCTCTGCCGGCCATACGGTGCGGCGCTGGCCGTCGAGATTCTGTGAGATGGCGCCGTGCGCGAAGGTATTCTGGCCGTGCTCGTCGAACTTGATGCGTTGGTAGCCGACATAGAGGGCTGGGCCCGAGGTGATGTCGGTCTTGGCGAGTGCGTCGCGCAGCTTGTCGCGATCGCTCGACGCGGCACGCTCCAGCGCATCCTTCAGCACGTACATCGTCGTGAATCCCTGCGCGCCATAGGCGCTCATGTTGTATCCGAGTAATTCGCGGAATTTCTTCTCGAGATCGTCGTATTCGGGGTAGCGCACGCCCTGCAGGGCGTCGACCTGCCGGTCCTCCTGCACGAAATAGTAGGCGACGGCCCTGGGCGAGATCGCCTTATAGAAGGCTGGATCTTCGGTGCCACCGCCGACCGAATGGACGCCGTAAGGCAAATCCAGTCGCTGCTCCATCATCTGGCGCGAGAGCAGCAGCTGGTCCGGGGTGTAGAACGCGACGATGAGGGCGTCGGGCTTGGCGGCGCGAATCTTGAGGAGCTGGGAGGAAAAATCGACCTGGTTCGGCGGGGCGGCCTCGTCGAGCACCACGTCGTAGCCCCGCTCCTTGGCGAGCTTTCGGACATTGGCGGCGTGCGAGCGGCCCCAATCGGAGCCTTCGTAGAACATCGCGAGCGTCTTCGGCCCCTTGCCCGTCTCCTTCTTGAAGAAATCCATGGCGTCGAGCTGCTCGCGGGCGTCGTAGATTGCCTTGTTGTTGAGGCGGAACACGTATTCGAAGCCGCGCTCGGTGATCTCATCCTTGACGGCGCCCATGGTGAGCCAGGGCGTCTTGTAGCGCTGCGCCACTTCGCTGGCCGGGAAAGTGACGGCGCTGTTGAAGGCACCAGCCACGGCGGCGACGTTCTCGCGCTGAATCAGCCGCTCGGTTTCCGAGACGCCGATATCGGGCTTCGACTGGGAATCGCCGAAGACCAGCCTGATCCGGGCTCCGCCGAGCGATTTGATGCCGCCTGCGGCATTGATCTGGTCCGTGGCGATCTGGGCCCCGACGCGCGTCTGCTGGCCGACCGAGGCCGAAACGCCCGTCAGAGGCAGAATCCAGCCGATCACGACCTCAGCCGGCTGCGCGAAAGCCTTCGAACCGAGCGTCATCGTCGCTGCTATGCCGAGCACGCCGCGCCGCGAGATCGAATGTGTCATCGTCTCCTCCCTGAGGTGAGCGTTTCCCGAGGGCTCTGTCGGCCCTTTGAGTGCTTCAGGTTCACCTGCTTCATCATGAGCGGCAAGGGGGACGCTGGCCCGCTGCGAAGACCATTCGGGCCTATGGGGCCGTCGCGGCGAGACGCTGGCGCAACTCCTTCTTCAGGACCTTGCCCATCGGGTTCTTCGGCAGTTCATCAATGACGAGCCAGCGGCGCGGCCGGGCATAGTCGGCGAGGCTGCGCGCGCAGAAGGCCGACAGGTCCTCGACATCGAGCGTCGCGCCGTCGCGTGCGACTACACAGGCCGCGACATCCTCCCCAAGCGCGGGATGCGGTATCGCCACCACCGCCGCTTCGCGGATGGCTGGATGGCGGTAGAGCACCTCTTCGACCGCGACGGAGGCGACCTTGAGTCCCCCGCGATTGATCACGTCCTTGCTACGGTCGGTGAAGAAGAGGAAGCCGTCTTCGTCGAGATGGCCGACGTCCCCGGTGCGGATGCCACCGGCGACGAAAGCTTCGGTGCTGGCTTCGGGCAGGCGATAATAGCCACGGGCCACGCCGGGTCCCTTGATCAGGATCTCGCCGGTCGTCCCGGCCGCCACGGGATTCGCCTGATCATCGACGACCTGGATCTCGCAATAGGGCATCGCCTCGCCGATCGAGCCGAGCTTGCGCCAGAGGTCGGCGGGTCTCAGGCGGGTTCCGGCCGGACCACTTTCCGTCATGCCGTAGATCTGAACCTGCTCGGTGTGCGGCCATTGCTGGTCGATCCGGCGGATCACGTCGGGCGGCATAGCCGAGCCGCCATACCCGATCCGCCTCAGCCGCGAGACGTCGCTCGGCTGCTGCGCATACTCCTCCATCAGGAAATGCACGACGGACGGAACGCCGTGATAAAATGTCGTGCCCTCGCTCGCGATCAGCCTGAGGCGGCCGCCATTGTCGAGTGGTTCCTCGAAGACCAGGCAGGCGCCGTAAACCCAGCACGACATTGCTCCCAGATTGAGCGCGGAGCTGGTGAAGAAGGGCCAGCCTCCCTGATAGAGATCATCGGCGCGAAGCTCCAGCGCCGCGCCGCAGCTAAGGCCGGCGCCGATCATCGTGCGCTGGCTGTGCATCACCGCCTTGGAGCGCGCGGTGGTGCCGGAGGTGAACAGCAGGCAGCCGAGGTCATCGGGATCTGCGTCCTCCGGCGGAGCGGGCGGCCACGCGCCGGTGGTTGGCTCGGGCCAGGGCTGCGCCTGCTCCGGAGCACCCGCCAGATCGCCACAGACCAGCAGCCGCGCGGCGGGACAAAGGCCCGAAATTCTGTGTGCGCTGCGGGCCGTCGTGACGATGGCGGCAGGCTCGACGAGTTCCAGGGCGTGCGTCAGCTCTTCATCGGCGGAGCGCGTGTTCAGCGGAACGACGGCGGCTCCCAGCCGGAGCGCGCCCAGAGCCGTGAGCATGCACTCGCGACCGGCCTCGTTGCCGAGGAACACGCCGATCCGGTCGTTCCGGCCGAGGCCGAGCGCGTGCAGGCCGCTCGCCACCGCCTCCATGCGCGCCACGAGCTGCGCATAGGTCAGCCGGTCGCGGTAGCCGGTGATCGAGCGCGCGGAAAGTGACAGCGCATTCGGCCTCGCTTTCGCCCGCTCGCCGAGCAGCCGGGGGATCGTAAGGGCAAGGGCGGTGGATAGATCTGGCATGGGAGAACCGTGGCGTCGTTGCCATCGAGCTTGCCGTTTCGACCGGGCGCGTCAAAAGGCGGCTGGTCTCGCGCGCGGACCAATCACCCGATTGCCGAAGCGCTTCCGTGCGGCGAGCTTCGCGTCATCAGCAAATCCGCCGCGGGAGCGACCGAATTGAAAGCCACGGAAATCCGCATCGAGGCCTATGGCGATCCACGACAGCTCGCGCCGGCAGCGGTGAGCCTGCCTAATCCGCAGAGGGGGCAAGTGCTCGTGCGCCAGACGGCTATCGGCGTGAACTTCATCGACTGCTACCATCGGCGCGGCGTGTTTCCGCTGCCAGCCCTGCCCGGAGCCATCGGCGTGGAGGCGGTGGGCGTCGTCGTGGCAACGGGACCGGAGGTCGCGGGCATTTCCGTGGGAGACCGCGTCGGCTATGCCGGCCCCCCCATCGGCTCCTATGCCAGCGCGCGCCTCCTCCCGGCCCGCAGCCTCGCGCGGCTGCCCGACGATATCGACGATCGCACCGCCGCGGCGCTGATGCTCAAGGGCATGACCGCGCACATGATCTTCACGCGTGTCCGCCCGCTGCGGTCCGGCGATAGCGTCCTCGTTCATGCCGCGGCAGGCGGGCTCGGCATCCTTCTCGCCCAGTGGGCCAGAGCTAAAGGCGCACGGGTCATCGGCACGGTCAGCACCGAAGCCAAGGCAGAGATCGCGCGCGCGGCCGGCTGCGATGAGGTGATTTTCTACAAGCGACAGGACTTCGTCGAGGAGACCCGCCGCCTGACCGGCGGCCAGGGCGTCGACATCGTTTGCGAGGGGATCGGCGGCGCGACGCTCGAGCGTTCGCTCGACTGCCTGAAGCCGTTCGGCACTGCCATCAATCTGGGGCAGATCGGCGAGCCGCTCTCCGCCGTGAACCTGGCCAGCCTCGGCCCACAGAGGTCGCTTTCTGTTGCCGTTCCGGGCGTCTTCGCGCATCTGCGCACGCTTGCCGACTTGCAGGCGGGGGTCGACGAGATGCTCGCACTGGTAAGAAGCGGAGTGCTCACCCCGCGGATCGGCCTTGAGCTGCCGCTCAACGATGCGAATGAAGCGCACCGCGCGCTCGAGGCCGGCGAAACGACGGGCGCCATCGTATTGGTACCGGCAGCGGAGTTCGGTGCATGAAGCAGACCCTGCAGGAAGAGCCCATGCTCGCCAGCCGCCGCTTCTTCAGGCACTGGCAAGGCACGACCGTCCGCCACTGCGATCTCGATCCGAACGACCACGTCACCAATTCGGTGTTCGGCGCCTGGTTCGACGACGGTCGCTACGGTCTGTTGAAGCAGTACCTTCGGCCGATCGTCGCTCAATCGGACGTCTTCGCGCTCGTGTCCGTCACCATCGACTTCTCGCGAGAGATCGCCTTCGGCGAGTTGCCGGAGGTTGGAACTGCGATCCTCGAGGTCGGCCGCAGTTCGATCATCATGGGGCAAGGGCTCTTCATCGCTGGAGCCTGCGCGGCAAGTTGCCGTTCCGTGACGGTGATGATGGACGGCGTGAGTCGCAGGCCACGCCCGCTGAACGAGGCAGAACGGGACATTCTGATGTCGTTTGCCGGCCTGCGCGAGAACGCGGCGGCCGATTGGTCTTGAGGGAAGCCGGGGGAGAACTTGCCGCACGCCTGTCATCCTGACGAAAACAGGCGGGCCAGCAACGGATCAAGACTTTGGATGCTTTCCTGACACCTGAAGAACGCAGCTTCCGCCGCGAGATCCGCGACGCCGTCGCTGCCATGCTTCCGCCCGAACTCGCGCAAAAGACCCGCGAGGGCATCCATCATTCGCGGCAGGACATGTCGCAGTGGAATGCGTTGCTCGACGCGCGCGGATGGGGTGCCCACCATTGGCCTCAAGACTATGGCGGGCCGGGCTGGACACCCGTGCAGCGCTTCATCTTCGAGGCGGAATGCGCCGCCGCCGACGCGCCGCCGACCAGCGTCTTCGGAGTCTATCTGGTCGGCCCGACCATCTACAGTTTCGGCTCCGAGGAGCAGAAGCGGCGCTATCTGCCCGGTATCCGCTCGGGCGCCGAGTTCTGGTGCCAGGGCTATTCCGAACCTGAGGCGGGATCCGATCTCGCGGCCGTGCGCACGACCGCGCGGAAGGTCGAGGGCGGCTGGCGCATTGCGGGTCAGAAGGCCTGGACGACGGAGGCGCATTTCGCCGACCTGATGATTTGCCTCGCCCGCACCAACACGGCGGTGAAGTCGCAGGCGGGTCTTTCTCTCTTCGTGCTCGACATGCAGGCGCCGGGCGTAACGATCACCCCCGTTATCACGATCGACGGCGCGCACAGCGTGAACTCGGTATTTCTCGACGATGTGTTCGTGCCCGACGAGGCGCTGATCGGAGAGGTCGACAAGGGTTGGACTTACGCCAAGTTCCTGTTGAACCACGAACGCACCAACAACGCGCAGGTGCATCGGTCTCGGCGGGAATTCGAACGGCTGAAGGCCGCTGCCGCGCTCTGCATCGGCGAGAGCGGCCGGCCGACGCTCGACGAGCCGGGCCTGCGCCGCCGCTTCGCGATCGTCGAGCAGAAGCTTGGGGGGCTTGAGGTCACGGTGCTGCGCGTCCTCATCGATCAGACCCAGGGGCGGGAACCCGGTCCCGAGGCCTCGATCGTCAAGATCATCGGCTCGCAGCTCCAGCAGGCGATCACCGAACTCGCCATGGATGTGTTCGGCGCGGCCGCGGTCGTCGCCCCCGAGGCCGGCGGCGGAGAAACGGCCGGATGGACGGAGCGCCACCTCTTCCGACGGGTCGTGACGATCTATGCCGGCGCGAACGAGATCCAGAAAACGATCGTCGCGCGTTCAACACTGGGGCTGCGATGATGCGCCGATCTGCCGAACAGCTCGACGACGACCGCATGCTGCGCGAGAGCGCACGGAATTTCCTCGAGGCCCGTTGCGCCTGGATGCCGGAACCGCGAAGCGCCGCGATGTTCGCCGACTGGCATCGCGAGATCGCCGAGCTCGGCTGGTTCGCCGCAGGGCTACCGGAAGAGCTCGGTGGTCTCGGGGCGGACTCGTTCCAGGGGCTGTCGCTGATCGAGGAGGCCGGACGCGTGCTGCTGCCGCTCCCCCTCGCGACCGACATCCTGATCATGCCCTGGCTGATGCGGAGGCTGCCGAAAGCGCTGGCGTCGCTGGCTGAACCGCTGGCGGCGGGCCGCGCAAGGTTCGGGATCGTCCGCGAAGACGTTCGCTCTGGTGGATTGCGCCATATGGGCGGGAAACTGTCGGGGCGGGGACATCTCTCGCTCGATGCTGCCGCTGCGACGCACTGGGTCGTCCTGGCCGGGATGAGGTCCGTTGGAGACGCGGCCTTGCTTTGTGTCGAGGCCGCCGGAGCGGGGTTCGAACCGGTCAGGCTCCTCGACGGGCGCAGCGGCGCTCTGCCGCGTTTCTCGGGCTCCGAAGCCGCCGTTGTGTTGGCGACTGGCGACGAGGCGATCGAACTGGCCGCGGAGATCGAGGACCGGGCCGTCGCGGCCCTTCTGGCTGATGCCTACGGCGCGCTCGCGGCCGGGCTGGCTCTCACCGTCGACTATCTCAACCAGCGCAAGCAGTTCGGCCAGAGCCTAGGCTCGTTCCAGGCCGTGCAGCATCTCATGGCCGATGCCTTCTGCGATCTGGAGACCCTGCGCTCGCTCGCGCTGTGGACGGCGACGGCCCTGACGGGCGAGCCGACCGAGCGCACCCGCGCGGCAGCGTCCGCGAAGATCGCACTCGGACGCGAGGGGCTCGCGGCCGCCTCGCGGCTCATCCAGGTCTCCGGTGGGATCGCTATGACCGAGGACTACAGGATCGGCCACATCTACAAGCGCCTGCAGGTTTCAGCCGCCCTGCATGGCGGCACCGAAAGTCACATCGACAAGCTGGCGGCGCTTTCGCTGCCGCCGACAGGGAGGAACGAGGGATGAAACGTCCGCCGATCGAGGAGCGTTACGAAAATCTTGTGATCACACGCGAAGGGCGCCTGCTTACGATCACGATGAACCGGCCGGACGCCCTGAACGCCGCAGACGAGCTTCTGCACGAGGAACTCGCCGACGTCTTCTACGACGTGGCGAATGACGAGGGATCGGACGTTGTCGTCCTCACCGGCGCTGGGCGTGCCTTCTCGGCCGGCGGCGACATCGACTGGATGCAGTCGGCGATCGACCGGCCCCACACCTTTGAGAAGACCATCCGCGAAGCCAAGCGCATCGTCTTCTCCATGCTCGATCTCGAAAAGCCGCTGATCGCGAAGGTGAACGGGCACGCCACGGGGCTGGGCTCGACGCTCGCGCTTGTCTGCGACGTGATCTTCGCCGCCGAGAATGCGAAGATCGGTGATCCGCACGTCTCGATTGGGCTCGTCGCAGGCGACGGCGGCGCGGCCATCTGGCCGCAGCTTATTGGCTATGCGCGCGCCAAGGAATATCTGCTGAGCGGCGACCTGATGCCGGCGACGAAGGCCGCGGAAATCGGACTTATCAACCACGCCGTACCGGCCGAGGAACTCGACGCGGCGGTTGCATCCTATGTGGGCAAGCTGCTCGGCGGCGCGACCAAGGCGATCCGCTGGAGCAAGGTTGCAACCAATCTGGAGCTGAAGCGCATCTTCCACGCAATCATGGACACCAGCGTCGCCTATGAGGCCATGTCCAACCTGACGTCGGACCACCAGGAGGCGGTCAACGCCTTCAGGGCCAAGCGCAAGCCGAACTTCACCGGCGGCTGAACCCTAGCGTCACCGAACCGGGGCCGACAAGGCACGTTGGAAGTCCGCCCAGCGTCGGCTCCGTGGTCGGAAGTCAGCCGATTTCCTCATACCGGTTGCTGAAAGCGCCGACATGCTCTGACATGGCGCGCGCAGCCGCGGCGACATCGCCCGCGGTGATCGCGGTGACGATTTTCGTGTGATGGTTGAGCAACATGGCGTCGCAGGCGGGGCCGAAATCCGCGACGCCCAGCGAGACGTCGAAATAGGCCATCATCAGGTCGCGCAAGATCTCCGTGACGTAGAGATGTACGGCCGATCCAGCCGCGCGCGTGATCGTGAGATGGAGGCGCATATCGAGGTCGATCCGCCGCCTGGGGGTCAGATGCGAGCGGCCCATCTCAGAGAGTATCCGTCGCATATCTTCCAGATCGGCCTCGGTGGCGCGCGCCGCCGCCCGGGAGGCCGCCCAGACTTCGAGGTAGCCGCGAAGCCGCGCCATGGTCCGCAAGTGGTCGAGATCGGCCGCCGCATAGGTTGCGAGCTCGGACTTCATGTCCATCACCCGTGAGCCCGTGCGCTCGTCTGAAGCGACAACACCTTCTTCCCTCAGCGCGGCGAGAGCCTTTCGGATCGATGTGCGGCTTACGCCGAAGAGCTGGGCGAGCCGCCGCTCGCTGATGAGATGGCCTCCCTCGCTGGCTCGGCCCGTCGCGATCATGCCGACGATCTCGCGCGCGATGCGGCGCTTCAGTTCCTCATGGCCGGCTACTGCGAAGCCGCGCAGGATCGTATCCTGGTGCGTGGGGTGGTCGGCATCGACGGCGGAGCCGTGACCGACGCCTGCGATCGCGGCGGACAGGGCCGCTTTCGCAACCTCCATATCGGCATGGCAAATGCCGGCCGAGAGCGCGTGCCGGCGCGACAGCACGAAATCGCTCAAGCCGCCCCGTGCCATCCGGTGCGAATGGTCGAACAGGCAGTGCATGCCGCGGCGGAGCTGTTCCGTGACGAGGCGGTAGACCGGATTGCCGGTTGCGTTCGCGATGAGGACGCGCAGTTGCGTTTCCTGCTCGGCCACGTCCTGCGCATGGGCGGGGGGCGGAAGCGCCATAATGGCGGCCGACACCTCGTTAAGGGTTTCCGGTCCTGATCGCGTCAGCAGACGCTCGATGAGGCAGCGGTCGAGAAACCCGATAAGACCGCGCAGGTCCTCGAGGTTCTCTGCGTTCGCCTTGATCAGCGCGTCAAGCTTGGCGTTCTGGTTCATCGGCACCACTCGCGTGCCGGACCCCTGGACGGCTTCGATGTAACCTTCGGACTTGAGCCGGGCGAGGGCTGTCCGGACGCAGACCCTGCTTGCCGGAACGGCCATTGCGATCCGGCGCTCGGCCGGCAACCTCGCGCCGGGGGGCAGGTTGCCGGACGCGATCATCCCCAGCACGGCGACGGCGAGACGGTCCGACAGGGCAGGATTGGTCTGCATGTGAAGATCGATGGCTGACAGCTTGCCGAAGTCGTCGATCATCATCGGACAAGCCGTATCCCCCCGCAGGAGGGACAATCCGATTTCCAGTCCACCGGCCATGCAGCGTTCCTCCGGTCTCGCCTCTATTTCCGGGCGTTGACCTTGTTGGGGAGTGTACCGCCTTCGGCTGCGCGTTCAATGGAAGATGCGGGATGACGTTGCGGCCTTGCAAACTTGCGAGGATTGAACAGGCCTGCAAGACATCAATCGGACGTCTGGCGGCTTTTCGCCTGGCGCCCGAAGCGGCTCCCGCCGGCACCGGGGCGTGGTCTCAGTCCGCTCCCGAAACACGCCTCACGTGCCGCGAGAAGAACGGGCCGCCCTTGGGCGGCGTTTTTCTTGCTTTGGCGGCACGGCGTCCTGAATGGAGACTGTGAATCACATTCGCAGCGAAATTAATAGGTCCTGAGTCTAGAATCCTAGACGCCTTCTTCCCTGAATGTGAGGCAAGGAGGCCCCGATGATGGCCGCGGCCATGCGTTCGTTGACGCCGTGCGCAGGGAGAGGAAGACGTCCATTCCCGGCGGCCTGAAATTGAAGCTGGGCCGCTGAATTCATATGCCAAGATAGGCATGGCGAACGTGATCGCTCTCTCGCAACTCGTCCGCTGTCCCTGACAATACGATTGCGCCATTCTCGATAACATAAGCGCGCGAAACCAGGCCCAGGGCGACGGGCACGTCCTGCTCCACCAGAAGCAGGGTCAGTCCCGATCGAACAAGGCCCCGCAGGACCTCGTAGAGTTCACGGACGACCATCGGTGCCAGCCCCAGGGAGGGTTCGTCCAGCATCACCAGTCGCGGCTTCGACATGAGGGCGCGGCCGATGGCGACCATCTGCTGCTGTCCACCCGAGAGTGTTCCGGCCGGGGCATCGCGCTTTGTCACCAGCATGGGAAAGATCTGCCAGATCTCTTCCAGCGCGGCCTCCCGCGCGGCCTTGCCGGGCAGGGGGGTGCCTCCGACCAACAGGTTCTCGCGGACCGTGAGGGAGGGAAAGATGTGACGGGCTTCCGGGACCTGCACGAGGCCCGCATGGGGAATGCGGTGCGCGGGCATCGCGACAAGATCCCGGCCATCAAACGATATCGCCCCCGCCGTGGGTGCGATCAGACCGGAAATCGTGCGCAGGAGGGTTGATTTGCCGGCGCCGTTCGGGCCGAGGATCGCGACCGCCTCGCCGGCTGCGACCTCAAGGGAGACGTCGCTGAGCACCTGGAGCGTTCCATAGCCGGAGCGAACACCTTCGACGGAGAGCAGCGTCATCGGGCCTTGACCTTATCAAGCGGGGGAGAAGCCGGCTCCTCGGCCGGACTGCCAAGGTAGGCTTCCACGACGCGGGGATTGCGGGCCACGTCGCTCGGCACCCCTTCGGCTATGAGCTCTCCCGCATCCAGCACGATGATCCGGTCCGACAGGGCCATCACCGCGCGGATGTGATGCTCGATGAAAATGACCGTCACGCCCAAGTCCCGGATGCTGCGGATCAGCTCGATGGCGTCGTTGATCTCGCGCGGGGTCAGCCCGGCCATGATCTCGTCGAGGAGGATGAGGCGGGGGCAGGTGGCGAGCGCGCGCGCGATCTCGAGGCGACGCTGCACCGCGAGCGTGACATCCGCGCTCGCCATGTCGCGATACTGGTCGAGGCGCGTCAGCGACAGGACGGAGCCCGCGATGGCCGCTGCATTCGCCTCCGACCGTCCGACCAGGGCCGCCGCATAGACCGTTTCGGCAACGGTCAGCGTGGGAAAGGCGCGGGTGATCTGGAACGTGCGCCCGATCCCGGCACGGCAGATTTCATGCGGCGGAAGGCCGGCGATTTCCCGCCCGTCGAAGGTGATGCTGCCGCTCGTGGGCTTGAGGGACCCGGCGAGCAGCGAGAACAGGGTTGTCTTGCCCGCGCCGTTCGGCCCGATGATGCCCAGGATCTCGCCCGTCCGCACCTCGATAGACACGTCCCGCACCGCAAAGACGCCACCGAAATTCTTCGACACGCTGCTTGCCGTCAGGATCACGCGGCCGTCGGCGGCCTTGGTGCGGTTAACGTCAGGAGCGGAACCCGCCGCAGGTGCGAGGTCTGGTACCGAGAGCGCGCCACGCGTCAGGCCGAAGCGTCTGAGGCCGGAGACGAGGCCGCCGGGGAAGCTCAGAATGGCGAGCATCAGCGCGACACCATAGATGAGATGATGCGCGCTCGATCCCCCTGCACTTGCAAGAGCCGTCCGCAGATACTCGCCCGCCGGCACCAGCACCAGCGGGCCAAGCACTGGCCCGAGCAAGCTGCCTGCGCCGCCGACGACAGCGAAGAGAAGAAGATAGATGGTGATCTCGACGCCAAAGACCGATTGGGGATCGATGAACCCAGTGTGCTGGGCACTGAAGGTGCCGGCCATCGCCGCGAAGAAGGCACTGACCGCGAACGTGAACAGCTTGACCGCCATCGTGTTGATGCCGATGGCGCCGGCGGCGGCTTCGCTGTCATGGATGGCACGCCAGTAGAAACCGAGCCGACCCGAATAGAGGATCTGGATGGTGGCCAGGGCGAAGGTCGTCAGGGCGCCGGCAAGGAGGAGATAGCTCACCGGGCTGTTGAAGCGCATGTCCCACACGGACTGCCCCACCGCCGGGGGAAACAGGCCATTGGTTCCGCCCAGCGCCGGGATGCCGCTGACCGCGAAGAGCAGGACGTAGGATGAAGCCAGCGTCAGCAGCGAGAAGACGAGGGGGCTGAGGCCGCGGCGGAATGGCAGATACCCCACGATCATCGAAAACCCGGCCGCGAGCAGGCCTCCGACCAGCATGCCGAGCCAGGGGCTCACGCCATGGGCGGTTGCAAGATACACGGCGGTGTAGGCGCCCAGCCCGAAGAAGGCCGAATGTCCGAACGAGACTTGGCCGAGCAGGCCGCCGACCATGTTCCAGGATGCCGCCAGCAGGATCCAGCCGAGCAGGCCGACCATGATGCCGATCCAGTAGCCGTCCAGGAACAGCGCGGCCGCGGCGATGGCGAGCCACATGGCGACGAGGGCCGCCGCGGTCTGGCTGCGGGTGAAGCGGGAGAGACTGTTCATGCTTCGCTCCCGCGTCCGAACAGGCCACGGGGACGGGCCAGGAGAGCGAGGCCGAACACCAGGTAGATGATGCCGGGCGCCGCGGGATTGTTGAAGAGCGCGCTGGTCACGGCTTCGACGATGCCGATCAGGAGGCCGCCGACGAACGCCCCCCGCAAGTCGCCGAGGCCGCCGAGCACCACGACCATCAGCGACAACAGGCTGTACTGGATGCCGGCCGTCGGCGTGAGCTGTGAGAAGGCCATGAGGCAGCCTGCGGGCACGGCGAGAAGCGCCGTGCACCCGACGAACACCATCATCTGGACCGAGCGGACAGGAATGCCGCAGAGAATGGCCATCGTCGGGTCCTGAGCCACCGCCCTCAGGCGGCGGCCGAATTCCGTGCTGAGGATGAACCAGGTGAGGGCGGCACAAACGACGATCGAGATGAGGAACCCGATCAGCTCCGGCGTCCCGATCACCACGCCCGCAACCCGGAACGCCGCGCCGTCAAGCGACGTGCGCACGTTCAGAAGGTCTGCGCCGAACACCAGAAGCGCGGTGCTCTGGATGGCAAAGGACAGTCCGAGCGTCACCTGCGCCTGCATCAGGGGACCGGCGCCGAGCACCCGCCGGATCAGCACGAAATAAACGGCGATGCCAATCAGGGCGAGAACGGGAGCCACGAGGACGATGGCGGCGTACGGGTTGATCCCGAACGCCTGGTTGAGGACGACGATGCCGTACATGCCGGCCATCAGGAGGTCGCCGTGGGCGAAATTCAGCACTCGCATCACGCCGAAGACGAGCGCCAGCGACATTGCGACGAGTGCATAGATGCCGCCGAGCAGCAGGCCGGAAACGACGGCCTGGAGGAGGGTTGCGAAAGACATGCGCTGGCTTGCTCGGTCAGGGCAACATGACGGGCTTGCCGACGGCAATGCTCGGAGGGAAGACGGTGACCTTGCGCTTGCCGTCGACCCAGGCCGCCACGAGATCCTCGGCGCCGAGGTTCCGGCCGTTCGCCGGATCGAAGCGGATGGAGCGGAAGGACGTCACTGTTTGGTCGCCGGGAATGTCGAGCTTGCGGAAAGCGTCGCGCATCGAGGTGGTGGTCAAGTCCGGGGAGGCCTTGAGAGCCGATTCGAGCGCGGCCTTCAGCGTGAAGATGGCGGCGTAGCAGGTGCCGGCATAGCTCGACGGCTCGGCACCGAACTTCTTCAAGTAGGCCTCGCGGAATGCGGCGGCGCGCTTGATGTCGGGATTGAAGTAGTCGACGTTCGCGACGTGAAGCTGCTCGATGATGGCGGGGTCAACGAGTTCCGGGAGGCGCGGGTCGCCCATGCCGCCGCCGATGCCGAGCACGTAGGGTTTGAAGTCGAGCTGGCGGGCCGCCTTCATCCCGGCCACCACATCCTCGGTATAGCCGATCCAGACGACGAGCTCGGGCGTGCTGTCCTGAACCTTGCGCATCACAGGCAGCAGGTTGCGGTCGGCACGGTTGTAGGTGGTCTCGCTGACGACCTTCACGCCATTGGCATCCATGAGCTTGCGAAGGCGCTCGCCGGTGCCCGCGCCGCGGGGGCTGTCCTCATAGAGCAGGGCGATCCGGCGGTCGGCGAGAGGCTTTGTGCCGGTGGCGGTCTTCATGTAGGCGAATGCGGTGGCCGCCTCGTCGTCGCTGCTCATCTGGTGGGAGAAATACCATTTGTAGCCGCGGGCCAGGATATCGGCCGAGACCGCCGAACCGTTGAGCAGGGGAACCTGCGCGGATTCGGCGTACTGCGCGGCGCCCGACGTGCCCGCGCTGATGTCGCAGGCGAGGACGACCGGTGCCCGCCCCTCGCGCGTCAGCCGCTCCATCTCACGCCGCGCGATCTCGGGCCGGCCCTGCGTGTCCACGATTTCGAGCTGGAGAGGCCGGCCGCCGATGCCGCCTGCCGCATTGATGGTTTCCTGGGCAACCTCCGCGGCCTTCTTGGAATCCTGTCCCAGCACCGCGATCGATCCGGTGAGCGGCGTCATCATCGGCACGCGGATGGCTTCCTGAGCCTGCGTTTCGTGGACGAGGAGCGTCGACGCCGCAAGAGCGAGGCCTGCATAGAGGCAATGGCGCAATCTCATCGTCTTCCCCTGGTTCTGTTTGGCGTTGGTGTCAGTGTTCACGGGAGATGCGTCCTGGGACAAGCCGAGGGGGGGCATCAACACCAGCGTGCGATTTTCCCTTGCGGGGGCGGTGGAGCAGGGCCGAGGCGGCCAACCGCGCGTCTGAGGTGTTCCAGTCCCCGAAGGAGCGGGCTGACCTCCCGCTCCTTCGGCGCCTGCCGAGCGCCGGGCGGAACAAGCTTCCCGCCCGGCGATCTCGGATCCTATCCCTTAACCTTGGCGATTTCCGCCTTGAGTTCAGGGATGACGGTGTTGATATCGCCGACGAGGCCGTAGTCCGCCACCTGGAAGATGGGGGCCTCCTCGTCCTTGTTGACGGCGACGATGACCTTGGAGTCCT
>NZ_JAYRPE010000082.1:0-62411 GCF_041911315.1 Xanthobacter sp. | reverse complement strand
GGCGACGCAGGCGGTGCGCGACGCGCTCGACGAGCGCCGCGCCGCGCTCAAGGCCGGTGCTGGCGCCCCCGCGACGCCCGAAGAGATCGCCGCCGCCGCCCTCGCCCGCCTCGATGCCGCCGCAGCGCCCAGCCTGAAGCCCGTGTTCAACCTCACCGGGACGGTACTGCACACCAATCTCGGCCGCGCCATCTTCGCCGAGGAGGCCATCGAGGCCGCCACAAGCGCCATGCGCAACGCCGTATCGCTGGAATACGACCTCGATGGCGGCCGCCGCGGCGAGCGCGACGACCATGTGCGCGGCCTGATCTGCGAACTGACCGGCGCGGAGGATGCGACGCTGGTCAACAACAACGCCGCCGCCGTCCTCATCGTGCTGAACACCCTGTCGCCGGGAAAGCCGGCGCTGGTCTCGCGCGGCGAGCTGATCGAGATCGGCGGCGCCTTCCGCATGCCGGAGATCATGCGCCGCGCCGGGGCCGAGCTGGCGGAGGTGGGCACCACCAACCGCACCCATCCGCGTGACTATCGCGACGCCATCGCCCCCGAGACCGGGGTGATCCTCAAGGTCCACACCTCCAATTACCGCATCGAGGGCTTCACCGCCGAAGTGCCGCCCCGCGACCTCGCCGAGATCGCCCGCGCCGGCGGCGTGCCTTTGGTCAACGACCTCGGCTCGGGCACGCTGGCCGACCTTTCCCGCTACGGCCTCGTGCATGAGCCGACCGTGCGGGAGGCGCTGGCCGAGGGGGCGGACATCGTGACCTTCTCCGGCGACAAGCTGCTCGGCGGACCGCAGGCCGGCTTCATCGTCGGGCGACGCGACCTCATCGCCCGCATCAACAAGAATCCCATGAAGCGGGCGCTGCGCGTGGACAAGGTGCGCCTCGCCGCCATCGAGGCGACGCTGCGGCTCTACCGCGACCCGGACCGCCTCGCGTCCCGTCTTCCCACACTTCGCTACCTCACTCGCACGCGCGAGGATCTGGCCGCCCAGGCGGCCCGACTGGCGCCGCATCTTCAGCGCATCCTCGGCGAACGCTTCACCGTGGAGGCCGCGCCGTGCCGCAGCCAGATCGGCTCCGGCGCGCTGCCGCTGGAGACGCTGGAGGGCGTCGGCCTCGCCATCCGCGCCCGCGACGGCAGCGGCGGCGCCATCGGCCGGCTGGCCGACGCCATGCGACGGTTGCCGGTTCCGGTCATCGGACGGATTGACGATCAGGCGCTGGTGCTGGATGTGAGATGCCTTGAGGACGAAGCGGCGCTTGTCGCGTCCGTGACCGCTTTGGAGGGGGCACATGAGCTGGCTTGACCGACTGAAGGGCAAGGGTGGGGGACCGGACGACCCGGATACGCCGACCGATGCGCCCCAGGATCGCTCTGTTCAGGATCGCGCACAGCCCCGGCCCCCGCACGTCCATCCGCCCATGCCCCGCCTGCAGCGCGCCACCGAGCGCCGCCCGGTGAGCGAGGCCGAGGTGGATCTCGACGCGCTGCTCGGCGACATCGCCAGCGGCCTTGCCCCCACGCGCCCCGCCGCGCCCGAGGAGCGCCCCGTCGCCCCCGCGCCGCGCCGGCCCCGCCTTGAAGATCGGATGCGGGGGGACAACCCCTTCGCCCCCGTCTCCGAGCCGGAGCCGGTCGCTCACGAGCCGCACGCGCACGAGACGCACCCCCATGTGCCGCCCGCGCGCGAGCCGGAAGCCCCTGCGGTGGAGCTGAATTTCGAGGAGATCGTGTTCGCCCGTGCGCCCAGCACGTCGGACGCGCCAGCCGCCCCCCCCGTCGAGGCCCCCGCGCCCGAACCCGCGCCGCACGTGGCGGCGCCCGAGGTTGCGGTGCCCGATTTCGTCGAGACCTACACCGCCGAGGCAAGCTATGCCGAGGTCTCCTACACCGAGCCCGCCTTCACGGAAGAGGCTGCGCCGGAAGAGCCGGTCGCCGACCCCCGCTCCCCCGAGGAGCTGATGGCCGAGGCGCTGGCGGCGGCCACCGCCGGCCAGTACGAGGCCGCGCTCAACATCTGGGAGCCGCTGGCCCGCGCCGGCAATGCCCGCGCCCAGAACAATATCGGCGCCTGCTTCGTGGACGGCCTCGGCGTCGACCAGGACCTCGACCTCGCCCGCCGCTGGCTGGAACTGGCCGCCGAGGGTGGTGATCCGGTGGGCCGGCGCAACCTTGCGACCCTCTATTTCAAGGGCCAGGGCGTGGCGCAGGACTATGCCCGCGCCGCCGAGCTGTACCGCGCGGCGGCCGAGGATGGCGACGCCCCCGCGCAGGACATGCTGAGCTGGATGCTGCTGGAGGGCGAGGTGATGCCCGCCGACGCCACCGAGGCCCGCCGCTGGGCGCTGGCCGCGGCCGAGCAAGGCGTCGCCTCCTCCATGACGCGCCTCGGCATGATCGCCCACAACGCGCTGGACACGGATCGCGACCCGGTGGAAGCCGCGCGCTGGTGGCGCAAGGGGGCCGAGGCAGGCGACGCGGACGGGCAGGCCATGCTCGGCGCCGCCTACCATCTCGGCGCCGGCGTGCCCCACGACAAGATCGCCGCCTTCGCCTGGCTGCTGCGCGCCCGCGCAGGCCACAGCGCCCTCGCCGACCGCTTTTTCGACGCGGTCAGCGCCACGCTGAGCCCGGAAGAAACCGCCGCCGCCCAACGCCGCGCCGCCATTCCGCTGGGGGAGCTTCCCTAGGTGATCATCGGCACGGCCGGACATATCGACCATGGCAAGACCACGCTGGTGCGTGCGCTGACCGGTGTCGATACCGACCGTCTGAAGGAAGAGAAGGCCCGCGGCATCTCCATCGACCTCGGCTTCGCCTATCTCCCGGTGGGCGAAGACGTGCTGGGGTTCGTGGATGTGCCCGGGCATGAGAAGTTCGTGCACACGATGCTCTCCGGCGCGGGGGGCATCGATTTCGCCCTGCTGGTGGTGGCCGCCGACGATGGCGTGATGCCGCAGACCCGCGAGCATCTCGCCATCCTGGACCTGCTGGGCATCGACAAGGGCGTGGTCGCCCTCACCAAGGCCGACCTTGCCGACGCCGACCGCCTCGCCGCGGTAGAAGCCGAGATCACCGCCCTCCTCGCCCCCACCGGCCTTGCCGGCGTCCCCATCCTGCCCGTGGCGGCGGCGCGGGGCGACGGGGTGGACGCCCTGCGCGACATGCTGGTGGACGCCGCGCAGACCCTGGGCCGGCGGGCGGGCGGCGGGCGCTTCCGCCTCGCCGTGGACCGCTGCTTCACCCTGTCCGGCGCCGGAACGGTGGTGACGGGCACGGTGCTGTCCGGCGCGGTGAAGGTGGGGGACCGGGTGACGGTGAGCCCGTCCGGCCTTTCCGCCCGCGTGCGCTCCATCCGCGCGCAGGACCGGGTCTCCGAGACCGGCGTCGCTGGCGACCGCTGCGGCATCAACCTTGCCGGCGAGGCCATCTCCAAGGATGCCATTTCCCGCGGCGACGTGGTGCTGGACCCGGCCCTGCACGCGCCCGCCGACCATATCGACGCCGAGCTGAAGGTGCTGGCCAGCGAGCCCCGGCCCATCGCCCAGTGGCTGCCGGTGCGCCTGCACCATGCCGCGCGCGAGGTGGGCGCGCGCCTCGTGCTGCTCGGCGATGCCATCCCCCCCGGCGGCACCGGCAAGGTGCAGCTGGTGCTGGAGGCGCCCATCGCGGCGGCGGCGGGCGACCGCTTCGTCATTCGCGACACCTCGGCCCAGCGCACCATCGGCGGCGGCCGCTTCCTCGATCTGCGCGGGCCGCGCCGCAAGCGCCGCACGCCCGAGCGCATCGCCCAGCTCGATGCGCTGGCGCACCGCGACCCGGCCGAGGCTTTGGCCGCGCTCCTCGCCGTGCCGCCGCATTTCGTGGACCTCGACGCTTTCGCCCGCGACCGGGCGCTCTCGACTGAGGAAATGGAAGCGCTGGCCCAGCGGCTCGATCTTGCCCGCCTCGCCGCGGGCGCCACCACGCTGGCGCTGACGCAGGCGACGCTTGCCACCTTCTCGGCCAGCGTGATGGCCGCGCTCGACGCCTTCCATGCGGAGAACCCGGATCTGCCCGGGCTCGGCCGCGAGCGGCTGCGCATGATGCTGGAACCGCGCCTGCCGGCCGCCGCCTTCCTCGCCGCGCTCGCCGCATTGCCCGCCGGCACCATCCGGCAGGAGGGCGCCTGGGTGCGCCGGGCGGATTTCTCGGTGAAGCTCGCCGCCGCCGACGAGGCGCTGTGGGCGCGCATCAGGCCGCTGCTCAGCGGCGAGGAGCGCTTCCGCCCGCCCCGCGTGCGCGACATGGCCGGCCTCCTCGCCGTGCCCGAGCCGGAGGTGCGACGGCTCATGAAGCTGCTCGGCCGCATGGGCCGGGTGGACGAGGTGGCCCACGACCACTTCTTCCTGCGCCCGGTGGTGTCGGAGATGGTGGAGATCATCACTCGCCTCTCCGGCGAGCGGATGAAGGACGAGTTCACCGCCGCCGCTTTCCGCGACGAGGTCGCCAACGGGCGCAAGGTGGCGATCCAGATCCTCGAATTCTTCGACCGCCACGGCCTCACCTTGCGTCGCGGCGATCTGAGGCGCATCAATCCGTTCCGGCTGGACCTATTCGCCGGAGCGGCGGACGATGCGCCGGAGACGACCGCGGCGGCGCCGTCGCGGGGAAGAGAAGCGTCCCTGGTGGGGCGTCCGGACTTCAAATCCGGGAGGGGCCGCGAGCCGGTCCTTGGTGGGTTCGACTCCCACTCTCTTCCGCCAAATCCTCTTGCGCCAAATTCCACTGCGCCAAATCCGAAGCCCCCCGCGCCCGATGCGCGCCCCCGCAGCTACGGGAAGGGACGATGAGCCCCGAGACCGACCTCCCCGCCCCGACCCCCGAAGCCGCGCCCGATCCCGTCGCCGTGGCCCGCATCGAAGCCCGCGCCGCCGTGCTGGCGCGCCTCGACGCCGCGAAGGTCGCGGCCGATGTGGCCGAGACCGCCTATCGCGCCGAGGCCGCCCGCCGCACCGAGGAGTTGGCGCGGGAGCGCGCCCATGCCTGGCGCCGGGCCGATCTGATGCGGTCGCTGGTCGCCGTACTCGACGGCATCGCGGACGCGGAGATGGCGGTTGCCGCCGGGCAGGCGCTGCTGCGCGCGCGGCTCGGCTGGTCCGACGACAGCGAGGCCCGCGCCGAAGTGCTCGCGCGCTTCGCCCCGGTCGCCGTGGCGCTGTTCGAGATGGAGAGCGAGGCGGCGCCGCACACCGCGCTCGCGGCGTTCGAGGAGTGGTACGCCACGACCCGGCAGAGCGCCTTTTGGTACCTGTTCGAGCACTATCTTCCCGACACGCCCCTCGTGGACTTCTGACCTCCCATGGCCACCGATTTCGACGACTGGCTCGCCGCCACCTTCGCCGACCATGGCGGCTTCACCGCGCTGGTGGTGCTGGTGCGCATCGCCGAGCCGGAGGTGAAGCCGCTCGCCTCCACCTTCCTCAACATCATCGGCGACGAGGTGGACTGGGCCGGCATGATCGCCCTGTTCGCGGGCTCCCGGCAGGCGTGGGACGGCGCCGCCTTCTTCGCGCAGGTGGAGGACGCAGGCCCGCTGGAAAACGCCGAGGCACGCGGCCGCCTGCGCGCGCTGGAGCAGCGCATCCGCGAGAACCGGCTGGTGCTGAACGAAGGCGATTTCTTCGACACCCTCGGCCGCCGGCTGAAGGTGGAGGAGATCGCGTCGCACTGAGGGGGGTGGACGCGGCGGCGGTCATGGCCCGCCCTTTGGCGCTCGCCCTGCCGGCCCTCGACGGGTCACGAACCGCCGTCATGGCCGGGCTTGTCCCGGCCATCCACGTGGACCGGCCGGGTATCCGTCGTCGGCCATCATCCCGTCGGCCTGACGTGGATGCCCGGCACAAGGCCGGGCATGACGACCGCTTGACTCGCTCCCCCCGCCCTACTCGATGGGGAAATCGAAATAGGTGTCCGGGAACGGCTCGTCCTTCAGGGTGAAGTGCCACCATTCCTTGTCGAACGGCTTGAAGCCGTTCTGCGCCATGAGGCCCGCGAGCAGCCGGCGGTTGGCGCGCTGGGCGGCGGTGGCGGTGGGGGAATCGGGCCAGGAGCGCGGGCTGAACAGGTCGAAGGGCGTGCCCATGTCGAGGTCGCGCCGCGTCGAGAGATCGAACAGCGTCAGGTCCAGCGTCGAGCCGCGCGAATGGCCGGAGCGGGCGGCGATGTAGCCCTCCGCGAACAGGTCCTTCTTGGCGACATCGGGATAATAGGTGGGCTTGGTCTTCTCGTCCGCGAGGTCGCTGGCCCAGCGGGCGAAATGGGCCACGGCGCGGGCCGGACGGTAGCAATCGAAGATGCGCAGGCCGAGGCCCTTCTTCTTCGCCTCCGCCGCCACCTTCGCCAGCGCCTCGGCGGCCGGGCGCGTGAGGAAGCAGCGGGCGGCGCCATAGCCATCCACCCGCGTGCCGACGAAATTGTCGGTGGAGAAATAGCGCACGTCGAACACCGCGTCCGGCACCACGCCCGCCACGTCCACGAACAGGTCCGGCCGGTCGGTCCGCGCATCCGCCGCGAGCGGCAGGCCGGCAATGGTGAGGGTGAGTGTGAGGGCTTGGGCGGCGGGCTTCACCAGTCGATCCATCAGGGCTCTGAGCATGTCGCGTTCGCGTCGGGTGGTGAGGCCCAAGCATAGGCCCCGCCGCGGACACCCGCCAGAGCGGGCCTCACGCCATGCGCGCGGGCGGCTCCGGCAGATCGACGGGATCGCGCAGCGGCGGCGGCTCCGGGTCGGGATCGCGGCGCGGCTCGCGGGAGGGATCGCCCTCGGGAAGCGGGGGCAGGTCCGGGCCGGGCTCGGGAAAATCCGGCGGGTCCTCCACCGGGTCCGGCGGCAGGATGGGCGGCTCCGGCGGACGGCCGGGCTCGGTCGGGGGGAACGGGCCGCCCGCGAGGGCGGCCAAGCCTGAAGAAGAGGACCGGCCGCCCATGGGGGTGGCCGTATGGGGTTCAACGCCGGAGCGCATCGGGTGGAAAGGGGCAAGGTTCATCCCGGGCCAACGCCCGGGACCTGCCCCTGTTCCCCGCGCGGCTTCTCCGCAGATCAGGAGAAGAAGGAGGTGATGGTCTGCCAGATGCTCTTCTTCGGCGCGGCAGTGGCGCCGGCCTCGGCGGGCTTGGCATCGATGGAAATGGTGCCCGGCGCGGTCTGGGACTTGGCCACCGCCTCCGGCGAGAACACGCCGGCGAAGGCCGGGAGCTTGGCGAGGGTGTCGGGGCCGGCCATGCCGTCCGCGTCCAGCCCGTTCTTTTCCTGGAACTCCTTCACCGCCTTGGCGGTGGCGGGGCCGAAGGCGCCGTCGGCGGGAATGCCCAGCGCCGTCTGCAGCTTCTTCACCGCCTCGCCCTTGGTGCCCACCGTGAGCAGCACCAGCTCCGGCAGGCCGAGCGCCGTGAAGGTGTCCGGGCCGGCGATGCCGTCCGCCGAAAGGCCGTGCTGGGTCTGGTAGGCCTTAAGGGCCGCCTCGGTGCCGGGGCCGAACTGGCCGTCCGCAGTCACCCCGAGCTTGGCCTGAAGGATCTTCACCGGCTCGCCCGCGAGCCCACGCTTGAGAAGTGCCATGACACACCCCGGTCCAGTTGCCCCGGCCTTGACGCCGGCAACCGACATTGGGGGAAAAGAGCCGCTGCGGCACCCTCAAAAATGAACCGCCCAAAAGAAAAATGCCGGGTCCTGGAGGGGACCCGGCAAGTATCGCTGCAGAGCAGCGAACCTTCCAGAGGGGAACAGCTGATGCACCGCACAAGGTGCAATCAGCGCAAGGGAAAGATGCTCCCTGAATAGGCAGAATGCAATGTATACTGACCGCATATCAGGCATGTGCCCAGCGCTTGGCTAGGCAATGTCCGCCCTACCATGGCACCATCGAACGTCATAAATCAGTAATTCCAGCGCTGCGCCTTGGAAATCAGGAAGTCGCGGAAGACCTGAATCCGGGCCACCGAGCGCATTTCCTGAGCATATGTGAAGTATGCCTCCAGCTTGGGCGTTTCGCGATCGGTGAAGAGCTGCACCAGCGAGGTCGAATCGTCCGAGAGATAATCCGGCAGGGTGCCGATGCCCACGCCCCGCTCCACCGCCCGCTTGAGGCCGAGCACGTTGTTGACCTCAAAGGCGGGAATGCGCGGGGTGGAGCCGTCGCGGCCGGCATGCTCCAGCCAGTTCAGCCCCTGGAAATAGGAGGGGATCGGCCCGCCGAGCAGCAGGATACGGTGCTTGTCCAGCTCATCCAGCGTGCGCGGATGGCCGTGGCGCTTGAGATAGTCGGCCGAGGCATAGGCATGGAAATGCACGGTGAAGAGCTTGCGCTGCACCAGATCCGGCTGCACCGGCTGGCGCATGCGGATGGCGACATCCGCCTCGCGCATGGCAAGGTCCAGCTCCTCGTCGGTGAGGATGAGCTGGATGCGGATGTCCGGGAACAGCTCCACGAACTCGCCCACCCGCGCGGTGAGCCAGTGGGTGCCGAGGCCCATGGTGGTGGTGACGCGCAGGTCGCCGTTGGGCTTCTCGCGGCTGTCGGTGAGCTGGGCGCGCGCCGATTCCAGCTTGAGGAACACCTCATGGGCGGTGCGGTAGAGCAGTTCGCCCTGCTCGGTGAGGATGAGGCCGCGGGCGTGGCGGTGGAACAGCGGAACCTTCAGTTCCGCCTCCAGCGCCGAGACCTGCCGGCTCACCGCCGACTGGGAGAGCCCCAGCGTCTCGCCGGCATGGGTAAAGGAGCCCGCCTCCGCGGCGACGTGGAAGACCTTCAGCTTGTCCCAATCCATCCGGCCCGAGCCCCTTGAGCATCACCGGCGTCCGGCCGGCGAGGTGGTGCTGTTTTTCGCTTGTCTCGGGAGAAGCCGCGGGCTCCCCAGCCCCGCGGCCTTCCTTGAACCCATTTAGATCCTTGCCGGGCGGCTGCCGCGCCCGGGTGATCTACTCCGCCGCCTGCGCCACGCTGTGGTGGGCGAGGAACCGCTCCGCCTCCAGCGCCGCCATGCAGCCCCGCCCGGCGGCCGTGACCGCCTGACGATAGACATCATCGGCCACATCGCCGGCCGCGAACACGCCCGGCACCGACGTTGCCGTCGAATCCGGCGCAGTCCACACGTATCCGCTCTCTTTGAGCTTCAACTGGTCTTTGACCAGCTCTGTGGCAGGCGCATGACCGATGGCGATGAATATGCCGTCAGCGGGCAGCTCGGTGAGGGCTCCAGTCCGAACGTCGCGCAGGCGCGCGCCGGTGACCTTGGAGATGTCGCCGCTCTCGCCCACCACGTCGGCGACCTCGGAGTGCCACACCACGCTCACCTTGGGATTGGCGAACAGGCGATCCTGCAGGATGCGCTCGGCGCGGAAGGCGTCGCGGCGGTGCACCAGCGTGACCTTGGAGGCGAAATTGGTGAGGAACAGCGCCTCCTCCACCGCCGTGTTGCCGCCGCCCACCACCACGACTTCCTTGCCGCGATAGAAGAAGCCGTCGCAGGTGGCGCAGGCCGAGACGCCGAAGCCGCGGAACGCCGCCTCCGATTCGAGGCCGAGCCAGCGCGCCTGGGCGCCGGTGGCGAGGATCACCACGTCGGCGAGCCACGTGTCGCCCGATTCGGTTTCCAGGCGGAACGGCCGCTTGGACAGATCGAGCGTGTTCACGTGGTCGGCGATGATCTTCGTGCCCACATGCTCGGCCTGGGCGCGCATCTGCTCCATCAGCCATGGGCCCTGGATGGGATCGGCGAAGCCGGGATAATTCTCCACATCCGTGGTGATGGTGAGCTGGCCGCCGGGCTGGATGCCCTCGAACAGGACCGGCTCCAGCATTGCGCGGGCCGCATAGATGGCCGCGGTATAGCCGGCCGGACCCGACCCGATGATGACGACCTTGGCGCTGTGGGTGGTCATGACGTCCTCGAAAACCAGAAGCTCGAAAGGCTGGAAACCGCGACAAGAGAAGGAACGGGCCGTGTGGCAGGCCGCCCGATGGCCGCAGCGTGAGCTATGCCCGAATGTAGGGGCTCCCTCCCCCGCCCACAAGGCGGCAGCTTCTGTCCCTTCGCAGCGCAACCGACGCAATATTATTTCGTTGCGTTGCCGCATACGGAGACTAAGGTGCGCGGACGTAATGCCCCTGTCCGCCGCGCCGGCGGCGGCGCCTCAACCCTGCCCCCAAGCCTTGCCCCCAAGGAGCCGTGCCTTGACCGTTCGCCTCGATGCTGTCGACTGGAAAATCCTCGACGAGCTGCAGCGGGACGGTCGCATGACCAATGTGGAATTATCCCGGCGCGTCGGCATCTCCGCCCCACCCTGCCTCAGGCGCGTGCGCGCGCTGGAGGAGGAAGGCATCATCGAGGGCTATCGCGCGCTGCTGGACGAGAAGCGGCTCGGCTACGACCTCATGGCCTTCGCCATGGTGCATCTCATCAGCCAGGCGGAAGTCGACCTTGATGCCTTCCAGGAGCGCATCGCCGGCTGGCCGCTGGTGCGCAGCGCCTGGATGCTCTCGGGCGACGTGGATTTCCTGATGCTGTGCGTGGCGCCGGACCTGCGCACCTTCCAGACCTTCGTTCTGGACATCACCGCCGCGCCCAACGTGCGCAACGTGAAGACGGCCCTCACCCTCAAGCAGTCCAAGGACGCGCCGATCGTGCCGCTGGAAGCCGGATTGCCGAAGGCGTGAGGAATCTCCGCCGCTCCCCGGACAAGCTCCACCGCAGGTGGAGCGCCGATCCGGGGTCCAGGGGAAAGGTCGGCGAAGCCGGCAATTGCCCCCAGGCCGCGGTATAAAGCCGCCTTCGGCGACATGTTGCGCTGGGCCACGGCTCTCCTTCCGCTCCGCTCCAGTCGTCCGAGGCACGAGGGCGGCGCGAAACTCCCGAACCCGATCAGGCCCAGCGCACGTCCGCGATCTCGAACGAGCGGGCGCCCTTGGGGGTGACGACCTCCACGGAGGCGCCCTTCTTCTTGCCGATGAGCGCGCGGGCCACCGGCGAGGAGATGGAGATGCGGCCGGCCTTGGCGTCGGCTTCGCTGTCGCCGACGATCTGCCAGACCTTCTCTTCCTCGGTGTCCTCGTCCACCAGCGTCACCGTGGCGCCGAACTTGACGATGTCGCCGGAGAGTTTCGAGACGTCGATCACCTCGGCGCGGGAGATCTTGTCCTCCAGCTCGGCGATGCGGCCCTCGTTCAGCGACTGCTGCTCCTTGGCGGCATGATATTCCGCGTTCTCGGACAGGTCGCCATGGGCGCGCGCCTCCGAGATGGCATTGATGATGCGCGGACGCTCCACCTGCTGACGCTGCTTCAACTCTTGCTCGAGGGCGACAAAGCCGCCCGCCGTCATCGGAATCTTCTCCATGGGTCCTTGTCAGACCTCCTGAAACGGTTCGGTGCGCCGGAGCCCCACCTCAGGTGGTGCCGGCGCCGAAAAGAAAGCCGCCCCGCGGTGCCTTTCGGCGCCCCGGCTGCGGCGACTGTCCCGGTTCGGGCGCTCTGCGGCCCCCGGGCGATGCACCCGCCCCGCGCCTTGAGACGCCGGACGGCCGCGACGACTGCGCGCCGGCTCCCGCAGCCAGCGCGTTCTGGTGTTCCCTTTCGGGATCAGGCGACGGAGGCTTCGCCCCGCGGGCTGACGGGAGCGCTATCGCCCCCGGCACCGAAATAACCCTGCAGCGGACGCACCGTCAGGTCGCCGCCCACATAGGCCTTGATCCCCTGCGCCGCAGCGATGGCTCCGGACAGCGTGGTGTAATACGGCACTTTCTGCAAGAGGGCGGCGCGGCGCAGCGAACGGCTGTCCGCAAGGGCCTGCGCGCCCTCGGTGGTGTTGAACACCAGCTGGACCCCGCCATTCTTGATGGCATCCACGATGTGGGGGCGGCCCTCCAGCACCTTGTTGATCTTCGCCGCCGACACGCCGTGCTCCTCCAGGAAGCGCTGAGTGCCTGACGTGGCGATGATCTTGAAGCCGAGGTCCACCAGCATCTTCATGGTGGGCAGGATGCGGATCTTGTCCCCATCCTTCAGCGAGACGAACACCGTGCCGGACTGCGGCACCTTGGTGCCGCCGCCCAGCTGGCTCTTGGCGAAGGCGACGCCGAAATCGGTGTCGAGGCCCATCACCTCGCCGGTGGAGCGCATCTCCGGGCCGAGCACCGTGTCCACGCCGGGGAAGCGGGCGAAGGGGAACACCGCCTCCTTCACCGCGATGTGGCCGAGCTTGGGCTGCACGAGGTTGAAGCTCGCCAGCTTCTCGCCGGCCATCACCCGCGCCGCGATCTTGGCGATGGGCAGGCCGATGACCTTGGCGACGAAGGGCACCGTGCGCGAGGCGCGTGGGTTCACTTCGAGCACGTAGATCTCGTCGCCCTTGATGGCGTACTGCACGTTCATCAGGCCGCCGACGCCCAGCGCCAGCGCCATGGCGGCGGTCTGCTTCTCCAGCGCCGCGAGGGTATCGGGCGAGAGCGAATAGGGCGGCAGCGTGCAGGCGCTGTCACCCGAATGGATGCCCGCCTCCTCGATGTGCTCCATGATGCCGGCGATGAACACGTCCTTGCCGTCACAAAGAGCGTCGACATCCACCTCGATGGCGTCGGAGAGGTAGCGGTCGAACAGCAGCGGGTTCTTGCCGAGGACGGTGTTGATCTGGCCCGTCTTGTCGTTGGGATAGCGCGCCTTGATCTCCTGCGGCACGAGGCCCGGCAGGGTCTCCAGCAGGTAGTCGCCCAGCTCGCGCTCCTCGCGGATGATCTGCATGGCCCGGCCGCCCAGCACGTAGGAGGGGCGCACCACCATGGGATAGCCCAGCTCCGCCGCGACGAGGCGGGCCTGCTCCACGCTGTAGGAGATGCCGTTGGCCGGCTGGCGGATCTTGAGCCGGTCGAGCAGCGTCTTGAACCGGTCGCGGTCCTCGGCGAGGTCGATGGCGTCGGGCGAGGTGCCGAGGATCGGCACGTCCGCATCCTCCAGCGCCTTGGCGAGCTTCAGCGGCGTCTGGCCGCCGAACTGCACGATGACGCCCTTCAGCGTGCCGCGGGTCTTCTCGCGGGCGATCAGCTCCAGCACGTCCTCGGCGGTCAGCGGCTCGAAATAGAGCCGGTCCGAGGTGTCGTAGTCGGTGGAGACCGTCTCCGGGTTGCAGTTGACCATGATGGCTTCATAGCCGGCGTCCTTCAAGGCGAAGGCAGCATGGCAGCAGCAATAGTCGAACTCGATGCCCTGGCCGATGCGGTTGGGACCGCCGCCGAGGATGATGACCTTCTCGCGCTCCGAGGGCTGCGCCTCGTCGGCGAGGGTCCCGGCGAAGGGCGTCTCGTAGGTCGAGTACATGTAGGCGGTGGGCGAGGCGAACTCGGCCGCGCAGGTGTCGATGCGCTTGTAGGCGGGGCGCACGTCCAGCGCATGGCGCCGCGCGCGCACCTCGCCCTCGTGGAGGCCGGCGAGAGCGGCGAGGCGGGCGTCGGAGAAGCCCATGGCCTTGAGGCGGCGGAACTGGCCGGCCGTCTCCGGCAGGCCGAGCCGGCGCACCTTCTGCTCCATCTCCACGATGCCGCGGATCTCCGCGAGGAACCATGGATCGATCTTGCAGGCGGCGTGGATCTGCTCGTCGGAGAGGCCGAGGCGCATGGCCTGCGCCACATAGAGCAGGCGGTCGGGCGTGGGCGTGCCCAGCGCCGCGCGCACGGCGTTCTTGTCGTCGCCCTGGCCGAGGCCCTCGATCTCGATGTCGTCGAGGCCGGACAGGCCGGTCTCCAGCGAGCGCAGCGCCTTCTGGAGCGATTCCTGGAAGGTGCGGCCGATGGCCATGGCCTCGCCCACCGACTTCATGGCGGTGGTCAGCGTCGGCTCGGCGCCGGGGAACTTCTCGAAGGCGAAGCGCGGGATCTTCGTGACCACGTAATCGATGGTGGGCTCGAAGGAGGCCGGGGTGGCGCCGCCGGTGATGTCGTTCTCGATCTCGTCGAGCGTGTAGCCCACCGCGAGGCGCGCGGCGACCTTGGCGATGGGGAAGCCCGTGGCCTTCGACGCCAGCGCCGAGGAGCGCGACACGCGCGGGTTCATCTCGATGACGATGAGGCGGCCGTCCTCGGGGTTCACCGCGAACTGCACGTTGGAGCCGCCGGTCTCCACGCCGATCTCGCGCAGCACCGCAAGCGATGCGTCGCGCATGATCTGGTATTCCTTGTCGGTGAGCGTCAGCGCCGGCGCCACCGTGATGGAATCGCCGGTGTGGACGCCCATCGGGTCGATGGTCTCGATGGAGCAAATGATGATGCAGTTGTCCGCCTTGTCGCGGACAACCTCCATCTCATACTCCTTCCAGCCCAGCACGCTCTCCTCGACCAGCACCTCGTTGGTGGGGGAGGCATCGATGCCGCGCTCGATGATCTCGATGAACTCGGCCTTGTTGTAGGCGATGCCGCCGCCGGTGCCGCCCATGGTGAAGGACGGGCGGATGATGGCGGGCAGGCCCACCTCGTCCAGCGCCTCGAGCGCCTGGGGCAGGGTCTTGATCTGGCGGGACTTGGGCGTCGAGAGGCCGATCTTGGTCATGGCCTCGCGGAACAGCTCGCGGTCCTCGGCCTTGTCGATGGCCTCGGCGGTGGCGCCGATCATCTCGACGTCATACTTTTCGAGCGTGCCCATCTTCTTGAGCGACAGCGCGCAGTTGAGCGCGGTCTGGCCGCCCATGGTGGGCAGCAGCGCGAAGCCCTTGGAGCGGTCGCCGCGCTCCTTCTCGATGATCTTGGTGACGATCTCGGCGGTGATGGGCTCGATATAGGTCGCGTCCGCCATGTCCGGGTCGGTCATGATGGTCGCGGGATTCGAGTTCACGAGGACGACCCGGTATCCCTCCTCCTTGAGCGCCTTGACCGCCTGCGTTCCGGAATAGTCGAATTCGCAGGCCTGCCCGATCACGATGGGACCGGCGCCGATGATGAGGATGGTTTCGATATCGGTGCGTTTCGGCATATCCGTCTTTGAGCTCTCGACCGCCGCCACCCGCGCCGCTGAGCCGGCGAAGACAACGGGATCCGTTTCCATCAGGAGCCGCCCCGTCGCAGCGCCCGCCCCTTCCTAGCGCCCGCCGGGCGCAAAAAAAGGGCCGCGGGTCACGCGCCCCAGAAAGGTACGAGCTTGGCCGGGGCCTGCTCCCAGACTTGCGCGCGGGCGGGACGCGGCGCGGATGTCACACCTCACGGATGTCACACCTGCGCAATTTCCCGGGCCCTTGGCGCTGATGGGCTTCCTTAGACCATAATTTGCGGCGACGGAAGCCATGTCACCGAGATGACGCCGCGCCCGGAATACACATCCTCGCGGGGTGTCCGGCGCCCGCCCGCGCTGCCTCGGCCTGAAGAATTCCTGTTCGTTTTCCTGCCGGAGACGCCTGTGCTGCCGCCTTCCCTCGCCCGGACGGTCAATGAATACCACGCGCGCCATGGCGACCTGATCCGCCAGTTCGCCCGATTCGTCGGTGTGGGCCTCACCGCCGCCGTGGCCCATTTCTCCACGCTCGCCATCCTGGTGGAGATGGATGCCGTCGGCCCCGTGCTGGGCTCGGCGGTGGGATTCGTCATGGGCGGCATCGTGTCCTACGTCCTCAACCGCCGCTTCACCTTCGACGCCACACGCTCCCACGCTGGGGCGGTGCCGCGCTTCATCGTGGTGGCGGGGGTGGCGTTCGTGCTCAACGAAACGCTCATGTGGCTGTTCGTGCACGAGGCGGGGCTGTTCTATCTGCTCGCCCAGTTCCTCACCACCGGCATCACCATGATGTGGACCTTCACCGGCTACCGCGTCTGGGCCTTCGCCCACCGGAGCACCGTGCGCGGCTGAGGCGCCACAGGGGCTTTTTGTGCTTTCGCCGCTCAGGCGCCGCGCGGGCTCTCGCTGCGCTGTCTACGCTCAAGCGCCGCGCGGGCTTGCTGCGCTGTCTACGCTCAGGCGCCGCGCGGGCTCTCGATGCGCTGCCTACGCTCAAGCGCCGCGCGGGCTTTTTGCACTGCCGACGCTCAGACGCCGCGCGGGCTTCAGGCGCCGCGTTCGCCGATGAAGGCCATGCGCTGCTGGTTGTGGCCGACATTGGGCTCGACCCGCCGCGCCGCGAGGCCGGCCTTGGTGAGCAAGGCGAGCACCTCCGCCTCCTCATAGGTGGTCAGCCCGAGTTCCGCGCGCAGCTTGCGATAGGGGGAGATGGCGGTGCGGGCGAGGCCGGCGACCGCGGCCAGCAGGAATTTTTCCCGCGCGGCGAGCCGGAGCAGCGCCTGGGCGTCGGCCAGCGCGCTCACATGGGGCGGGATGACGTCGGCAATCAGCAGCCGTCCGCCCGGCGCCAGCAGCCGCCGCCATTCCAGCACGAGGCTGGCGAACAGGTCGCGCGAGAGATACTGCGCCACCGAATTGCAGATGATGAGATCGAAGCTGCCGTCCGGCAGGGCCGAGACCTCCTCGGGGGCCAGAACGTCGATGCTGGGGGCGGCGACGAAGCGCCCCTTCAGGCGGCGCCGGACTTCGGGCGCGGCATCGGTGAGCACGAGGTGGGCGCAGCGCAGCGCCAGCTCGGCCGAGGCGAGGGCTTCGCCGCAGCCGAAATCCAGAACCCGCGCGTGCGGTCCCGGCAGGAAGCCGACGAGATCGGTCGCGATGGCCGCATAGTGCACCGCCTTGTGCCGGTCATTCACATAGATGGCGTGACTACCATTCCAGAACGAGATCCAATCAGCCATCAGCAACTTTCCGAAAACAAGGCGGCGCCGGAGTCAGCGCGCGAACTGGATGCCGGCCTCGGTCTCGCCGATGGCCCGGTCCACGAGGTCGATGGCGCGCTCGCGATGGCCGCCCTTGTTGGGCTCCGCCTGCTGCAGGAAGGCGCGCGCGGTGCGCAGCGCCTCGAGCGCGCGCTGCATGTTGGGCTGGTCGGCGAAGGCCGACTGCACGAGCCCGGCGGTCGCAAGGCCCGCGGCGAAGGTCAGCGCGAGGGTCAGCGGGCGCAGGGCGGCCCTGGGGCGGATCATGATGTCTCTCACGGTTTCGAGGAGCGACGTCCGGCGGCAGCGGGGTGCTGGCACACGCGGGTGAAACGGCACCATCAAGACGGCACCATCATGGCAGACGGCCACAGACGCGAACGCCCCGCCGCGGGGTGCGGGCGGGGCGCGCGTCTAACAGCGGAAGATCAGCTCACCAGCGGCAGTGCAGGCCGCCCAGCGGGCCGCGCCAGCAGCCGCCACCACCCCAGCGGCCGGGTCCGGGACCCCACCAGCGGTGATAGTGCCACCAGTCGATGAACAGGCTGGCATTGGTGCCGGCGAGGGGCTTGTCCTCGCTCAGGAGCTTGTAGTCGTAGGTCAGCGTGTCGCCGGTGAGCACCGGATTCGACAGCTTGATCACCGACAGGTTGGGCTGGCCGTCCACCGTCACCGAGAGGGTGGCGTTGGGCGGGTCCTTCTGGAAGCTGTCCTTGCCCTCGTTCCAGATCTTGATGAAGGTCGCCGTCGAGGCATCGCCGGTGATCCGCTCCGGGCGGTCGGCGAACATGATGACCTGCGGCGCAACGCCCTTCAGCGTGATGGTCTTGTCGGTGACGGTGATGGAATCCGCCACCTGCACGAACAGCCACTGGACGCCCTTCAACTCTTCGATGTTTGCGGGCGGACCGTTCATGCCGCCGGCGGGTCCGCCGGCCATGGGGGCGTTGGCGGGCGCCCCCTGTGCGAAAGCCCCGCCGACGGCGCAGACGGCCCCCAGCAGCGCTCCAAGGATCAGGCGTTTCATTGGGAAAGTCTCCTGCGCGCAGCAAGGTTCGCGGCGCGCAGTGGCACTCTACAACCGCCACGCTTCTTGGAAAGGCGATGGCGCGGGCTCAGCGGTATTTAGAGGGCGTTAATCTTAACGCCGGCGCTGGTTTCGCAAATCGCGACGGCCGGCGCCCTTCCCCCTACCGGTAATTCACCCAGAACACGCCCACGCTCGGGTTGGCGGCGCGGATGGCGGGATCGTTCGAGGCGTAGACCTTGGGGCCGGAAACGCGCGCCTGCGCGCCGTCCGAGGCTCCGGCCGAAAGCGCCAGCTGCGCCCCGAGCACGCAGCCGCCGCCCAGATTGCCCAGCCGCCCGCCGCGCCAGTCGGCCACCACGCCGCCGGCATTGCCGCCGAAGCCCTGGATGCGGAACGGCTTGCCGTTGGCCCGTTCAAGGTCTGCGAGGCTGGTGCCGATGCCGATGCCGTTCACCGTCCAGGCCGAGCTTTCGGTGAAGGCCACCCGGCGCGGGGCGGCCATGTTGGCCGGGTCCTTCCAGGCGATCTCCAGGCTCAAGGCGGGATCGTTGGGCAGGAGGATGATGCCCGGCGCGGTGCTGCCGTCCGGCGACATGATGTTGCCGGTGATGACGTTCGCCTGCCCGAAGTCGGCGGCGATGTTGATGGCGGTGCTGTTGGGCGCGAAGGGGCCCGTGCATTCGAACTGGCGCGGCCCGGCGGTGGGCTTGGGGACGGAGACCACCGTCTCCGAATAGTCGCCGAAGGCGTCCGTCTGCTTCACCACGCCGGTGCCCCAGCTATCCGGATT
Organism: Xanthobacter sp.; assembly: GCF_041911315.1. Classification (NCBI taxonomy): domain Bacteria; kingdom Pseudomonadati; phylum Pseudomonadota; class Alphaproteobacteria; order Hyphomicrobiales; family Xanthobacteraceae; genus Xanthobacter; species Xanthobacter sp. The sequence goes on along the minus strand of NZ_JAYRPE010000082.1, from coordinate 43,814 downwards.
GCCCTGGCAGGCGGCGAGGGCGAGGCTCGCGGCGAGGGCCGCGAGGGACAGGGCAGAGACGCGGGAAAAGACCATGGGAACCTGCGGCGCCGGACGGGAGGGGGCGCGCCTTGCGCTGAGAGGCCGCGGAAACGGCCGGGCAGCACGCCGGTGAACGCCTTTCTTAGCCGCTCCCCTTTCGGCCCGCCAGCCCCCGGGACGGTAGCCGGCCCCGCGACCGTCATAGGCAATTCACGGCTCGCACGCTTTCTGTCACGCTGGAGCGTGGGGGAAGGCCATGAACGAGATGCGGGACCTGCGCGGGTTCAACCACAAGCGCTCGGTGCAGGACTATATCGACGAGACCCCGATCTGGCGCGACGGCACGCAGGTGGCCGCGACGCCCATGACCGCCATGCAGTGGCGCATCTGGTGGCTGGCCGCGGCGGGCAAGTTCTTCGAGGGCCTCGTGGTGTTCATGACGGGCGTGACGCTGCCCCTCATGGCCCGCGAATTCGGCATGGACGCCTTCCAGCACGGCCTCGTGGGCGCGGCGAGCCTCGCCGGCATCCTCTTCGGCGCGCTGCTGCTGGGTGGCCTCGCCGACCAGTTCGGCCGCAAGCTGATGTTCGTGGCGGAGATGGTGATCTTCATCATCTTCCTCGCGCTGCTGGCGGTCAGCCCCTCCTTCGGCTGGACCGTGGTGTTCCTGTTCGGCATCGGCATCGCGCTTGGCTGCGACTATCCCACCGCCCATCTCGTGATCTCCGAGAGCATCCCCTCCGTGGCGCGCGGGCGGCTGGTGCTCAGCGCCTTCGGCTTCCAGGCGGTGGGGGCGCTCACCGGCACCCTCCTCGGCTATCTCGTCCTGTCCAACATCGAGGCCGTCTCCGCCTGGCGCCTCATGTATGCGGCGGCCATCCTGCCCGCCGTGGCGGTGGCGGTGGCCCGGCTGTTCGTGCCGGAAAGCGCGAGCTGGCTGCTCGCCCACGGCCGCGTGGAGGAGGCCCAGCAGGCGGCGCAACGCCTGCTCGCCCGCTCGCCGCAATATCCGAAATCCATCGCGCTCAGCCATCGCCACCACGGCCATGGCGGTGGGGCAGCGCACGATCCGGGCCACGATCGCACCCCGGCCGCCCTGTTCAAGACCCCGCACAACCGGCGCGCGACCGTCCTCGCCGCGGTGCCGTGGTTCCTGCAGGACCTGTCCACCTACGGCATCGGCATCTTCACCCCCACCATCCTCGCCGCCGCCTTCGGCCATCAGGCGGATGTCGGGCGCAATTTGAGCGATCTCGTCTCGGCGGATCTGCTCGCCTCGGAGGGGGCGGCGCTGATCGACCTGCTGCTGCTCGTGGGCATCGGCGCGGCGGTGGCGCTGTCCGACCGCATCGGCCGCATCCCGCTGCAGATCGCCGGCTTCGTCGGCTGCGCGGCGGGCCTGCTGGTGGCCGCGCTCTCCACCTATTACAGCGGCGACCGCGTCGTCACGATGGTGGTCATCGGCTTCATGCTGTTCAACTTCATGACCAATCTCGGCCCCAACGCGCAGACCTACCTGATCGCCGGCGAAGTCTTCCCCACCCGCATCCGCGGCATGGGCGCGGGCTTCGCCGCGGCCTTCGCCAAGATCGGGGCGGTGCTCACCGCCTTCCTGTTCCCGATCCTGCTGGCGGACCTCGGCACACGCACGCTGCTGTTCATGCTGATCGCCGCCTCGCTCCTCGGCGCGGTCGTGACCTGGCACTACCGCATCGAGACGCGCGGGCGCAGCCTGGACGATATCGGGATTTGATTATTCCGCCGGTTCGGGAACGGGCACGCCCCACCACGCATCGATGGAGGCCGGCACCGCCGGGCGCAGCTCGGCGAGGTCGCCGGCGAAGCCCGCCCATTCAGCGGTGATGCTGGGCGAAACCGAGGTGAGGACGCACAGCTCGGCCGCCACCGCCGCATGGAAGGCAGAGGTGAGGCCGCGGCCCTCGGCCTCCTGCCGGCCGAACTTGGAGAGCACCACCACCGTGTCGGACAGGTCGCCGCCCTCGGCGAGGCGATCGGCGATGGCCCGCTCCACCCCCGCCGAGGCGGCGGCGAGGCCCGCCGGATCGAGGCTGCATCCGGCCGCGCCGGGGCCGAGGTCCTGATGCAGGCGATTGGTCTCGCCGGAGACGAGATCGAGCAGCAGCACGTCCTCATGGGCGCAGCCGGGGGTGAGGTGCTCCACCACGCCGAGCACGCGCACGCCCTGCGCGGCAAGCCGCCGCGCCGCTTCCGCCAGCAAGGACTGGATCTCTTCCCGGTCGCCGCCCTGAAGGGCGAGGATCATCGGCCGTTCGTCCCCCGTCATTCCGAACATCCGTCCTCTGCGCCGTTGCCGGCCGATCCGCCCGTCGCCCCCCGACAGCCGAAGCTGTATCGTGAACACCATAACACGCAGGGGCTCCGGCGGGCGAGACCCCTCTTCCCTACCACGCCACCATCCCGTCCCATCCCTGCCACAGATTCGGCCTAGAGGCGGCACGCTTCCCTGTCTGCGGAGATGCTCCCGCCGTGATTCGCCCGCTCGTGCTGCCCTTCGTCCTCCTCACTGCCGCAACGGCCGCTCCGGCGCTCGCCGGTCCCGGCCGGCACGACGACATGATGCTCCATGTGGACCCCGGCACCCGCATCGAGCAGCGCTGCAATGCCCGCGCCATGGGTGAGATTGGCCGGGAGCACAAGGACATGCGGCCGGAAGAGGTGGTGGCCTATGCCTTCGCCGATCCCAAGCTCGGCGACTTCCGGCACGGCGATGCCGCCATCTCCGCCCCCGGCGCGGCCATCCGCAGCCGGCAGCACTGGTATCACCTCTCCTATCGCTGCAAGACCAGCCCGGACGGCATGGATGTGGTAGCCTTCAGCTACACCTTGGGCGCCGAGGTGCCGCGGCACGATTGGGACGCCCACAGCCTCGTGCCCTGACCCGCCGTCCACGATCCCAAGCCGCCCGATCCCAGCCCCCCGATCCGAGGACATGCGATGACCGCCGATCCAGAGACCGAGGCCGAGGCTCCCGCCGCAACGCCCGCCCGCAAGCGCCGCATCCGCAAGGCGGCCGTGGGGGCCGGAGCGGTCGGTGCGGGCACCGTGGGTGCGGGATCTCTGGGCGCAGGCTCCATCGGCGCCATCGCCATCGGCGCGCTGGCCTTCGGAGCGCTCGCCGTGGGCGCCGTCGCCATCGGTCGCCTCGCCATCGGCCGCGCGCGCATCCGCCGGCTGGAGATCGACGAACTGGTCATCGGGCGCATCAGCCGACGATAAGTGACATAAGGGTAGGTGACATAAGAGCAGGCTGTCACCCTCCGGCTCGTCCGGAGGGTCCACGGCAAGGCCGGGTCCGCTCCGCGTTCTGAAGCGCCGAGCCTGCGGCGCGGTGGATGCCCCGGACAAGCCGGGGCATGACGGCACCAACGGGGCCTTCCCTACCCCTTCCGCCTGCCACCCTTGCGATAGCCCTTGGTGCCGGGATCGGGCCTCGGGCCGGGGCGGAAGGTGTCTTCGGCCAGCGGCACCACGCGGTCGGAGCCGGGGCCCATGTCGTCGAGGGACGGCTTGTGGGCGCGCGTGGATAGAGGCGCGGCCAGCGGCGTCTCGGCCGGGGTGCGGGCCGCCTTCGGCGTGGCCGCGCCCGGCGGGGTGTAAGGCGCCTGCGCCTCCCCCATACCCTCATCATCGGCGGCCGCGCCGCGCCCCTTGGCTGAAGGCTTCCCCCGGCCGCGCGGCAAGAGGCGCCCGGCCTCCTCCTTCGGCGGCAGGTTGGCCGCCTTGCCGTATTTGCGCGCGCCCTTGTAGCCGCCGGTGCGGTCGTCCACCGCCTCCTGCCGCGCCAAGGGATCGTCGGAGACGGCGAGTTCCGTGGCTTCCAGCCGGCGGATCTCGTCGCGCAGGCGGGCGGCGGTCTCGAAATCGAGATCGGCGGCGGCGGCGCGCATGCGCTTTTCCAGGTCCGCCATGACCGCCTTGAGATTGTGCCCGAAGGCCGCCCCCTCCTCCGCGAGGCCCGCATCCACCTGGACGTGGTCGCGCTCGTAGACGGAATTGAGGATGTCGCCGATGGCCTTCTTCACGCTCTCCGGCGTGATGCCGTGCTCGGTGTTGTAGGCCACCTGCTTCTCGCGGCGGCGGGAGGTCTCCGCCATGGCCCGCTCCATGGAGCCGGTGATGTGGTCGGCATAGAGCACCACCCGCCCGTCCACGTTACGCGCGGCGCGGCCGATGGTCTGCACCAGCGAGGTCTCGGACCTAAGGAAGCCTTCCTTGTCCGCATCGAGGATGGCGACGAGGCCGCACTCGGGAATGTCGAGGCCCTCGCGCAGCAGGTTGATGCCGATGAGCACGTCGAACGCCCCGAGGCGCAGATCCCGGATGATCTCGATGCGCTCGATGGTGTCGATGTCCGAATGCATGTAGCGCACGCGGATGCCGTTCTCGTGCAGATATTCGGTGAGGTCCTCGGCCATGCGCTTGGTGAGCACGGTGACCAGCGTCCGGTAGCCTTTGGCCGCCACCGCCCGCACCTCGCCGAGGAGGTCGTCCACCTGCGTGCGCGCCGGGCGCACCTCCACCGGCGGATCGATGAGGCCGGTGGGGCGGATGACCTGCTCCACGAACACGCCGCCGGTCTGGTTCATCTCCCACGAGCCGGGGGTGGCGGAGACGTGGACCGTCTGCGGCCGCATGGCCTCCCACTCCTCGAAGCGGAGCGGGCGGTTGTCCATGCAGCTCGGCAGGCGGAAGCCGTATTCCGCCAGCGTCGCCTTGCGGCGGAAGTCGCCGCGATACATGGCGCCGATCTGCGGCACGGTCACATGGCTCTCGTCGATGAAGACGAGGGCGTTGTCGGGCACATATTCGAACAGGGTCGGCGGCGGCTCGCCGGGCTTGCGACCGGTGAGCCAGCGCGAATAGTTCTCGATGCCGGCGCAGGAGCCGGTGGCCTCCATCATCTCCAGATCGTAGCGGGTGCGCTGCTCCAGCCGCTGGGCCTCCAGCAGGCGGCCCATCTTGTACAGCTCGTCGAGCCGCATCTTCAGCTCGGCCTTGATGCCGGAGATGGCCTGGATCAGCGTCGGGCGCGGGGTGACATAATGCGAGGCGGCGTAGACGCGCACGCTCTTCATGTCGCCGCTCTTCTGGCCGGTGAGCGGATCGAACTCGGCGATGCTCTCCACCTCGTCGCCGAACAGGGAGACGCGCCACGCGCGGTCCTCGTAGTGGGCGGGGAAGATCTCCACGCTGTCGCCGCGCACGCGGAAGGTGCCGCGGGCGAAATCCGACTGGATGCGCTTGTATTGCAGGGCCACGAGATCGGCGATCAGGCCGCGCTGGTCGATGCGCTCGCCCACCTTGATGTCGAAGGTCATGGCCGAATAGGTCTCGACCGAGCCGATGCCGTAGATGCACGACACCGAGGCGACGATGATCACGTCGTCCCGCTCCAGCAGCGCGCGGGTCGCCGCATGGCGCATGCGGTCGATCTGCTCGTTGATGGAGGATTCCTTCTCGATGTACGTATCCGTCCGGGGCACGTAAGCCTCGGGCTGGTAGTAATCGTAGTAGGAGACGAAATACTCCACCGCGTTGTCGGGGAAGAAGCTCTTGAACTCCCCGTAGAGCTGCGCCGCGAGCGTCTTGTTGGGCGCCAGCACGATGGCCGGGCGCTGCAACTGCTCGATCACCTTGGCCATGGTGAAGGTCTTGCCCGAGCCGGTGACGCCGAGCAGCACCTGGTCGCGATCCCCCGCCTCGGCCTGCGCGCACAGCTCCTTGATGGCCTGCGGCTGGTCGCCGGCGGGCTGGAAGTCGCTCTTCATGGTGAAGGGGACGCCGCCTTCCGACTTCTCCGGCCGCGGCGGACGGTGCGGCACCCAGGTCTGGCCGTTCACCTCCGGCCGCCCGGTCTCGATCAGCCGCGACAGCGCCTGCACCGTGGCCGAAGCCCCGGCCGATTCGAAGTCGAGCGAAAGCGCCCCCGGCTCCAGCCCGAGGGATTTCGCAACGGCGGGATCAAGCGCCTGCTGGGGCGCCGGCTCGAAATGACGCTGGGAGCGCTCACCGAGCTTTCCGGGACGGGATGCTTTGGCCATGGGGGGAATATGGGGCATGCAGGGCCGACCCGGAAGATGCTCTCTTAAGTTGCATATTCCGCGAATAACATCCTTTTGATTGTATCGCCAGATCACTCACCCTATGGTTGCGCTTCCACTTGGAGGGGAGCGCAACAATGACTTTGTCAGCCCAGGCCGGAGCCAAGATCATCACCGACGCGGTTGCGGCCGCGAACGAGCCGCAGGCCGCGACCGCCGGTGCCGGCGTCGGCAACGATTTCTGTGGCCTTTGGCCCAAGGCGAAGCCGCTGCTGGAAGTGGCCGCCACCGTGCTGGTCTTCATTCCCGGTGCCGGCACCGTCGCCGGCCCGGTCCTCAACGGTCTCATCAAGATCGGCGACCAGATCTTCGCCGAGACCTGCAGGGGCTGACCCATGCTGGATCTTGCCGAACTCAAGAACGAGATCGCCCTGCGCAAGTTCGACTGGACGCCCGCCGAGAAGCCCGTCTTCTCGGTGGCGGAGACCGGCGGTGGGCAGGCCCATCTCGGGATCATCGTCGACCCCCAGGTGGCGATGGCCCAGCTCACGCTGGCGCGCGGCGTGGAATCCGCCGCCTTCGCGGCCCTGCCGCCCGCACCCCGCAGCATCGACTGGCGCAGCGCACGCGGGGGCACCAATTTCGTGACGCCCATCCGCAACCAGGGCGCGTGCGGCGCCTGCGTCGCCTTCGCCACCGTGGCGGCGGTCGAAAGCCGGCTCGCCATCGCCCGGGACGAGGCCGACCCCGGCCACGACCTGTCCGAGGCGGCGCTCTTCTTCGGCGGCGGGCGAACCTGCGCGCAGGGATGGTGGCCCGAGGCCGCGCTGGGCTATGCCCGCACCCACGGCGTCGGCCGAGAAAGCGACTTCCCCTATCCGGGCCAGGACGCGCCTGGACAGAACATCCCCCCGGTGGCCTGGGTCACGGGATGGGAGAGTGCCGGCACCTCGGCCCAGCGCCGCAAGGCCATCGCCTACCGGGGGCCGGTGATCGCCGTGCTCAAGGTATTCGAGGACTTCCTGCAATACGGCCGGGGCATCTACAGCCACGCCGCGGGCGAATATGTGGGTCTCCACGCCGTGGCGGTGGTCGGCTATGACGACGATCAGGGCGCCTGGATCATCAAGAACAGCTGGGGGAGGAGCTGGGGTGAGGACGGCTTCGGCCGGATCGCCTACAATGAGTGTGCCATCGACAACGAATACGTCTTCTGGGATGCCTATGTCACAGCAGCCCCCTCGGCCGCCGAGCCTGCCGCCGCAGGCCTTGTGGCTCACCACCCCAAGCGCAAGCGCGCCGCAGCCGCCAAAGGATGACGATCTCCTCGTCGCCTTGCCCTATCCGGGCCTGAGCCCGCATTACTGGAGCGCCCGGCCCCGGCCGGGCGTTGCCGTCCTGTCCAGCCGACGGGTGGCGGCGGCCGCGGGGGCGGCGGGCGCCGGCGGCTATCAGGAACTGGTGCTCCGCCTTGCAGGCGATATCCCCGAACTCGTCTTCGACCTGGCGGTGCCGGGGCAGGCGCCGGTGATGACCCGGAGCCTGACATTCGCGTGACGCTGCGGCGGCCCGCCTGCCTGCGTGCCCCTACGAAACGGGGTCCGCTCCCGGTCAAAATGCTCTAAAGGGTCGGTTCTCATCGAGGACCCGCCCCGCATGCCCCCCCTGACGAACCTTCTGCCCCCCCAGATCCTGCCCATCGTCATGCTCGTGGCCTCGAACGTCTTCATGACGTTCGCCTGGTACGGCCACCTCAAGCACAAGTCGGCGCCGCTCGTTCTCGCCATCATCGCGAGCTGGGGCATCGCCTTTTTTGAATATTGCCTCGCCGTGCCGGCAAACCGCTTCGGCTCCGAGGTCTATTCCACGGCCCAGCTCAAGACGATGCAGGAGGTCATCACCCTCCTCGTCTTCGCCGGCTTCTCGGTGCTCTATTTGAAGGAGCCGCTGGGCTGGAACCACCTCGTGGGCTTCGCCTTCATCTCGGCCGGCGCCTTCTTCATCTTCCACAAGTTCTGAGCGACGCGGCTGAGCGAAGGCCGCCCTCGCTCAGGCCAGCGCGCGGCGCACCAATGCCTCGACGGCGTCCACGGGCTGCTTCAGCCAGGCGTATTCGGCCGGGATCACCGCCTCGGCCAGCTGGTCGGCGAAGCGCTCCACGTGGCGGCGCGGGTCGGCGCGGAACTGGGGCTGGGCCATGAAGAACTGCACCGAGACCGTGGAGCACGGGTGCTTGGAGGCGGCCGAGAGATAGAGCGGCACCTTCTTGGGCGGCCACCAGAATTTTCCGAAGCGCCGGTCCGCGTGATAGTGCTCGAACAGGCGCGGATAGCCGTGGTGGTTCAGCGCGCGGCCGGTGACGGCATAATTGTTGGTGTAGATTACCCGCTTCAACGGCCGCAGCTCGATCAGCGGGACGGTCTGCGATTCTTCGTAGGTGGTCAGCTGCGGGCCGACCAGGATCGAGCCCCACCAGATGCCGTTGAGCGGGCGCGGGCAGGCCTTGTCCAGCTCCTCGAACAGGCCGGGGGAGAGCCAGTCGTCATCGTCCACGAAGGCGATGAGATCGTCGCTCGCGCGCTTGGTCTCGCGCAGCACCTCGTGGGAGATCACCTCGGCGCCCCGCACGGCGGCGAAGCTCGCGCGGGAGAGCTTGGCGATCTCGTCGCGGAAGCTGCGGTAGTCCACCTTCAGGTTGCCATCCCACAGCGCCATGAAATCCACGAGCAAATTCTCGTCGATGTGGTGGCGGCGCAGGAAGCGGCGGGTGTCGTCGTCGGTCAGGGCGAGCCAGTCGGGACTGTAGCGCACCGCGACGATGCGTTTGCCCATCGTCAACTCCGGACGGTCGTCTTCAAAAAAGCAGCGCCGTTTCCGGCACCGGGAGGGCGGGCCGCCAGCCGCCGCGGTCGTCTTATCAAGCTGAAGCGAAGCGCGCCAGTTCGGCGGCCATGGCGTTGTGCCGCGCCACCGTGGCGGCAAGGTCGATGGTGAGGAGGCGCCCGTCGCGCACCACCACCCGCCCGTTGATGACGCTGAGGGAGACATCCTGCGACTGGCAGAAGATCAGCGCCGCCACCGGATCGTGCAGCGCCCCTGCGTAAGCGAGGCGCGACATGTCGAAGGCGATGAAATCCGCTGCCATACCCGGCGCCAGCGCGCCGATGTCGTCGCGCCCGAGCACCCGGGCGCCGCCCAGCGTCGCCATTTCCAGCGCCGTGCGCGCGCTCATGGCGTCGGGACCATGGGCGACGCGCTGCAGCAGCATGGCCTGCCGGGCCTCCCCCAGAATGTGGCCGCTGTCGTTGGAGGCGGAGCCGTCCACCCCCAGCCCCACCCGGATGCCCTCCGCGAGGAAGCGCTTCACCGGCGCGATGCCCGAGGCGAGACGCATGTTGGAGCAGGGGCAATGGGCGATGCCCGTGCCGGTCTTGGCGAACAGGGCGATGCCGTCATCGTCCAGCTTCACGCAGTGGGCATGCCAGACATCCGGCCCCACCCAGCCCAGCGAGCGCACATATTCGGTCGGCCCCATGCCGAAGGTCTTCTCGGAGAAGGCGACGTCGCTGTCGTTCTCGGCGAGGTGGGTGTGCAGCGTCAGGCCGTTGTCGCGGCCGAGCTTCAGCGTCTCCAGCATGAAGTCGCGGCTCACCGTGAAGGGCGAGCAGGGCGCGAGCACGATGCGCAGCATGGAATAGCGGGCGGGGTCGTGATAGGCGCCGATCAGCCGCTCGGTGTCCTTCATCACGAAGCCCTCGTCCTCCACCACCCGGTCGGGCGGCAGGCCGCCCTTGCTCTCGCCGATGGTCATGGCGCCGCGCGCCGCATGGAAACGCATGCCGATGCGCCGCGCCGCGCGGATGGAATCGTCGAGCCGCGCGCCGTTGGGGTAGATGTAGAGATGGTCCGAGGAGGTGGTGCAGCCGGAAAGGATCAGCTCCGCCATGGCGGTTTCCGTCGCCGCCTCCACCATCTCGCCGGTGAGGCCGGCCCACAGCGGATAGAGTGACTTCAACCAGGTGAAGAGTTCGCCGTCCTGCGCCGCGGGAACTGCCCGGGTCAGGCTTTGCACCATGTGGTGGTGGGTGTTCACCATGCCCGGCATCACCACATGGCCCGAGAGGTCGATCACCTCGTCGGCGCTCGCCGGCAGGTCCTGCGGCCGGCCCACGGCGACGATGCGGCCATCCTCCACATAGAGCCCGCCGCCCGCGATCTCCCGCCGTTCGCCGTCCATGGTCACGAGCACGAGGGCGTTGCGGGCGAGCAGGGTCGAGGCCATGGGAACTCCGGGTCGGGCGCCGCGCGGCTGCGGCGGTCCGATCTTAGGGAGCTTCAGGGGAGGAGGGAATCCGGTCAGCGCCCGGCCGGCACCACGCGCAGGATCTCGCCCGTGCTCTCCGCCGCGAGCCAGAGCGCGCCGTCCGGCCCCATGCGCACGTCGCGGATGCGCTTGCCCAGCGGCAGGCGCTCCTCGCCGATGACGGCGCCGTCGCGCACCTTCACCATCACCAGCGCCTGCCCCGCCAGCGCGCCGACGAAGAGCTGGCCGCGCCAGCCCGGCAGCGCATCGCCGGTGTAGAAGGCGGCGCCGGACGGGGCGATGGAGGGGTCCCAATAGAACAGGGGCTGCTCCATGCCCTCCTTGGCCGTGCCGACGCCGATCTGGGCGCCGGAATAGTGCCGGCCATAGCCGATCACCGGCCAGCCGTAGTTCTCGCCCGCCTCCGGCCGGTTCACCTCGTCGCCACCGCGCGGGCCATGTTCGACGGTCCACAGCGCGCCGGTGCCCGGCTCGATGGCCGCAGCCTGCACGTTGCGGTGGCCATAGCTCCAGATCTCAGGCCGGGCGCCGACCCTTTCGACGAAGGGATTATCGGCCGGGATTGAGCCGTCGGGCGCGATGCGGACGACCTTGCCCAGGGTCGTGGAGAGGTCCTGCGCCTTGTCCATGTAGTTGAACCGCTCGCCGAGGGTGACGAACAGCATGCCATCGGGCGCGAACACGAGGCGGGAGCCGAAATGGTTGCCACCGGAGACCGCCGGCTGCTGTCGGAAGATCACGTCCAGGTCGGTCAGGCGGGTGAGGTCTTCGGAGAGCCTGCCGCGGGCGACGGCGGTGGCGGCGCCTTCCGGGCGCGGCTCGGCATAGCTGAGATAGATCAGGCGGTTCTGCGCGAATTTGGGGTCCAGCACCACATCCAGCAGGCCGCCCTGCCCGCGCGCGGCCACCTGCGGCACGCCGGAGACGGGGGCGCCCACCTTGCCCGTCGCATCGATGGGGCGGAGCCGGCCGTCGCGCTCGGTGACGAGGAGGCGGCCATCGGGGAGGAAGGCGATGCTCCAGGGCGTGTCGAGGCCGCTGGCGAAGGGCACGACGCGCACCTGCGCGCCGCCGAGCCGGGCCTCCACGGGCTGGGCGAACGCGTAGGTAGCCGCCGCAAGGAGAATGAGGAGAAGGATGGAGCCGAGCGCCGCACCGCCTGTGCCGCGCCGCCGCTTCGTGCGCGGCCCGGCGGCACGCTGCGCCTCGGGCAGCGCGTCGTTCAGCGGCGAAGGCGTATGCCGCGCGGCCGGATCAACGCGACCGCGCACGCGCGCGGGTTTCAATGCGGCGGGTTTTGATGCGCGACGTCGCAAAACGCCGCGCCGCAAGGGCCGACAGGAGAACCGCGCCGCCGACCACGCCGAGCGACAGGAGGAAACCGGAGGATTCCTTGACGCCACCGGCGATCAGGTCGCCCGCCATGGCAGCATGACCGCCGAGCACCAGCGCCACGGCGCCGATGGCGACCATGAGGGCAAAGGTGAGAACCGCCTGGGCCAGCGCGTCGCCCTCCTTGTGGGCGCGCACGGCACGGGCCAGCAGCTCGGGATCCGCCGGCGACTGGCGCACGGCCCGGCGGGTGAGGGAAAAGTGCCCTGCTTCCATGTAACCGCCGACGTCACAACGTCCGGACATGATGGTCTCGCTCATTGGGGCAGCCTCCTCATCCCCTGTTCCGCGCGCTCTCCAGCAACGTGAAAAGGGGCGAATCAGTTCCGCCGACACAAGGCAGGGTGGAAAAGAATCGTGGCGCGACGGCGGCTTAGCCTTCACGGATGATGGCAAGATGATGTCGATCGCTCACGGACGCGCGAGCCGTCCCCGCTGTTTTGGCGCGCCATTGCGTCGCTCAGGATTGCGTCGCTCAGGCGTGCGCCGGATCGGTCGCCGCGTTCCCGGGCCGCCAGCTCATGTCCACATGCCCCGGCTCCGCCGCCACGCGGGCGAGCCAGTCGCGAACGACCGGGAAGGCTGCGAGGGAGAAGTCCCCCTCCTCCGCCACATGGGTGTGGGCGAACAAAGCGATGTCGGCGATGGTGAGCCCATCGCCGACGAAATAGCGGCGGGCGGACAGGTGCCGTTCCATCACCTTGAGCGCCGCATAGCCCTCCTCCATCCAGCGATCCACGTCGTGGGCGCGCAGCTCGCGTCCGCCGCGCACCTGCCGCAGCCAGAAACGGGCGGTGGCGATGCCCGGCTCGTGGCTGTTCTGCTCGAAGAACATCCAGCGCAGCACCTCGGCGCGGGCGAAAGCGTCGGCGGGCAGAAGCGGCGTGCCCTCGGCGAGATAGAAGAGGATGGCATTGGACTCGGCGAGGAAGCGCCCGTCCACATCCAGGAGCGGCACCCGCCCCTCCAGATTCATGGCGAGGAATTCCGGCGTGCGATGCTCGCCGGCAAAGATGTCCACCTCCACGAGGCGGAACGGCCAGCCGAGCTTCGCCAGCATCAGGCGCGCCTTGTAGGAATTGCCCGACGACTGCGTGGAATAGAGCGTCAGCACCTCAACCGTCCTCCCCGCCCCCCGAACGCCCAGCATGTGGCGGCAGGCCGGGGAAGCCGCAAGCCCCGGATCAAAGCCCGCGCGGCGCCTGAGCGTAGGTAGCGCAGAGGGCCGGTCCGCGCCGCGCCCCGATCCATCAATCCGGCGTCGCGCGACATTCACGATCCTTGCTTGTTCGCGGCAAAGCTCTGAACTAGTGTCCGCCCCGCCGGCATCCGGCCGGCCCTCGACCTGTCATCGTTGCGCCCGTGCCGCGGCATCCGCTCCGCCCACGATCGCGCGTCCCGGAGCCCAAAGGCCATGAGCCTCCTTTCGTCCGCCCTCAAGCGCATCAAGCCCTCCCCCACCATCGCCATCTCCAACAAGGCGCGGGAGCTGAAAGCGTCGGGGCGGGACATCATCGCGCTCTCGGCCGGCGAGCCGGACTTCGACACCCCCGAGAACATCAAGGAAGCTGCCATCGCGGCCATCCGTCGCGGCGAGACCAAGTACACCGCCGTGGACGGCATTCCCGAGCTGAAGGCCGCCATCTGCCGCAAGTTCAAGCGCGAGAACGGGCTCGACTACAAGCCCTCGCAGGTGACTGTCGGCACCGGCGGCAAGCAGGTGCTGTTCAACGCGCTGGTCGCCACGGTCGACGCCGGTGACGAGGTCATCATCCCGGCGCCCTTCTGGGTGAGCTACCCCGACATCGTGGAATTCTGCGGCGGCACCCCGGTGCCGGCGATGACCACGCTGGAAGACAATTTCAAGCTGCGTCCCGAGGTGCTGGAAGCCGCCATCACGCCGAAGACCAAGTGGCTGATCTTCAACTCGCCGTCCAACCCCTCGGGCGCGGCCTACAGCTTCGACGAGCTGAAGGCGCTCACCGACGTGCTGGTGAAGCATCCCCATGTGTGGATCCTCACCGACGACATGTACGAGCACCTCGTCTATGACGACTTCAAGTTCGTCACCCCGGCGCAGGTGGAGCCCGCGCTCTACGACCGCACGCTGACCATGAACGGCGTCTCCAAGGCCTATTGCATGACCGGCTGGCGCATCGGCTACGCCGCCGGCCCGGAGGCGCTCATCAAGGCCATCGGGACGCTGCAGTCGCAGTCCACCTCCAACCCCTCCTCCATCGCCCAGTGGGCGGCGCTCGAGGCTCTGGACGGGCCGCAGGACTTCATCGCCGAGAACAACAAGGTGTTCAAGGAGCGCCGCGACCTCGTGGTCTCCATGCTGAACCAGACCAAGGGCCTCACCTGCCCGAAGCCGGAAGGCGCCTTCTACGTGTTCCCGTCCTGCGCCGGCACCATCGGCAAGACCACGCCCACGGGCGTGAAGATCACCAATGACGAGGTGTTCGCCACCGAGCTGCTTAATGCAGAAGGCGTCGCGGTGGTGCACGGTTCGGCTTTCGGCCTCGGCCCGGCCTTCCGCATCTCCTACGCCACGGCCACCACGGACCTCGAGGAAGCCTGCCGGCGCATCCAGCGCTTCTGCGGCTCCCTGGCCTGACCCTGCGAGAGCGAGCGGCACCCGTCGCTCGCTCTCGACCCGGCCGCCGCGCCGGCCCCGCGTCCGCCCGGCCTCCCGTGAAATTTACCTTCCGGGAGGGTGGGAATTGCAACAGCGACGGGAAAACGGAACCCTGCGCCAACTGGAGCGTTGGCGCCGCGGTGAAGTCTGGGCTAAGGCTGCGCGGTCGTCGGGCGCCGGATTCGACCCGCCCGCTTCCCACAGGAGGAACGACATCATGAAGACTGTTCTCAAGGCCGGCCTCGCTGCTGCCGCCGTGCTCGTCGCCGGCGCGCTTCCCGCTTCGGCCCAGTCCCGCGTCCAGGTGGGCACGCTGACCTGCAACATGGCGCCCAACGTGGCGTTCGTGATCGGCTCGGTCCGCGAGATGAGCTGCGCGTTCCGCCCGGCCGTCCACGGCGCCAAGCGCGGCACCTATCAGGGCACCGTGCGCCGCTTCGGCCTCGACATCGGCGTGAACGGCCGCGGCACCCTGGTGTGGGGCGTGTTCGCCCCGTCCGCCAAGGTTCCCGCCGGCGCCCTGCGCGGCACCTACGTGGGTGCGGCCGGCTCCGCCTCCATCGGCGTGGGCCTCGGTGCCAACGTCCTCGTGGGCGGCTCCCAGAACACCTTCGCGCTGCAGCCGCTGTCGCTCGAAGGCCAGACCGGGCTCAACCTCGCCCTCGGCGTGTCGGACCTCACCCTGCGCTGATTCGCACCTGCCCGGCGGCAGGACGGCCCAAACGCCTCCTGCCGCAACGGCATCTGCCCCATCTGCAAGCCTGCCCCGCGCCCCCGGCCCAACCGGGGGCGCGAGCATTTTCAAGCCTCTGTCTCCGCCCGCTCCGCCGGATGATTCCGCGCGCGCCAAGCCGCCCGGAGCGGAGATTGCACGGGACTCCCCGACGACGTACCTCTCGAGCGTCGCCATCCGGGGGATTGTCCATGCGCGCCACCATCGCCGCCGCCCTTCTTGCTGCCTCGACCGTCCTCGCCGCCGCGATTCCGGCTGCCGCCCAGCCCCTCCCGCCGGTCCAGCTTCCCCCGCCCCCGACCGGACCGCTGGTCCAGTCCGGCATGCTGGTGTGCAAGGTGGCGCCGTCCATCGGCTTCGTGCTCGGCTCCATGCGCGAGGCGGCCTGCGAATTCCGGGACAATGCGGCGCAGCCCTATGTGGTGCTGTCGCGCTACAAGGGCACCATCTCCCGCTTCGGCATCGATCTCGGCGTGCTCGCCGCCGACACCCTCGCCTGGGCCGTGTTCGCCCCCACCGCCCGGCCCAACCCGAGCGACATCGCCGGCAGCTATATCGGCGTCTCGGCGGATGCCGCCTGGACCATCGGCGCGGGCGCCAACGTGCTGCTCGGCGGCTCCAGCAACCAGATCGCCCTACAGACCATTTCGGTGGAGGGCATGGTGGGCGCCGACGTCGCGGCCGGCATCGCCGACCTCACCCTGATTCTGCTGCCGAACTGAAGGTATTTCGCGACCCACCATAAAAGGGCCGCAGCCTTCGTGGCAGAGTGAGCTTTGCCTCGGCCGGACGACATGGTCCCGCCGAGGCGCCATCCCTGTGCGGAGGGGTTCGGCATGTCCAGGTTTCTGTCTCGTTCGGTGGCGGTCGCGCTTTGCGGCGCCGGCCTCGCCGCCATGCTGGCGCCGGCCTTCGGCGGCCCGGCGATGCCCCAGGTGGCGGCCGGCCTGCTGGAATGCCGCAGCGCCTTCGCCACCGGCTACGGCTTCGGCTCTTCCCGCTCCGTGAAATGCGAGTACCGGCCCTCCATGGGAGTCAATCACTATTACAGCGGCACCATGGAGCGGATCGGGCTCGACTTCGGCGTGTCCGATCAGGCCAGCATGCTGTGGGCGGTGATCGCCACCTCTCCGGCGGTCGCGCCCGGCGCGCTGGCCGGGAAATATGTCGGCATCTCCACCGGCTTCTCCCTCGGCCCGGGCTTCTCCGCCAACATGCTCGCCTCCGACGACGCCACCAAGCAGGTGACGCTGCAACCCCTCAGCGTATCGTCCGACAGCGGCCTCAGCGTTTCCATCGCCGGCGCGACGCTGACCCTCGAGCAATCCGCCGCCGCCCCCCAGTGAGCCCACGGGAGAGGACTCACACCGGCGCGTAAGACACGCCCGTGTGAGACACGCCTGTGTGACTTGCCCCTTCGTCCCCCCGCCCCGATCTTGGCGCCGCGACGGAGGACACTGAATGCTCATCAGATCAAGGCGCGGCTGGGAACTCCCCGAATCGGCGGCAACGCCGGAGGACGTCTATCTCAACCGCCGCCAGGCCATGGGCGCGGGGGCGATGCTCCTCGCCGGCCTCGGCGCCGGGACGCTCTCCAGCCCTGCCGCAGCCCAGCGCGTCGGCGACATTCCCGACCCCTCGGCCAGCCTTTACCCCGCCCCCCGCAACCCCCGCTACACGCTTGAGCGGCCGGTGACGCCGGAGGCGAAGTCGAGCCTCGTGAACAATTATTACGAGTTCAGCTACGGCAAGGTCGTCGGCCCCTCCATGACGCGCTTCCAGCGCCGGCCGTGGCTGGTGAAGATCGACGGGCTGGTGGAGAAGCCCCAGGAAATGGGCATCGACGACCTGTTCAAGAAAGTGAAGTTCGAGGAGCGCCTCTATCGCCACCGCTGCGTCGAGGCGTGGTCCATGGCGGTGCCGTGGACGGGCTTTCCCATGAAGGATCTCGTGGCCCTCGCCGCCCCCACCTCGGGCGCGAAATACATCAAGATGGAGACCTTCCTCGATCCCAAGGTGGCGCCCAACCAGCGGGACTTCCGCTATACGTGGCCCTACGTGGAAGGCCTGACGCTGGAAGAGGCGACCAACGAACTCGCCTTCCTCGTCACCGGTGTCTACGGCAAGCCCGCGCCCAACCAGTTCGGCGCGCCGCTCCGGCTGGTGCTGCCGTGGAAATACGGCTTCAAATCCATCAAGGGCATCGTCCGCTTCACCTTCACCGACAAGCAGCCGGTGAGCTTCTGGGAGCAGCTTCAGGGGTCCGAATACGGCTTCTGGGCCAATGTGAACCCCAAGGTGCCGCACCCGCGCTGGAGCCAGGCGACCGAAGAGGACATCGCCACCGGCCAGCGCGTGCCGACCGAGCTCTTCAACGGCTACGGCGCGTATGTCGCCGACCTCTACAAGGGCCGCGAGACCCAGAAGATCTGGTTCTAGGGCCGGGACCTCACAATCCCTTTCGACCGTCATACCCCGGCTTGTCCGGGGGATCCACTCAGCGGCCGGGCGGCCTATCGGGAAACGAGACATCGCTTTGTCGGCACGGTGGATGCCCCGGACAAGCCGGGGCATGACGGCGCTCTTGTCGAGACGAAGCCCGCCTTCGGTCTTTCGCCTACCCCTCCACGGAGCCTCGCCGCTCGGGCTCGGCGAAGCCGTCCGGCGCCTCACCGGCGTCGAACGGCGTCGTCACCTCCACGAAGGTGTCGGGGTAGAAGCCGTTGAAGCGGGTGCGCAAAGAGAGGGAATAGGCCCCGATGTGGCCGATCTCGATCCAGTCGCCCGTATCCACGCTCTCCGGCAGATAGAAGGGGCGGGAGAGCACGTCCACGCTGTCACAGGTGGCGCCGTAGATGCGGAACGGCGCCGTCACGTCCGCCCGCCCCGGCCGGCGGCGGCGGGCGGGATCGGGGATGTGACGCACCGGAAGCAGGATCTTCCCGGTCCACGAATCCGACAAGGACGACCACACCCCGTCATTGATGTAGAGCCGCTGCCCCTTCTTCAGCAGCACCCGCACGATGACCGAGAAGGCGCGGGCGACGATGACCCGCCCCGGCTCCGCCACCAGCGGAATGCCGGAAAAGCCGTGCCGCTCCACCGCCCCCATCAGCCCGCCGACGATCTCGCCCAGCGGCGGCATGGGCGGCACCGGCCGGCGCGGGTCCACCGCATAGGTCGCGGGAAAGCCCCCGCCCACGTCGAGCACCGAGATGGGCACCTTTGCCGCGTCGCGCACCTCGGCGGCGGTGGCGACGGCGCGGGCATAGGTGTCCACATCCTCCACCTGGCTGCCCACGTGGAAGCACAGGCCGCAGCGGATGCCGAGGCCATGGATGCGCTGGAGCAGCTCCGCCGCATGGCCCGGCGCCGCACCGAACTTGCGCGACAGCTCGTAGGCCGCCTCCCCCTTGGAGGCGATGCGCACGAACAAGGTGAGGTCTTCCGGGTCGAGATCGAGCGCGCGGACGATGCGCAGGATCTTCGCCACCTCGTCCTCATGGTCGAGGGCGGTGGCGCGGATGCGGTAGTGCTCCAGCGCGAGGCGGATGTCCGACTGCGCCTTCACCGGGTGCATGTAGAACAGCTCCGCCCCCGGCGCCGCGGCGCGCGCCGCCGCGAACTCGGCGGGAGAGGCGACATCGAACGCGTTGATGCCCGATCGCGCCAGCACGTCGAGCACCATGGGCTCGCCATTGGTCTTCACCGCATAGGCGGTCTTGCCCGGAAAGGCTTGGAGGAAGGCCGCGGCGTCCGCCGCCAGCACCTCCGGGCGGAAGCAATAGACCGGCTGGTCCGGCCGCATCTCCAGCGCCGCCTCCCGCCCGGTGGAGAAGCGCGGCAGGCCCGAAGGCACAGGTGCGCTCCGGCCGGCGGTCACGAGGTGGGGCGTCGTTTGCGGCATTCGGGGCTCCTCCCGCGAGTCGGACCCGGGCAGCTTGCCGGTCTTTTCCGGCGAGAGCACGACAGGCGCCATCGAACCGCTCGTTCATTTTCTCTTAAGGTGTTGCCGCCGCGTCCTTGACCGCGGCCGAACCCGGCCGCATCGTCCCGCCGAGGTACGCCCGGAGGGGCGGAAGGCCGAAGTGGAGACGACCATGGGTGAGCGGGCGCTGGGCGCGAAGGCCGTTGGCGAAAAGGCTGGCGGCAAGATGAAGCGCGTGCGCGCGGCCTTGGGAGCCTCCATCGGCCGGATCGCCGCGACGGCGGCCGTGGCTGCTCTTGCGTTTGCGCCCGTGTCCGTCGCCCCGGCCAAGGCGGCGAACCTGCTGGAGCTGAATTTCTGGCTCTCCGGCCCGAACTATTCCGGCGTCGTACCGGCCTGCGACAGCCAGGAGGCGCTCGACCTCATCGCCACCCGCTTCGCCGAGACCGAGCGGCGCTTCTGGGCCTCCAGCCTTTCCATCACCGACTTCGAGAAGGTGCACGAGATCGCTTTCCGGCCGTGGGGGCAGGAATACCAGCCGCGCCGCTACTGCCGCGGCACGGTCTTCACCAACGACCTCAAGAAGCGCGTCATCTATTATTCCATCATCGAGGACGGCGGCTGGACAGGCGCCACCTGGGGCGTGGAATGGTGCGTGGTCGGGCTCGACCGCAACTACGCCTATGCTCCGTCCTGCAAGATGGCGGGTCCGTGACGCGGCCTTTGGCGCAGGCCTCTTTCGCACAGGCCCTGCGGACGACCGCAGGCCGGCTCGCCGCTGGTCTCGCGCTGCTGCTGGCGCTCGCGGCTTTCGGCCCTGCGCAAGCCGAGGGCCAGCCCGGCCAGTTCGATTTCTATGTGCTCTCCTTGTCCTGGTCGCCGACCTATTGCGAGGACCAGGGCAAGCGCGCGGACAGCGAGCCGCAATGCTCGCTCACCCGCCCCTACGCCTTCGTGGTGCACGGCCTATGGCCGCAATATGAGCGCGGCTTCCCGCAATATTGCCAGAACCCGCCGCCCTACGTGCCCAACCCGCTCGTCAATTCCATGCTGGACGTGATGCCGAGCCGACGCCTCGTCATCTATGAATGGAAGAAGCACGGCACCTGCTCCGGCCTGTCGCCCCAGGCCTATTTCGATCAGGTGCGCGCGGCGAAGGCGAAGGTGGTCATCCCGGCAGAGTTCTCCCGCCTCGACGACTACAAGATGGTCGCGCCGCAAGAGGTGGAAAACGCCTTCCGCGCCGCCAATCCCGGCTTGGAAGCCGGCATGATCTCGGTGGACTGCGACCGGCGCCGGCTGCGGGAAGTGCGGGTGTGCCTCAGCCGCGACCTCGCCTTCCAGCCCTGCCCGGAGGTGGAGCGCCGCTCCTGCCGCCTCTCGCGCATGGTGATGCCGCCGGTGCGCGGCGGGCATTGAGGGCACCCGCCGGCCGGTTCCCGACCCGTCTTCAGGGCTGCTTGGTGAGGCGCGCGCACAGCGCCAGCGCATCGTCGTCGTCGGCTTCGAGATAGCAGAGGTCGATCACGCCGTCGGGCTGGATCGTCCCGATGTGGATGCCGTCGTCACCCGAGAGATAGAGGGTTTTCAGATCGGGCGTGAGCGTGCCGAAGACCGGCTCGGACTTGGTGCCGCCGCGCACCGGATAGACCACCTTCGCCTTGAAGGAGCGGCCGCGCTGCTCCTCGACGACGAGGCCGTAATCGGCGTTCACATAGCCCATTTCCATGCCCACACCGTCGCTCGGCCCCTTCCAGGTCCCGACGAGGGAGGGCGCCTGCTGCGCCGAAGCGGGCACCGCGACCGCGAGCGTGGCAACAAGGGACAGCGCGAAAACGAGAGGCTTCATGTTTCCCTCCTGCGGACGCGGGGGGCGCGGGTGGAGCACTGCCGCTTGACGTCCCGGCGTCCATGCGTCACGCCGGAACGGTCGCACGGCGTCACGAGGGCCACAATACCGCTACGTCACAGCTGCCCGCGCCATCCACACCCTCCCTTCCGCGCCATCGCCGAGCCGAGATGAATTATCGCCACGCCTTCCACGCCGGAAACCCGGCCGATGTCATGAAGCACGCCGCGCTCGCCCGCGTGCTCGCCTATCTCGGCAAGAAGGATGCGCCCTATCGCGTGCTCGACACCCATGCCGGCACCGGGCTCTACGATCTCGACGGCATCAACGCCCGCAAGACCGGCGAGGCCGATGCCGGCATCGAGGCGGTGCTGGCGGCGCAGGACGCCGGCACCCTCTCCGCTCCCGCCGCGGCGTTGCTCGCGCCCTATCTCGATTGCGTGCGCGGCCTGCGCGAAGGCGGCCGCAAGCTCTATCCCGGCTCGCCGGCCCTCGCCCTCGCCCTGTCGCGGCCGCAGGACAAGTTCCTGTTCTGCGAGCTGAACAAGGAAGAGCGCGTGAAGCTGGAGAAGCGCGTGGGCGAGGACCCGCGCGCCGAGGGCCGGGTGAAGATCCTCGCCCAGGACGGCTGGCAGGCCCTCGCCGCGCACCTCCCCCCGCGCGAGCGGCGCGGCGTGGTGCTGGTGGACCCGCCGTTCGAGGAGCCCGGCGAGTTCCAGCGCATGGTGGCGGGGCTGGAAGCGGCGCACCGGCGGTTCGCCACCGGCATCTTCATGCTCTGGTATCCTATCAAGGACCTGCGCGCGGTGGACGCCTTCCGCCGCGATGTGGCCAGTCTGAAGCTTCCCAAGACCTTGCGCGTGGAACTGGATTTCGCGCAGGTGCGCGCGCTGGACACGCTCTCCGGTTCCGGCCTCATCATCGTCAATCCGCCGTTCACGCTGGCCGACGAGATGAAAACCGTGCTCAACGCCCTCGCCCCCCTGCTGGCGCGGGACGGCAAGGGGCGGGCGCGGGTGTCGTGGCTGACGGAAGCCGGCTGAGGGCGCCGGAAGAACGGGGTAGCGACGACGCTGCGCCGAATCCCGTTGTTTTTGCGTGGCAGCATGGCCATGGCCGGGCTATCCAGAAGGTCCCTCCTCCCGTCCCCACGGACCCCCGCCCATGCTGCTCCGCCATTCCCCCACCTCTCCCTTCGTGCGCAAGGTGCGCGTCGCCGCTGCCATCCTCGGCATTCCGCTCCAGCTGGAGCCGGCCGACACGCTCGACCCCAACGACACGCTGCGCCAGCAGAACCCGCTGGGGAAAATTCCCGCGCTGCTGGCCGATGACGGAGAGGTGCTGTTCGATTCGTCGGTGATCCTCGCCTATCTGGACCATCTGGCGGGCGACGGGCGCATCCTGCCCACCGCGCCGGCCGCGCGCATCAAGGTGCTGCGCCGCGAGGCCCTCGTGGACGGGATGATGGATGCAGGCATCCTCATTCTCTATGAGACGCGCTTCCGGCCGCAGGAGAAGCACGAGCCGCGCTGGCTGGAGCATCAGGCCGGCAAGCGCCTGCGCGCGATCGATGCACTGGAGATGGAGGTGGAGCCCTATTCCGGCACGCCGAACGCGGGCGACATCGCCCTTGCCTGCGCGCTGGGCTGGTTCGATTTCCGCTTCGGCGGCGACTGGCGGGCCGAGCATCCCAAGCTCGTCGCCTGGCTCGATGCCTTCAGTGCCGCGCATCCTGAGTTTGCGGATTCCGCGCCGGTGGCCTGACACGCCAAAGGCGCCACCCCGGAGGGTGGCGCCTTCGACGCGGTACCAGCGCTTTCGTCACTCGACGATGTAGACCACCTTGCGGGTCTTGGGCTCGACGATGACGCGGCGGTCGTTCACCACCGTGTATTCATACTCGCTGTTCTGCGGGATATCGTAGAGCATCACGCTGGGCGGGAGCTGGCGGCCCACCACCACTTCCTGCTCCATGCGGACGGAGGGGCGGCGCTCCTTCATCACGTAGGTGCGCACCTCCTGCGGGGGCTCGGCGGCCGCGCCGACACCGGCACCGACCACGCCGCCCACCACCGCGCCCACGGGGCCACCCACCACCGCGCCGACCGCGGCACCGCCGACCGCGCCCGTGGCGGTGGAGGCCTGCGCGAAGGCCGCGGCGGGAGCGATCACGGGAGCCGCAAGGGCGGCGATCACGGTACTCATCAGCAACGTCTTTCGCATCTTACCTCTCCTGCTGCGTTCAGATCGCATCAGAAACAGTGGTCGAGGCAAAAACGTTCCCGACAGCATCCAAGAGCTGCAAATACCTGGGACTGACTTGGGGAAAACCGGGGGCGAAAACCTTGGCCTTCGCCCCAATGCCGTCATCTTTGACTTCGGCTTTGCCGTGCGCGGCGCGCTCAGGCGCTCGCTACGGCCTTCGCAGGCACGCGCGGAACGGGAACCATCATCCCGCGCTTGATCAGCTCCGCATGGGTGAGGTCCAGCACCCGCCAGGCGGTGGCGACCAGTTCGTCCGCCTCCTCGTGCGACAGGGTGAAGGGCGGGGCCAGGATCATGCCGTCGCGCACCGCGCGCATCACCAGCCCCTCCTTGAATGAAAAATCGCGGCAGATGAGGCCCACCGTGCCCTCCTCGGCCGCGAAGGCGGCGCGGGTGGATTTGTCGGGGGTCAGCTCCATGGCGCCGATCAGCCCCACCATGCGCGCCTCGCCCACCAGCGGATGGTCGGCGAGCTTCAGCCAGCGCTCCTGCAGGTAGGGGCCGATATCGGTCCGCACCCGGTCCACCAGCTTTTCCTCGTGCATGATCTTGAGGTTGGCCAGCGCCGCGGCGCAGCCGCCGGGATGGCCGGAATAGGTGTAGCCGTGGTTGAAGTCGCCGCCGTGCTCGATGAAGCCTTCGGCGAAATGATCGCCGACGATCACGCCGCCCAGCGGGAAGTATCCGGAGGTCACGCCCTTGGCGAAGGTGATGAGGTCCGGCTTCACGCCCATGAATTCGCAGCCGAACCAGCGGCCGGTGCGCCCGAAGCCGCAGATCACCTCGTCGCAGATCAGCAGCACGTCGCGCTCGCGGCAGATTTTCTCCACCTCGGGCCAGTAATTGGCGGGCGGGATGATGACGCCGCCGGCGCCCTGGATGGGCTCGCCGATGAAGGCCGCCACATTCTCCGGCCCCGCCTCGTCGATGGCGCGGGCCACCTCGCGCGCGGCATAGAGGCCGAAATCCTCGCGGCTCATCTCGCCACCCTCGGCCCACCAATAGGGCTGGGCCACGTGGATGATGCCGGGAATGGGCAGGCCGCCCTGGGCATGCATGGGCTTCATACCGCCGAGCGAGGCGCCGCCCATGGTGGAGCCGTGATAGCCGTTGCGGCGGGAGATGAAGATGTGCTTCTCGGGCTTGCCCAGCGCGGCCCAATAGTGGCGGACCATGCGCAGCACCGTGTCCACCGCCTCCGAACCGCCGGAGGTGAAGAACACATGGTTCATATGGGCCGGCGCCACCTCGGAGATGGCCGCCGCCAGCTCCGCCGCGGCGGGGTGGGTGGTCTTGAAGAAGGTGTTGTAATAATCGAGCTGGTAGAGCTGCTGCGCCATGGCATCGACGATGGCGTGCCGCCCGTGCCCCACCTGCGAGCACCACAGGCCCGACATGCCGTCGAGGATCTTGTTGCCGTCGCTGTCGAAGACATAGACCCCCTCGGCCCGCGTGATGACCCGCACCCCCTCGGCGTTCAGCGCCTTCGTGTCGGAGAACGGATGCAGGTGGTGCGCCGCATCCAGCGCGCGCCAGTGGGCGGTGGAGTTGGACAGGGGGGCGGACGTCACGATGGCGATGCTCCGTGTTGAACCTCTGCGGTTCTAGCGCGAAAGCGGGACCGTGGGCACCCCCGCGCTCGCACGGCGCGCCTGATCTGCTAAAGCTGCGACCGGTGATGGAGTCAGCGGAGGCGAGGGCATGGAACCGGGGTTCTGGCAGGCGCGGTGGGAGACGAAGCAGATCGGCTTTCACGAGGGAAAGCCCAACGCCTATCTGGTGAAGCACCTCGACCGCCTCGGCCTCGCGCCCGGCGCGCGCATCTTCCTGCCCCTGTGCGGCAAGACGCGGGACATCGCCTATTTGCTGGGGCAAGGCTTCGCCGTGGCCGGCGCGGAACTGAGCCGCATCGCGGTGGAGGAGCTGTTCGCCGAGCTGGAGGTGGTGCCCGAGATCACCGCGGCCGGCGACCTCCTGCGCTTCAGCGCGCCCGGCCTCGACATCTTCCAGGGCGACATCTTCGCGCTCGAAGCCGAGACCCTCGGCCCGGTGGATGCGGTCTACGACCGCGCCGCGCTGATCGCCCTGCCGCCCGACATGCGCCCGCGCTATGCCGCCCATGTCACGGCCATCACCGGGGCGGTGCCGCAGCTGGTGGTCACGATCGTCTATGACCAGTCCCTGGTCGGCGGCCCGCCCTTCTCCGTGCCTTCGGTGGAGGTCCACGCACTGCACGACGCCGGCTATCGGGTGACGCACCTCGATGCCGTCACCCGTCCCGATGCCCTCAAGGGCCAGTGGGAAGCGACCGAAGAGGTGCATCTGCTGGCGCGGCGGTGAGGGGTCTCGCATCCCGGCCGACTGGAGCGCAGCGGAAGGAGAGCCGGGATCCAGCGCAAGGACGACCGCGCAGCGGACAATTCCTGCAACCGCTGGATTTTGAAGCGCCTGCGGCGGACTTTTGCGCTGGCCCCCGGATCGGCGCTCCACCTCCGGTGTCGCTTGTCCGGGGAGCCGGGCCGCTCCAGCCTCAGAGCCGCGTCCACACCGTCTTGAGGTCGGAATACTTCTCCAGCGCGTGGAGGGACTTGTCGCGCCCGAAGCCGGATTGCTTCACGCCGCCGAAAGGGGTTGTGATGTCGTCGGCGTCGAAGCAGTTCACATAGACGATGCCGGCCTTGAAGCGCCGCGCCACCTTATGGGCGGCGGCGAGGTCTGCGCTCCACACCGAGGCGCCAAGGCCGTAGATGGTGCCGTTGGCGATCTCCACCGCCTCGTCCAGCCCGTCGAACCCGATCACCGACAGCACCGGCCCGAAGATCTCGTTCTGCGCCAGCGCGGAGGACGGGGCCACATCATCGAACACCGTGGGTGCCACGAAGGCGCCGCCGGTCTCGGTGCGCACCGCCGTGCCGCCCGTCACCAACCGTGCGCCGCTCTCGCCGCCGGCCTGGATGGCGGAGAGGATGCGGCCCTGATGCTCGCGGCTCACCACCGCACCGGCCGGCGCATCGGGATCGAGCGGATCGCCCGGCATCCAACGCGGGGCAAGCGCGGCGACGCGCTCCACCAGCTCGGCGCGGATGCGGTTGTCCACGAGCAGCCGCGAGGCCGCCGTGCACATCTCGCCCTGATTGAAGAAGATGCCGCCGGCCACCGCCTCGGCCACGGCGCCGAGGTCCTTCACGTCGTGCGCCACCACGAAGGCGGTCTTGCCGCCCAGTTCGAGGGCCACGCGCTTGATGTTGCTCTCGGCGGACTAGCGCAGGAAGTAGCGGCCGACCTCGGTGGAACCGGTGAAGGCGATGGCGTCCACATCCATGTGGAGCCCCAGCGCCTTGCCGGCCTCGACGCCGAGCCCCGGCACCACGTTGAACACCCCGGCGGGAATGCCGGCCTCCGCCGCCAGCTCGGCAAGGCGCAGCGCGGTGAGCGGGCTTTCCTCCGCCGGCTTCAGCACCACGGAATTGCCCATGGCCAGCGCCGGCGCCACCTTCCAGGCGGCCATGATCATGGGGAAATTCCACGGCGTCACGCAGCCGACGACCCCGAGGGGCTCGCGCAGCACGAGGGCGAGATTGTCGTCGGTGGTGGGCGCGACCTCGCCATACACCTTGTCGCAGCACTCCCCGTAATAGGCGAAGCAGTCGGCCGCCGCGCGCACGTCGATGGCGCGGGCATCCGAGATGGGCTTGCCCATGTTCAGCGTCTCGGTGAGGGCCAGCTCGTCTCGGTGGGTGCGGATGAGCTCGGCGAAGCGCAGCAGGGTGCGCTTGCGCTCCAGCGGGCGCTGGCCGGCCCAGCGGCGATCCTCGAAGGCGCGGCGCGCGGCCTTCACGGCGCGGTCCACATCCTCCGCATCGCAGGCCGCGACCTCGGCGATGGCGTGGCCGGTGGCGGGATTGACCGCGCTGAAGGTGCGGCCGGAGGCGGCCGGCACGAAGGCCCCGTCGATGAAGGCGTGGGTCCGGAAGGAAGGAATGTCCGCCGCCGCCCGTTCCACCGCCGCCATGATGTGCGCTCCGCTGCCAGACCCGGCCCGTGCCAGACCTGCGGCACCCTCGCGCGCCGTAACGGGAGCCGTCAAGGTGGGGCGGCGGGCGCCTATTCGCGCTCGGGCGGGCCGCTCTCCCCGTCCTCGTCCTCTTCGGGACGGCCGGGGATGGCGTAGCTGCCGGACAGCCAGCGGTTGAGGTCCACGTCGGCGCAGCGCTTGGAGCAGAAGGGCTTGTAGCGCTCCACCGGCGGCTTGCCGCAGATGGGGCACGGACGGGCGGCGGGGATGGGCTTGGCGGGGGTATCCGCGCTCACGCCGCGCGCTCCACCCAGCCGGCGCGCACGTCGTAGCCCTGGCCGGTCAGCAGGCCGAGGGTTTCCGAAAGCGGCAGGCCGACCACGTTGGTGTAGGAGCCCACGAGCTTCACCACGAAGCCGCCGGCGATGCCCTGGATGGCATATCCACCGGCCTTGCCGCGCCACTCGCCGCAGGCGAGGTAATCGTTGATCTCGTCGCGCGACAGCCGCTTGAAGCGCACCCGCGTCTCGACGAGGCGGGTGGCGGTGCGGCCGCGCGGATCGATGAGGCAGACGCCGGTATAGACGCGATGGGTGCGGCCGGAGAGCAGGCGCAGGCACGCCTCCGCCTCGTCCACGAGATCCGGCTTGGGCAGGATGCGCCGGCCCACCGCCACCACCGTGTCGGCGGCGAGCACCAGCGCGTTCATCTCGGCGTCCTTGGCCCGGCCGGCCACCAGCTTCGCCTTCTCCTGCGACAGGCGCTGGGCGAGGCGGCGGGGCAGCTCGCCGCGCTCGGGCGTCTCGTCCACATCGGCGGGCATGAGAAGGTCCGGCTCGATGCCGGCCTGGTTCAGCAGCGCGAGGCGGCGGGGAGAGCCGGAGGCAAGGACGAGCTTCACCTGATCGTTCACGGAGCAAAATCCTCCCGGGCCGGATCGCGCCGGCCGAATGCAGGACCGTGGTCTAGCGGAATTGGGGGAGCCTGTGAACGCCGATCAACTGCCCGTGATGGCAGTCGCCACCGGTAACCGCCGCCGGCCGGCGCCCGAAAAGCCCCATGTCGGCCAAGCGCAGCCGATCCAGGGAAGAAGGACGCCATCCATGTTCACCCGCCGTTTCACCCTCGCCTTCGCGATCGCCCTCCCCCTCGCCGCAGCCGCTTTCGCCGGCGCATCCGCCCTCGCCGGCACCGAACACGGCGCCACCACACACGCCGCAACTGACCATGCCGCCTACACGCCCGCCGCCTTTGCCGACGCGCAGAAGGCGGGCAAGCCCATCCTCGTGGAGATCCACGCCAGCTGGTGCCCGGTGTGCGCGGCCCAGGCCCCCATCCTCGGCGAGCTGCTGGCCACCCCCAAATTCAAGGACGTGGTGGTGTTCCGCGTGGATTTCGACAGCCAGAAGGATGCGGTGAAGGCATTCGGCGCCCGCTCGCAAAGCACCCTCATCGTCTACAAGGGCAAGACCGAGGAAGGCCGTTCCGTGGGTGATACCGCGAAGCCGTCCATCGAGGCGCTGCTGGCCAAGGGCGTCTGAGGCGGCCATGGCCCTCGGCAGCCTCGGCCTCGCGTTTCTCGCGGGCGTGCTCTCCATCCTGTCGCCCTGCGTGGTGCCGCTGCTGCCCCTGGTGCTCGGCGCGGCAGCGGCCGAGCACCGCCTCGCCCCGCTGGCGCTGGCGGTGGGGGTGACGCTCTCCTTCACCGTCATCGGCCTGTTCGTCGCCACCGTCGGCTACGCCATCGGGCTGGAAGGCGACGCTTTCCGCATGGTGGGCGC
This sequence comes from Xanthobacter sp., assembly GCF_041911315.1. Classification (NCBI taxonomy): domain Bacteria; kingdom Pseudomonadati; phylum Pseudomonadota; class Alphaproteobacteria; order Hyphomicrobiales; family Xanthobacteraceae; genus Xanthobacter; species Xanthobacter sp. Next base: position 14,785 of record NZ_JAYRPE010000082.1, on the reverse strand, counting down.
GGTGCTGATGATCGGCATCGGCGCGGTCCTCGCCGTGCCGCCCTTGCAGACGCGGCTCGCCACCGCGGGCGGGCCGGTGAGCGACCTCGCCAGCCGGCACCTCTCCGGCTTCGCAACTGATGGGGTGGGCGGCCAGTTCGCCGTCGGGCTGCTGCTCGGCGCGGTGTGGAGCCCCTGCGTCGGCCCGACGCTCGGCGCCGCCTCGGTGCTCGCCGCGCAGGGCCGAAACCTCGGCGAGGTGGCGGCGGTGATGGGCCTGTTCGGCCTCGGCGCCGGCCTGCCGCTGGCGCTTGCCGGAACCCTCTCGCGCCCGACGCTGATGCGCTGGCGCTCGCGGATGATCTCCGGCGGCAAGGGGGCGAAGGCGCTTATGGGTCTTGTGTTGGTGGTGGTCGGCCTTTTGATCGCCACCGGCGCCGACAAGCGGATCGAAGCGGCGCTGGTTCAGGTCTCCCCGGCCTGGCTCACCACGCTGACGACGCGGTTCTGACCTCCCGCAGGTCGTCTCCGCTTCGATCCAGAGACGGGCCGAACAGGGGCCGTCTCCCTCCGGCCGCAGGTGTCCTGCTCGTCCCGCAGGCTGTGGCCGGCGCCCGGTGGCGCACGCCTATCCCACGTGCGCCGCCGGGCTCTTCGTGTGTCCGGGGGTATGCCTCTTGCATGGGCGCGGGTGAAAAGGACCCGCGCGGCATGAAAACCTTTCTGGATTGGTCGGCTTACGACACCTACGGCATCGGCGACGCCTATTCCGGCATTCCCGCCACGGGCGGGAACTACGCCAAAGCCGTGGCCGTGTGCATGCACAGCCGCGATTGCCAGAATACCGGCAAGGGCGTGATGTGCCCGAGCTATCGCATCACCGGCGACCGCGCCCATTCCACCGAGGCCCGCGTCGCCGCCTTCAAGACGGCTTTGAACGACGGCGGCGACGCCGCCGCCTTCGCAGACCCCCGGCTCGACGCCGCCATGGACCTGTGCGTGTCCTGCAAGGCCTGCAAGAAGGAATGCCCGAGCGCCGTCGACATGACGCTCATCAAGACCGAGTATCTGGCGCAAAGGCACGAGATCAAGGGCGTACCCCTGCGCACCCGTCTGTTCGGCGGGGTGCCGGAATGGACCGGCCGCCACCGCCGCCTGCTGCGCCGCGCCATTCTCCTGCGCAACCGCGTGCCGCTGATGGCCCGGCTCGCCGAGTGGTTCCTCGGCATCACCGCGCGCCGCCCCATTCCGGAGCCGGCCCCCGCCGCCTATGTCGCGCCGCCGGCCGCGCCGCATCTGGCGGAGCGGGGCGACGTGATCCTGTTCGTGGATACCTTCTGCCACCATTTCGAGCCGGAGGTGGCGGAGGCCGCCCGCGAGGTGCTGACCTTCGCCGGATACCGTGTCCGCATCGCAAAGCCCGATCCCGCCGACGCGGAGCCGGACCGTCCCTTGTGCTGCGGCCGCACCTATCTCACCACCGGCATGGTGGAAAAGGCGCGCAGCGAGGGAAAGCGCGTGCTCGCCGCCTTCGAGAGCGAGATCGCCACCGGCACGCCCATCATCGGCCTTGAGCCCTCGTGCCTGCTCTCGCTGCGGGACGAGCTCTACAGCCTCGGCCTCGGCCCGAAGATCGGCGCGCTAGGCAAGCAGCTCTATCTGTTCGAGGAGTTCCTCGCCCGCGAGCACCAGAACCGGGGGCTGCGGCTGAAGCTGAAGGCCCTTCCCGGCGCCAGGGCGGTGCTGCACGGCCACTGCCACCAGAAGGCGTTCGGGGTGATGAAGGCGACGCGCAAGGTGCTCTCCTTCATTCCCGGCTTCTCCTACGACATCGTGGAGACGAGCTGCTGCGGCATGGCCGGCAGCTTCGGGCTGGAGGCGGAGCATTATGATGCCTCCATGCAGATGGCCGAGATCGCCCTGCTGCCCGCCATGCGCGCCGCACCGGACGACGCACCCCTGATCGCCAACGGCTTTTCCTGCCGCCACCAGATCGAGCACGGTTCGGGCCGAAAGGCGCGCCACATCGCGCTGCTGATCCGGGATGCGCTGGACCGGGACTGAGGCACAGGGGTAGGCGCCACGGGGAAAAGCTTTATCGGCGACGCTGCGCCAGCTATCTATGGGAGAACCGTCGTCGGCCCGATGCGTGAACCGTCGGCCTCAATGTGAGCGCCCCCATGAACGCCATCACCTCGCTGAAGTCCTTCATCCTCGACCGGGTCGAGATGATCGGCGCCCCCTTCTATACCGACGCCCACCGCCTTTCGGTGCCCGAGGACGACCCCCACGACACCCTCGCCGCCGGGGCTGCGGAGGACCATGACCCCGCCGACGGGCAGTCCTTCGCCATCGATTATGTGGACCATGCGGGCAACATCAGCCACCGCCGCATCTCGGTGTGGGCGGTGCAGCGCAATGTGGAGGGCGTGCCCATCCTCATCGCCAAATGCCACGAGCGGCAGGCGGCGCGCGCCTTCCGGGTGGACCGCATCACCGGCGTGACCGACCTCGACGGGGCGAAGCGCGAGCCGCTGTCGCGCTTCTTCTACGAGACCTTCGGCTTTATCTGGCCGAAGGATGCCGAGGTGGTCGCCCCCGAGGAGCCCGAGGACCAGCGCTGGGACCGCATCCGCATGGTCATCCGCAAGGCCGGCATCGCGCTCCTCGCCGCCCTGGCGCGGGCGGACCGGGAGATCGGCGCGGCGGAGGTGGAGGAGATGGTCTTCTTCTGCGAGCGCGCCTGCGCCGCCGAGGAGATCGACCTCACCGGCGCCGAGCGCGAGCGCCTTGCCGCCTGGGTCGCCCGCCTGCGGCCGACGCCCGAATCCGTGGAAACCTCCCTCGACACCCTGTTCGAGAGCGGCACCGAGGCCATCGCCACCCTGCTGAAGGCCGGCATGCGCGTCATCAACGCCGACGGCTCGCTCAAGGAAGCCGAGGCCGAGATGCTCGACGCCTTCTGCTATGCCCTCACCGGCCGGCACGTAAGATAGGGTTCACCGAAAGCAGAGGCGCGGCGGCACCATATGGCCGCGCCTGCGTTGTCCTCCGAAACCATCCGGAGGACACAATGCCGTCTGCCCGCCCAATCCGCCTCTTCCGTCCCGTCCTTGCGGGAGCCTTCCTCGCGGGTGCGCTGCTGAGCGGCCCCGCGCTGGCGCAGCAGGCCGCCCCGGCCGATCCCCTCCCCTCGCGCCCCGCGCCCGCCACGGCCGCGCCCGCACCGGCGACATCGCCCGTCGTCTCGCCCCAGATCGCGCCGCCGCTGGCCGCGCCAAAACCGGGGGATGCGCTGAAGGCGCGGGCGGAACAGACCGTCACCGAGGAGGCGCTCAAGGACGCCGAGGCCGAGGCCCCCGAGGATGCCGAGCGCGCCGCCGCCTGCAAGGCCCATGCGATGGCGCGGCTCAAGGCCCGCTCGCCCTCCGTCGACGACATCTTCATCGACATGGACGGCCTCACCATCGCCAAGGCCGACGCGACCGTGGGGCAGGAGAAGATCACCGCCGTGCTGATGGGCGAGGCCTATATCAAGCGCGACCGCTCGGACAAGGCCCACCGCTTCCTCTGCCTCGTGGGCGAGAAGGACAAGGTGGTGATGACCTTCTTCACCGAACGATAAGCCTCAGGTCTCGACCAGACCCGTGGTGTTGCCGGAGGCCACCGAATCCGTGCGGCCGTGGGGCTTGGCCAGATATTCGTCCGAGCGCATCTCGTGCAGGCGCGAGATGGTGCGGGCGAACTCGAACGCCTCCGCCCCCTCGGTGCCGAGATAGAGCTGCTCCGGCTCGGCGGCAGCCGAGGCGATGAGCTTCACGTTGGCGTCGTAGAGCGTGTCGATGAGCGAGATGAAGCGCTTCGCCTCGTTGCGCTGGTCCGGCCCGAGAATGGGGATGTGCTCCAGCACGATGGTGTGGAACTGGCGGGCGAGGGTGAGATAATCCGGGTTCGGACCGAGCGCCGCCTCGCACAGGTCGGCGAAGGAAAAGCGCGCCGCGCCCTGCCCCATGGCGGGGATGGCGAGCTTGCGCCCCTTCAGCAGCATCTCCCCCGGCTTGCCGCCGGTGGGGCCGGCGAGACGTCGCCAGGCCGCTGCCACCGCCGCGTCGGCGGCCGGGCCGAGCGGCGTGTGCCAGGTGCTCACGCCTTCCAGCTTTTCCATACGGTAGTCAGTGCGGGAATCGAGGGACATGACGCGCATGCGCTGCTCGATCTCGCCGATGAAGGGCAGGAACAACGCGCGGTTGAGGCCCCCGGCATAGAGGTCCTTCGGCGCGACGTTGGAAGTGGCCACCACCACCACCCCGTCGGCGAACAGCTTCTCGAACAGCCGGCCGAGAATCATGGCATCGGCGATATCGGTGACGTGGAATTCGTCGAAGCACAGCACCTTGGCCTCGTCGGCCAGCGCCTGCGCCACCGGGGCGATGGGGTCGGCGCTCTTGCGCTCGCCCTGCTTCTGCGCCTGCCGCTCGCGGAAGATGCGCTCGTGCACATCGCCCATGAATTCGTGGAAATGCGCCCGGCGCTTGCCCTTGGCCGGCAGCGCGTCGAGAAACAGGTCCATGAGCATGGTCTTGCCGCGGCCGACCTTGCCGTAGACGTACATGCCCTTGGGCTGGACCGGGGCTCGGCGCTGGAACAGCCAGCCGAGCGCCGAGGATTTCTGCGCCAGCGCCCGCTGCCGCAATTCCAGCTCCAGCCGGGCGAACTCGTTCACCACTTCGGCCTGGGCCGGATCTTCCGAGATTTCCCCAGCGGCAAGTTTCGCCGCATAAAGCTCTGTGACCCGCGCCGTCGTCTCACCCGCCATGAACGTGTTCCCGTTCACCCGCCGTTCCCGGCGCCTTCACCTGCCGCGCCGCGGTTCGGCGCTTGTGCACTGCCGCATCCGCTTAGAGCAGATCGGCGGAAAGTTGAAGCTCAGAGCGTCTCGGCGATGACCAGAGGATGGCCGGGCATGAGCTCATATGGCGCCTTCCACCTGGGTAAAGCGGCGATGCGGCCGGCCCAGCGGGCCAGGGCGGGATAATCCTCCACCACCACGCCCGCCCGCTCGGGATAGTAGATGTATCCGGCGAGCGAGATGTCGGCGATGGTGGGCCCGTCGCCCACGAGGAAGTCGGAAGCCTGCAGGTGCTTGTCCGCGACCGCATAGGCCGCGTTGGCGCGTGTCCTGAGGAAGGCGGTCAGCTCGTTCTCGCCCTCGCCCCGCAGCTCGACCATGAAGCGCAGGGTGGCGAAGTAGGATGTGAACTTGTGGTTGTCGAAGAGGATCCAGCGCAACACCTCGCGCCGGCCTTCCTCGTCGTCGGGCAGGAAGCGGCCTGTCTTCTTCGCGAGATAGTCGAGGATCACGCCCGACTGGGACAGCTTCAGCGCGCCATCCACCAGCACCGGCACCTCGCCCATCTCGTTCACGTCGCGCTTGTAGGCCTCGGTGCGGGTCTCGCCGTTGAAATAGTCGACGAACCGGGCCTCCCAGGCGAGCCCGCACAGCTCCAGCATGAGGGCGGCACGATAGGCATTGCCCGACTGGGCGAAGCAGTAGAGTTTGAAGGGTGACACGCCGTCCGGTCTCCGTGTTGACCACCAGAGCACACTATCCCCATCAGACCCGCCCCCGTCAGGCCCGCCTGCGAAAAGGCGACCGCGCTTAGGCCAAATTCTTTCGTCATCCACCGTCCCGCCCGACAGGAACAGCCGAGCCCGCACGATGGAACCCCTTGCCCCGCCCCGCCACCGTCCGCGCGAGCCGTTCGCCCGCCGCGTGAAGCACTGGCTGGCCGACCACGATCCCGGTGGCATCGACACCACGCGCGCGCTCGCACTGGGCATCTCTTTCGTCATCGTCATCGCCACCGGCTACGCCACCTCGGTGGGGTTCCGCTTGGGAATGGACACCACCTTTCCGATGATGGCCGGCTGCGCCGCGCTGGTGATGATCTCGTTCAATCCCGGCGCCAGCGCCGCCGCCGAAGGGCGCACCATGCTGCGCCTGTTCGGTGTCTCCGTCGCCTTCCTCGTGCTTCTCACCGCCATCGGCCCCGGCAACGGCGCGGCCAACGACATGGTGCAGAAGCTGCTGCTGATCCCGCTGTCCTTCATCGCGCTGGCGCTCAGGCGCTCCGGCATGGACGGCCAGCGCCTCGGCCTCGCGCTGATCGTGGTGGCGACGGTGGGCACCATCATCCGCCCGACGCGGATGGAGGCGGCCATGCTGCTCCTCGCCTTCTGCCAGGGGGCGCTGGTGGCGGCGGCGGTGCGGCTCTCGCCGTGGCGGCCGTCGGCGGTGAATGCCTTTGTGGACACCACCCTCGACATGCAGAGCGCTGTCGCCACCTACCTACGCGAGCTGTCGGCGGCGGTACGCGACAATCATCCCTTCCCGCCGGACGCGTCCGAGGTTCTGGAGCACCTGCGCGGGCGCGTCTGGAACGCCCTCGCCAACGCCATTGCGGAAGACCCCGCCGCCCAGCCCGATTTCGAGCAGCTGCGCGTGCGCTTCTATCGTCTGCGCGTGGCGGTGCAGCTTCTCGCCGGCTGCGTGCCGCAGAAGACGCCCGACACCGTGGACTGGCGCCAGCCCTTCGCCGCCGCGGCCGACCACATCGCCCGCCGGCTGGAGGCGGTGGATGTCTCCGATGTCCATGCGGAAGAGCGCTTCGAGCGCGCGGTGGCGCAATTGCGTCTCGTTGCCTTCTCGCCGGACCTGCCCGGCGAGGCGCGCTTCGCGCTTCTGCGGGCGCTCACGGCCTTCGATCGCCTCTCCATGGTGGTCACCGGCATCGCGGCGGCCGAGATGGCGCCCTTCCCGCCGCCCCATCCCGATGACGAGCAGGACGCCCTGCCCCCGCCGCCCAGGGCGATCCCCCTCTTCGTGAAGGCGCCGGACGGCCGCCAGATCCTCTCCGCGCCCTACCGGGTAGCCTGCCAGGGGGCGATGGCAACCGCCATCACCACGGCGTTCGACCTCATCGTCCATCTCGACCATGCCTATTGGGCGACGATGACGGTCATGTTCGTCATCGGCAACAGCGTGGGCGAGACCTACATGCGGGTGCGCTATCGCACGGTGGGCACGCTCATCGGCGTGGCGCTGGGCTTCGGCCTGTTCCTCGCGCTGGAAGGGCAGATCTGGGTCATGGCCGGCTTCTGCATGCTGGCGCAGATGATCGCCGTGGTGACCCAGAAGGACCGTTACGACATCGCCTCCGCCGCGGTCGGCCTCTCGGTGGTGCTGGGCCTTCACATCATCTCCGGGCTCGGGCCGGAGGGCATGGTCGCCCGCGTCTACGAGACGGCCATCGGCGCGGCGGTGGCGTTGGCGGTGTCGTTCATCGTGCTGCCGGTCTACCTCACCGATCAGGTGCGGCCCGAGGTGCGCGCGCTGCTCCGGCGCTGCCGGGCGGCCTTTGCATCGTGGTGGCCGCATCCCGGCGAGACGACCAGTGTCGCGGCGCTGGTGCGGGATGTCCGCTCCCTCGGCCTGCGCCTGCCCAATCTCGGCGCCGAGCAGGTGTTCGGCCATTCGGCGGGAGACGTGGCCAACATCGTCTCCACCCTCGACGTGCTCATCACCTATCTCGCCCTCATGGAGGACGTGGCCCACCGCCTCGCCGCCGCGAACCCCTCGGAGCAACTCGTGACCGTGGTGGAGGCGGCCCGCTCGCGCACCCTCACCGCCTTCGAGGTGGTGCTGGGGGAGGCCGGCGCCGGCAGCGCCGATGCCGCCAATCCCGCCGTGGCCGCCGCCGTCTCCACCGTGCTCGGCCTCGCCGACGACGCCAAGCTCAGGGAAACTTTGCCGCTGGTGGCGGACTATCTCGCCTATTCGGAGGCGCTGCTGAGGCCGCTGCGCGAACTCAATGCGGGCCTGCGCGACAAGCCGTGGCGCAAGGAAGACATGATCGCTGCGGGGGCCGCCCCGGCCACGCCAGCGCCTTAGATCCAGCCTTGCCCGCAGTCCACGTGGCTGTACAGTCGAAATCGGGGTGACGGCCGGGCAAAATTGGGGTGCCACGGCCATCACCCATGGGGGGAGATGATGACGCGGGCTGGCGTTTGCAATTTGGTCGCCGTGATGGCGCTTACGACTGCGGGAATGCATCTGGCCAACGCCCAGACTCCCGTCGATCTGGGCACAATCTGGAACGAACAGGAAGCCGGATGGCAGGGCGTGTGGACGCGCGTCGGCCGGTCCAACACATTTCAGGCCGTCTGGACCAAAGACAATCGCGTTGTCCGCGCCAGTCTTCAGATGACCGTGAGTGGAAATGTCGTTTCGATCACACGGGATGACACGTCCGGGCCCGGCGTCGGCAAGGCCGGCTGCGAATATACCGGAACCGTAAAGGGCAATATGATCGCCGGCGATTACAATTGCGCCTGGTCGAAAGCTGCCGGAAAGTGGAAGGCGACCATTTCGCGCTGACCTGTCATGCGCAAGCCGTGTCTGGCGCCCGCTGCGGCTTTCTTTAGCGGTGGCCCCGTCGACACGCGCAACGGAGCGCTCCAAGGACGAGCCGGCGCGTTCTCCACTCTGGGTTCAGAGGGCGACTCACGGAGCGGGTTGATGCTAATCCGCTCGGATCGCGCTCTAGAGCGCGACCGGCTTGAAGTGCTTGGAGAGCTTCAGCCCCTGGCCCTGATAGTGGGAGCGCATGTCGGCGCCATAGAGCGTGTGGGGGCGCGCGGCCATGCGCTCGTAGACGAGGCGGCCCACGGTCTGCCCGTGCTCCAGAATGAACGGCACCTCGCGGGAGCGCACCTCCAGCACCGCTCGCGCACCGCGCCCGCCGGCCGCCGGATTGCCGAAACCGGGATCGAAGAAGCCGGCATAATGCACCCGGAACTCGCCCACCAGCGGATCGAACGGCACCATCTCCGCCGCATAGTCCGGCGGCACATGCACCGCCTCGCGGGAGGCGAGGATGTAGAAGGCATCGGGATCGAGCACGAGGCTGGCCGGGCGGTCCGGCCGGACATGGATGGGCTCCCAGAAGTCCGCCACGTCCAGCACGCCCGCCTGGTCCACGTCGATCACGCCCGTATGCTTCTTGGCGCGGAAGCCCATGAGCCCGCCCAGCGCATCGCCGGCGAGGTCCACCCCCAATGCGATGCCGCCCGCCGCCACATCCGGGCTCGTCGCATCCACGAGGCATTCGGCGGTCTGGAGATTCAGAAGCTCCAGATCGGACAGCCGTGACACGCCCCGGCGGAACCGCACCTGCGACAGGCGCGAGCCGGTGCGCACCAGGATGGGGAAGGTGCGCGGCGAAATTTCCAGATAGAGCGGGCCGTTATAGCCGGCCGGGATGGTGTCGAAGGCCCGCGCGCCGTCGGTGATGACGCGCACGAACACGTCGAGCCGCCCGGTGGAGCTCTTCGGGTTGGCCGCGGCGGCCAGATCCGCCGGCAGCTTCAGCCGCTCGAACAGTTCCACCAGATAGACGCAGCCGGTTTCCAGCACCGCGCCCTTGGTGAGATCGAAATCATGCAAAGCGAGGTCGCCGAGCCGTTCCTTCACCGAGACGCCGGCGCCCGGCAGGAAGCTCGCGCGCACCCGCCATGCGGTGCGGCCGAGGCGCAGGTCCAGGCTTGCCGGCTGGATCTGGTCGTCGTCCAGCGCCTTGCGGCAGGCGATGGCGCCGGACGCCTTCAGCGCCCCGATCGCCTCTGCGGGCAGGATGCCGGGCTTCAGATGCTCCGTGGCACGCATCGTCATATCCGCTTTCCCGTCCTTTTTGTTCGATTTACCGGACGGAGCCCTTGACGCCAAGGGGGCCCCGCTCTTTAGTGCGGCCGTGGAGAATTTGAGCCGGCCGGCTTGCAGCCACGTTAAACAACCATGCTAAAAGGCCGGGGAGACGACAAGGTCGGTCCGTCTGTGCGGCAGCTCCGTCTGCGCATATGGCGAACGCCCGGTCCGGTCCCCTCGGCCTCCCCTCGGAGACCGTCATGTCCGTGGCGCCAAAGCCCCCCCGGTTCGTCCCCCGCGATCCCCTTACACTCCACCCGGAAACACGGCTAGTCCATGGCGGGACGACGCGCTCCCCCTTCGGCGAAACCTCCGAGGCGCTCTTCCTGACGCAGGGCTTCGTCTATGACGACGCCGAAAGCTGCGAGGCGCGCTTCAAGGGCGAGGACCCCGGCTTCGTCTATTCCCGCTATTCCAACCCCACCACCGCCATGTTCGAGGAGCGCATGGCGCTGCTCGAAGGGGCGGAAGCGGCGCGCGCCACGGCGTCCGGCATGGCGGCGGTGAATGCCGCCCTCCTGTGCCAGCTCTCCGCCGGCGACCATGTGCTCGCCGCCCGCGCCCTGTTCGGCTCCTGCCGCTGGATCCTGGAGGACTTCCTCCCCCGCTTCGGCGTCGAGACCACGCTCATCGACGGCGGCGACCTCGACGCCTGGAAGGCGGGCGTGAAGCCCAATACCAAGATCCTGTTCCTCGAAAGCCCCACCAACCCGACGCTGGACCTGATCGACATCGCCGCGGTGGCCGAGATCGCCCACGCGGCGGGGGCGCGCCTCGTGGTGGACAACGTGTTCGCCACCCCCCTCCTCCAGCATCCGTTCGAGCTGGGGGCGGACGTGGTGGTCTATTCCACCACCAAGCATGTGGACGGCCAGGGCCGCTGCCTCGGCGGGGTGATCCTCTCCTCCAAGCAGTTCGTCACCGACCACCTCCAGACCTTCCTGCGCCAGACCGGCCCCTCCATCTCGCCCTTCAATGCGTGGATCATGCTGAAGGGGCTGGAGACGCTGGCCCTGCGCGTGGAGCGCATGCAGGCGAGCGCCGGCAAGGTGGCCGACGCCCTCGCCGCCCTGCCGGGCGTGGAAAAGGTGATCTATCCCGGCCGCGCCGATCACCCGCAGGCGGAACTGGCGAAGCGGCAGATGAAGGGCGGCGGCACCCTCGTCACCTTCGTGGTGAAGGACGGCAAGGCCGGCGCCTTCCGCTTCGCCAACGCCCTGCGGCTCATCCGCATCTCCAACAATCTGGGCGATGCGAAGAGCCTCATCACCCACCCCGCCACCACCACGCACCAGCGATTCACGCCGGAGACGCGGGCGGAGATGGGCATTTCCGACGGCCTCCTGCGCCTCTCCGTGGGCCTCGAGCACGCCGACGACCTGATCGCCGACCTGACCGGAGCCGCCGAAGCCTTGTGATTGCAGGCGTCGTGCCGCACGGACTGCCGCGCCGCACCATGTCCTGTTGCGCGCGGGCGACAACGCAGGTTCACTATGCGCCGCGGGGGCATTTTCTCCCGCGGTGTGAGGAGGTCGAGCGGGTATGTACCGCGCCATCACTCGGAATATTCAGGTGACCGCGACGCCGCGTTATGTGGCCGAGCGGTCGGAGCCCGACCAGGGCCGTCATTTTTGGGCCTATACGATCGAGGTGGCCAATTTGGGCCAGGAGACGGTGCAGCTCAAGGCGCGCCACTGGATCATCACCGACGCCAACGGCCGCACCGAGGAGGTGCACGGGGCCGGCGTCGTCGGCGAGGAGCCGACCCTGCCGCCCGGCGGCCGGTTCGAATACACGAGCGGGGTGCCGCTCAACACGGCCACCGGCATCATCCGCGGACGCTACGAGATGGTCACCGACACGGGGGAGGCCTTCTCCATCGAGATCCCGGCCTTCTCCCTGGACGTGCCGGACGTGCGCCGCGTCCTCAACTGACCCCACCCATCCGCCCGGCGCAGGCCGGGCGGGGAAACCTGTTCAGCTTTAACCTTTTTCGGCCTTGGCCTTTTCGGCTTTAGCTTTTTTTGGCCCCTGTCCTTTATTGACGTTGCAGCGAACCGGGCGAGAGGGGAGATCATGCACGCGGGCATTCCCACCGTGGAGGCCGAGGCCGTATCGGTCCTCAGCCTGCGCCCGGTCGCGGCCACGCTCGGCATCCTGCTCGCCATCCTCGGCGCCGCCATGCTGGCACCCGCCGTGGCCGATTTCGCCGCCCGCGCCAACAGCCGGGAGACGTTCGCGGGCGCGGCTTTCGTCGGCTCGGCCGCCGTCACCATCTTCGTCGGCGTGCTCCTGTGGATGACCGGGCGCGGCCAGCTGACCCGCAAGCTCGATCTGCGCCAGGCCTTCGTGCTCACCACCTCGGTCTGGGTGGTGCTCTCGGTGTTCGCCGCGCTGCCGCTGATGTGGGGGTCTTCCCGCCTCTCCTTCACGCGGGCCATGTTCGAGAGCATGTCCGGCCTCACCACCACCGGCGCCAGCGTCATGTCGGGGCTCGACGCCATGTCGCCGGGCATCCTGCTGTGGCGGGCGCTGCTGCACTGGTTCGGCGGCATCGGCATCATCGCCATCGCCATCGCCGTGATGCCGGTGCTCTCCATCGGCGGGATGCAGCTGTTCCGCACCGAATCCTCCGACAAGTCCGACAAGTTCCTGCCCCGCGCCGGCAGCATCGCCAAGCGCCTGCTCCAGGCCTACGTGCTGCTCACCGTCATCTGCGCCGGGTGCTATCTGGCGGCGGGCCTCAAGCCGTTCGATGCGGTGACGCTCGCCATGTCCACCCTGTCGAGCGGCGGCTTCGCCAATTCGGACGCCTCGCTCTCGGTTTTCGCGAGCCCGGCGGTGGACTATGTGGCCATCGTCTTCATGCTGGCCGCGGCCCTGCCCTTCCCGCTCTATGTGCGGGCGCTGTCGGGGGATGCGAGCCGGCTGTTCACCAATCCCGAGGTACGGGTCTTCCTCGCCATCGTCGGCGTGTTCACGCTGCTGTCCTTCGCCCAGCAGAGCCTGCAGGGCATCGCGAGCGGTGAGATGGCGCTGCGCAGTGCGCTGTTCACGGTCAGCTCGCTCATTTCCACCACCGGCTTCATGTCGGTGGACTACACGAACTGGGGGCCGTTCTCGGATGCCCTCTTCTTCGTGCTGATGTTCCTCGGCGGCTGCACTGGCTCCACCTCGGGCGGGCTGAAGGCGCTCCGGCTCGCCATTACCGCCAAGGCCATCCGCCAGCACCTGAAGCGCATCTCGTTCCGGGCCGGCATCTTCCCCATCCGCTATGGTGGGGCGCCGGTGTCTGACGACGTTGTGGGCTCGGTGCTCTCCTTCGTCTTCCTCTATCTCCTCACCTTCTTCCTGGTGGGCGTGGCGCTGAACGCGATGGGGCTCGATCTGCGCACCGCCTTCTCGGCGGCCATCGCCTGCCTCGCCAACGTGGGGCCGGGCCTCGGTCCTGTGGTGGGGCCGGCCTCCAATTTCGGTGGCCTGCCCGATCCCGCCTTGTGGCTGCTGACCGCCGCCATGATGCTGGGGCGGCTGGAAATCCTCACCGTGCTGGTGCTGTTCATGCCGCGCTTCTGGGTGCGCTGAGCCATACGTCAGAAGTGGGCCATATAGCCCCCATCCACCGCCAGGATCTGGCCGGTGATGTAGGACGCCGCCGGCGAGGCGAGGAACACCGCCGCCCCCGCCACCTCCTCCGGATGCCCCCAGCGGCCGAGCGAAGTGCGGCGCGAAAGCCATTCCCGCAGCGTCTGGTCGCGCGACTGCGCCTCGTTGGCCGCGGTGAGCATGTAGCCGGGGGCGATGGCGTTCACCGTGATGCCGTGCGGGCCGAGATCGGCGGCGAGCGCGCGGGTCAGCGCCTCCAGCCCGCCCTTCGCCGTGGTGTAGGCGGCATCCCCGGCGCGGGAGAGCGGACCGGCGATGGAGGTGATGTTGATGATGCGCCCGCCCGCCTTGCGCGCCACCATGCCCCGCGCCACCTGCCGGGTGAGATGGGCGGGGGCCAGCAGGTCCATGTCCACCAGCCGGCGGAAGTCGGCATCCTCCATGTCGAGGAAGGCGCGGCGGTCGCGGGCGCCGGCATTGTTGACGAGGATGTGGATGGGCGGGGCCTTGGCCATGGCCGCATCCACAGCCTCCGCGTCGAACACGTCGAGCAGGAAGGGTTCCGCCTTGCCGCCCTTGCGGATGATGGCGGTGACGGCGGCGCCGAGCCGCTCGGCATGGCGCCCGTTCACCAGCACATGGGCGCCGGCCTGCGCCAGCGCCAGCGCCATCTCGAAGCCGAGGCCGGAGGCCGAGCCGGTGACGAGGGCGGTCTGTCCATCGAGGGCGAAGGGATGGGTCAAGGCGGGGCTCCGGGGTTCGTCTCCCCTGCCTACCGCTCCGGGACGATTCAGGCCAGCAGGTAGCCGGTGAGCGCGCCGCAAATGGCGAGGGCGAACAGCCCGCCGTCGTGCAGCGCCAAAGCGAGGCGGCTCGGCTGGCCGGACTGGTAGATCCAGGCGGTCGCCCCCACCGTGGCGACGGACCAGCCGGCGCCGACGCAGATCAGCGCCGCCGTGATGCTCTCCGGCGTCGCGAGCCGCTGCAGCGGCACGCCGATGGCGACGAGAACGACACCCGTGAGCGCGATGGCCAGCGGCGGCAGGCGGTCCCCGGCGAGGGCCAGCGGCACGGCCGGCGCATACATGGCCGCGACGTGCAAAGCGATGAAGCCGAACACCGCCGCCCCGCCGATGCCGCAGCCCACCAGCGCCAGCGGCGCGCCGGACATGACGGCGTTCATGCCGAACCACGCCGTGCCGGCCACCAGCGTCGGCCAGACGATGGCCGAGAGGGGCGCCGTCACCTTGGGGCGGAAGGTGGAGGTCGGATCGTCCGCCAGCATCACCGCGACGCCCAGCGAGCAGGTGTGCGCCAGCGCCGCCAGCGCAGCCGCGCCGACGAGGAAGAAGGGGGCGGCGAGGCTTTCGGCGAAACCCGCCAGCGTCGGCCCGGCCACAGCCGCGAGGAGGCCACCGGCCAGCACCCCGGCCGTGG
>NZ_JAYRPE010000081.1:0-4504 GCF_041911315.1 Xanthobacter sp. | reverse complement strand
TTTCCCGTTGCCTTCGCTCAGGCGCCGCGCGGGCTTTCCCGTTGCCTTCGCTCAGGCGCCGCGCGGGCTTTCCCGTTGCCTTCGCTCAGGCGCCGCGCGGGCTTTCCCGTTGCCTTCGCTCAGGCGCCGCGCGGGCTTTCCCGTTGCCTTCGCTCAAGCGCCGCGCGGGCTTTACATCTGCGCCCAGCTCCGGAGCAGGTTGTGATAGACGTTGGTGAGCTGGAGCACCGCCGGCTCATCGTCCGGCAGCCGGCTGCGCACCGCCATGATGGCGAGGTCGAGGTCGTAGAGCAGGGCGCGGCGGCCGTCGTCCGGGATCATGGACTGGGTCCAGAAGAAGGAGCCCCAGCGGCTGCCACGGGTGATCTCGCGCACGCTGTGCAGGCTGCTGGCGGGATAGACCACCGCATGGCCGGCGGGCAGCTTCACCTCGTGGACGCCGTAACTGTCCTCGATGAGGAGTTCGCCGCCGTCATAATCGGCGGGATCGGTGAGAAAGACGGTGGTGGAGACATCCGCCCGCATCCGCCGCCCCGCGCCGGGGATGGCCCGGATGGCGCCATCCACATGGGCGCCGAACTTCATGCCCACGTCGTAGCGGTTGAACATGGGCGGCAGCACATGGAGCGGCATGGCCGCCGAGTTGAAAATCCCGTTGCGGCCCAGCGCCCGCAGGATGAGATCACCCAGCTCCTGCGCCTCGGCCGACTCCACCGGAATCTGCAAATTCTGCTTGGATTTCGCCGCCTGCGCGCCGGCCGTCACGCGGCCGTCCACCCAGGGCGAGCCTTCCAGCACGCGGCGGCAGTGGGCGACCTCGGCCGCGGTGAGGAGATCGGGGATTTCAACGAGCATCGCGCATCCAGAAACGGGCAGCGTCGGCCCGGCCGTGTGGACCGCGCCGACGCCGTTTTCGTGACGATCAGAAGGTGTAGCCCACGCTCAGCGTGAACGAGCGGCCCGGCGCGGGAACGGCGCGGTTGCCCCAGCCGGCCGAATAGTTCAGCGCGTTGGTGAGGTTGTAGCCGTTGAGCGCCACGCGATACTTGTCGTGCTTGTACGAGATCAGCGCGTCGAGCGAGAAGGTCTCGGGAATGATGGCCGTATTGGCGCTGTTGGTGAAATAGCCGTCGGCATAGGTGATGCCGCCGCCCACCAGAAGCTGGCCGGGGATGGCCCGCACCACGCCGCCCTTGATGAGGTCGTAGGTGGTCCAGAGCGTGAAGTTGTTGGGCGAGACGAAGGGCACCTCGTTGCCGATGTAGCTCAGCGTGGTCGAGGTGAGGATTTCGCTGGAGTAATAGGCGTAGCCGGCCTGGATGGTCCAGGCGTCGGTGATGGTGCCGGTCACGCCCAGCTCGATGCCCTGCACCCGCTGGTTCTCGCCGCTCTCCACCGAATTTCCGGTCACGGGATCGGTGTAGAAGACGTTGCTCTTGTTGATGCGGAACACCGCGCCGGTGAGCCCGAGCCTGCCGTCCAGCACCGAGACCTTGGCGCCGGCCTCCCACGTCTCGTTGTCTTCCGGCTCGAGATTGTTCTGCACCGGGTTGACCACGGTGACGTCGTTGGTGGGAAAGCCGCCCTGCGGGCTGAAGGACTTGGCGTAGGAGACATAATAGGTCTGGGTCTTCGTCGGCTCCCAGATCAGCGAGGCCTTGGGGCTGAAGAAGCGGGTGTTGGAATCGGCGTTGATCCAGGTGCCCTTGCTGTTCTTGCAGCCCGGCACGGTGGAGGTGCCCTGCGCGTCCACGCACCAGTATTTGTAATCGGCCGAATAATTGTCCCAGCGGATGCCTCCGAGGATGGAGAGCTGGTCCGTGAACCAGATGCGGTCGCTGGCGAAGGCGCCGAAATCATAGCTGTTGCTGATCTTCTGGCCGTTGTTGCCGAACGGGTTCTCGTAGAGATAATAGCCGGTCGTGTTCTCGTAGACCGGGAGCCAGATGGTCGAGAGGCCCTTGGAGCCGTTGAGGGAGAGCAGGTTGCGGCTGTCGTTGACGAAGTAATAGTCGATGCCCGTCACCAGCTCATGCCTGAGGAAGCCGGTGTTGAACTTGGCGGTCATGGTCGCGACATTCTCGGCCGCGAGACTTTCCTGCAGATAGCCCGGATTGCCGCCGCCGAAGGTGATGGCCGGGTTGTTGCCGGCGAAGAACTGCCCCGTGCAGCTCGCGGCATAGGTCTTCGGCGTAGCCGGCACCGTATTGGTCGAGCCGTTGCTGCAGCCCGGCACCGAGGCGGCGAAATCGCGCGTGTAGTAGCCGACGCGGCTGTCGTTGGTGAAGGTCAGCCAGTCGCTGATCTCGTTCTTGTAGTTCGCCGTGAACATGTTGGTGTCGGTGATGTCGCGGTCCGTCACCTTGCCGTAGAAGTTGGAGCGCGGAACGCCCCATTCCGTCACCGGCACGCCGATGGCACCGAACTTCTTCGCATCGTTGAACAGCGGCGTCACGATGGGCACGCCATAGTCCGGCGTGCGGTCGCCGTGCTGGTAGAGATAGTTGAGATAGAGCGTCTGGCTGGTGCCGAGGCCGAAGCCCAGCGAGCCCATGAGGCCCCAGCGGTTGGCCTCCACATGGTCGCGGTCCACGATGTCCTGGGCGTTGAACATGCCGACGATGCGGGCGGCCGTGGTGTCGTCGATCTGCTTGTTGAAGTCGAACACGCCGCGATAGAGCGGCCCGGAGCCGAACTGGCCGTCCACGTCATACTTGTCGCCGCGATGCGCCTGCTTCAGCTGCATGTTGATGGCGCCGCCCGTGGTGCCGGAACCGAAGCTCTCCGAGCTTGGCCCCTTGAAGACTTCCACGTTCTCGTAGGCGAAGTTGTCGCGCACATAGACGCCGAAGTCGCGCAGGCCGTTGATGAAGACGTCGCCCTTGGCCTGGAAGCCGCGAATGCGGAACTGGTCGCCGTTCATGCCGCCGCCGCCCTCGCCGATGCCGACGGTGACGCCCGGAACATTGCGCAGCGCCTGCTCCAGCGTGGTCACGCCCTGCTGCTGCATGGTCTGCTGGGAGATGACGGTGACGGTCTGCGGCGTGTCCTGGATGGTGCCGGGCAGGCGCGAGAGGCCGGTGGTCGCCTCCAGCGAATTGACCGGCTCGCCATCGGCATCGACCACGATGGTCGGCAGGTCCGTGTCGGCGCCGGCGGGCGCGGCCGCCTGCTGCGCGAAGGCCTCCATGAAGGGCACGGCCGACAGGCCCATCACAAGGCCGGCGCCCACCGTCGAACGCGACATGGTGGGCCGAAGTGTGCTCAACGCTCCCATGATCTTTCCCCGTAAGGTGAGATGCCCGGCGATGCTTGCGGCGGCGCGCTGCGGGCTGGTTTCGGCAATAGTCGAGCGCTGACGGAACGGGCGTCAGGGCGGTGTCTGCAATATTGAGCGCAAAAGAAGGAGTTAAGGTCTGTTCCGGACCATGACGAAGCAAAGCCTGACTGTAGGCGCGCCACCCCTCAACCGGGCGGTGGCACGTATATGGAAGTCATCATTCTGTTACGTGACGTATAGAGGCCCCGCATTCCGCAGCGCAACAACTATGTTTTTGATCTGGTCCAAGGTGGGCCGAAAAGTGGCGGATGGAGATATGGCAATACTCAATGATACATATCGGTACACCGCCTGAAATCATTCAAAACAAGAACTGTTCCATTTAAGAACTGCGCGTCCCGGCTTGACATGAAGGTGGGTCGCAACGGTCTATCGCCCCGGCATGCCCCTCGGGGCGCGGCGGGCCGGGCATGGGCGACGAGCGGATTTCCTATAGCGCCCTGAAGGGCATGAGCGCGGCCGAGCTGCGCGCGGGGCTTGCGGCGGAGCCGGCGCGGAGCGTCGCGCTGGTGCGGGCGGCGGCGCACAACGGCATCTTGAGCGCGCAGGTGGTGTACGGCCAGATGCTGCTGGACGGCACCGGCGTCGCGCGCGATCCGCAAGCCGCCTACCGCTGGTTCACCAGCGCCGCCGACGCGGGTAGCCTCGACGGCGTGAACATGGTGGGGCGCTGCCATGAGAAGGGCTGGGGCGTGCCGCGCGACCTCGACGCGGCGGCGCGCCGCTATCGCGCGGCGGCGGACGCGGGGCATGCGTGGGCGCAGTTCAACCTCGGCACGCTGCTGGTGAATGCCGCCGATTTCGCCGCTGATCCCGCCCTTGCGCTGCACTGGTTCGTGCGGGCGGCGCGGCAGGGGAATCCCAAGGCCATGGCCATGATCGGCCGCTTCCTTGAGCAGGGCTGGGGCCGGCCGCCCAACCCCGAGGCGGCGCGCCGCTGGTATCGCCGCGCGGCGCTGGGCGGGGATTATCGCGGCCAGTTCGACTATGCCCGCACGCGCTATGCGGACGGCGCGGCGGAGGAGGCGTGCGCCTGGTTCGCGCGATCCATCGAGACCGCCGTCCCGGACTTCTGCCGGCTGGCGGCCGAGGGCCTGCGCGCGTCCGGCGATCCCGCGCTCGAAGCCATCGCCACGCGGGCGCTGGAGCGGGTGCGCGCGGCCG
>NZ_JAYRPE010000080.1:0-32632 GCF_041911315.1 Xanthobacter sp. | reverse complement strand
GGCGGCGGCTGGAGCGCGGCGCGCGGCGGCTGAGGCGGCGCCAGACGCTGCGCCGGGGCGGGAGCTGCCGGTGGCGCATAACGCTGCGCGGGGGCCGGGCGGGGGGCCGCCTGCTGGGGCGCGCTCTGCTGGGGCGCGCCCGAACGGGACTGCTGTTCGGGCTGGAGCCCGTCGAAATCGTCGAAGGGATCGTGATCCATGAGCCGAGCAAGCTCGGCGAGGGGATCACGTCCACCCGCGCGATCGCCACTGGCGGCCTGCGCCGGCCGGGAGCCGGGGCCGCTTCCCGTGGCAGCATCGTCACGCCGGTAGCGGTACCTGCTTTCGTCGCCCATGTCGCCTCGATGTGTTGCGCCGCCCACCCGGCCGGATCCTCGCGAAATGGATCTTCGCGAACCGGCCACAAAGCCCCGCCCGCACCTCGGCCAGCATACGCCGGACCGCAACCGGACGAGCGATTATTTCATCTCGTCAACGGCCTCCACCCCGAGCACCTTGAGACCGGAAGCGAGTACCGTGGCAACGCCATGCACCAATGCGAGGCGAGCCGAGGTCAAATCTCGATCATTCTCGATAATGAAGCGTAAATGTGGCAAGTCTTTTCCCCGGTTCCACTGGGCGTGGAACTCGCTCGCCAGATCATGCAGGAAGAACGAAATGCGGTGCGGCTCGCGCGCCGTTGCCGCCTGTTCGACGAGGCGCGGCCAGGAGGCGATGCGCCGCAGCAGCGTCAGTTCGCCTTCGTCGTCGAGTCGCGACAAGGCGGCCCCGGCGAAGGCGGCAGGTTCGGCGGGCAGATCGGAGAACTGCTCGCTTGCATTGCGCAGGATCGATTTGGCCCGGGCGTGGGCATACTGCACGTAGAAGACGGGATTCTCGCGCGACTGCTCGATCACCTTGCCGAGGTCGAAGTCGAGCGGCGCATCATTCTTGCGGAACAGCATCATGAAGCGCACGGCGTCCCGGCCCACCTCGTCCACCACCTCGCGCAGCGTGACGAACGAGCCTGCGCGCTTGGACATGCGCACCGGCTCGCCATTGCGGAACAGGCGCACCAGCTGGATCAGCTCGACATCGAGGCTGCCCTTGCCGCCCGACACGGCCTTCACCGCCGCCTGCATGCGCTTCACGTAGCCGCCATGGTCGGCGCCCCAGACGTCGATCATCTTGAGGAAGCCGCGCTCCACCTTGTCCTTGTGGTAGGCGATGTCGCCGGCGAAATAGGTGTAGCTGCCGTCCGACTTCTTCAGCGGGCGGTCCACGTCGTCGCCGAAGTCGGTGGAGCGGAACAGGGTCTGTTCGCGATCCTCCCAATCTTCGATGGGCGCGCCCTTGGGCGGCGGCAGGCGTCCCTCATAGACCTCGCCCGACGCGCGCAGCGCCTCGATGGTGGCGCCCACCTTGTCCACCGCGCCGAAGGCCAGCGAGCGCTCGGAGAAGAACACGTCGAACTCTATGCCGAGGGCCGTGAGGTCGTCGCGGATCATCTCCATCATGCAACCGATGGCGAAGGAGCGGAACACAGGCAGCCACTCGCTCTCCGGCGCGGCCATGTATTCCCCGCCGTGCATCTCGGCGAGCTGCTGACCGACGGCGACGAGATAGTCACCGGGATAGAGTCCGTCCGGAATGTCCGCCTTCTCGCCCGTCACCGCCTCGCGATAGCGCAGGAAGACGGAGCGGCCGAGCACGTCCACCTGGGCGCCGGCGTCGTTGATGTAATATTCCTTGGTCACGGCAAAGCCGGCGAAGGCCAGCAGGCGCGCCATGGCATCGCCAAATACGGCGCCCCGGCAATGGCCCACATGCATGGGGCCGGTGGGGTTGGCGGAGACGTACTCCACATTCACCTTCTCGTCCGCGCCGAGCCTTGAGCGGCCGAAATCGAGGCCCTTTGTGAGCGCGGCGGCGAGCACCTTGGGCCAGAAGGCGGCATCGAGGGCGATGTTGATGAAGCCGGGACCGGCCACGTCCACCCGCGCCACACCCGGCACCGCCTGCAGCTTGCCCGCGATCTTCTCGGCGAGGTCGCGCGGCTTCAGGCCGGCGTCCTTCGACAGCACCATGGCCGCGTTGGTGGCGAGGTCGCCATGGGTCGCATCGCGCGGCGGCTCCACCACCACGCGGGCGAGGTCGAGACCGGATTTGACGAGGCCCTCGGCGGAAAGGGCGGCGACGGCTTCGCGGACGTGATCGGCGAAGATCGCGTAGACGTTCATGGAATGGGGTCCAATCGGGTTCGGTTGCCGGCGCGCCTAACGCAAGTCCGGTGTCGAGTCAAAGAAGCGGGCGTGCTGGTCGAGGGCGTAGCGGTCGGTCATGCCCGCAATATAATCGCAGACGCGGCGGGCGAGGCGCTCGCCTTCCAGCGTCTCGATACCGTCCTGCCAGGAAGGCGGCAGGTCCTTCGGGCGGTTGATGAAATAGGCGAACAGATCGCGGATGACCCCCTGCGCCTCGGCCATGATGCGGTTGACCCGTTCGTGCCGGTACATGCGCGGAAAGAGAAAGCCCTTCAGCGCCTTCTCCTTCTGCCGCATGGCATCCGAGAAGGCGACGATGGGCGCGCCGAGCGCCCGGACATCCTCCGCCGAGGCCACCCCGGCGGCCTGCGCGCGGCAGGTGCTTTCGGCGACCACGTCCTCGATGAGCAGGGTGATGACCAGCCTCAGCACCTCGTTCACCGTGCGCGGCACGTCGAGGCCGGGATAGCGCCCGCGCACGCTGGCCAGCGCCTCGCCCACCAGCGGCAGGCCGGCGATATCGTCCAGCGTGAACATGCGGGCGCGCAGGCCGTCGTCGAGATCGTGTACGTCGTAGGCGATGTCGTCGGAGATGGCGGCGACCTGCGCCTCCGCAGAGGCGTGACTCCACAATTCGAGATCCTGCTGGGCCGAATGCACGCGGATGGCGTGGGGCAGGCCGTCGCGATAGCGGCCGATGCCGTTGCCCTCGCGGTCGGTCAGCGGGCCGTTGTGCTTGGCGATGCCCTCCAGCGTCTCCCACGTCAGGTTGAGGCCGTCGAAGGCGGCATAGCGGCCTTCGATGCGGGTGACGACGCGCAGCGACTGGGCGTTGTGGTCAAAGCCCCCCTGCCCCGCCATGCAGGCGTCCAGCGCCCGCTCGCCGGCATGGGCGAAAGGCGGGTGGCCGAGATCGTGCGCCAGCGCCAGCGCCTCGGCGAGGTCCTCATCCAGCCCCAGCGCGCGGGCGATGGAGCGGGCCACCTGCACCACCTCCAGCGTGTGGGTGAGGCGGGTGCGGTAGTGGTCGCCCTCGTTGAAGACGAAGACCTGCGTCTTCTGCTTCAGGCGGCGGAAGGCCGTGGAATGGATGATGCGGTCGCAATCGCGCCGGAACGGGCTGCGCGGCGGCATCTCGGGTTCCGGGACCAACCGGCCGCGAGACCGTTCGGCTTCGCAGGCCCAGGCCACGCGGGGCGTTGCGCCGCTCACCGCCATGACCGCCCCTCCCCCGTTCCGGCCGGCGCGGCACAAGAACCTGCGGCGACGCACAAAACCCTTTTGCACCGCCCGCCCTTTAAATCGGGGGCGGATGGACTTACCTTAGAAGCCATTGCCAGCTTCAATTCGTAAAGTCGATACCATGGAAACCTCCCTCGCCCCGACGACCGCTCCCGCCGATGCTCCGGTGACGGAAGTGGATTTTACGGTGACCGACGCGGCCGCGCGCCGCATCTGCCAGATTCTTTCTCCCGAGCCTGCCGGCACGTTCCTGCGCATCAGCGTGGAAGGCGGCGGCTGTTCCGGCTTTTCCTACAAGTATGATGTGACGCAGGAACAGTCGGACGATGACCTCGTCATCGAGAAGGAAGGCGCCAAGATCGTGGTCGATCGCATGTCGCTCGACTATTTCAAGGGCTCCCAGCTCGACTACAAGGCCGACCTGATGGGCTCCGCCTTCAAGATCTCGAACCCCATGGCCACCGCCAAGTGCGGCTGCGGGTCCAGCTTCGCGGTCTGATCCGCTCGCGTTCCAGCTTCGCGGCTGGAACGCCGCACGCCTGCTAAGGCGCCACGTTGCGCGGCACGGCGCTGCGCCACAGGCGCGGCAAGCCCTTTGGCCAGTCGTCGCCGTAGCAGGGGAAGAAGCGCTCCGTGCGGGCATAGATGATGAGGTCCGGCGCGTAGCGCTTCACGTCGTCGAAGCTGAAGTCGCAATTGCCCGTCACCCGGGCGGAGGCGTGCATCCAGGCCACCTCCTTCACCGGTGCATTGGCGAACAGGCGCGGCCACGCCAGGGCGGTGAAGGAATCGCCCATGATCAGGACCCTGAGCCCCTCCGGCGCGTAGTCCCGCACCACCGACTTGAAGGCGATGTGCTCGTTGAGGCTGCGCAGCACGGGGTCGAAGCGCGGCTTTGACGCCTTGGCCGGCAGGTTGAGGCGAAAATCCTCCTCCTTCACCTCCGGCGGCATGCGCATGGCGCGCAGCAGGTCGCCCCGCGCGGCCGGCTCCAGCTGGCCGACCACCTGCGCCGGGTCCACCTGCCAGTCGGGATGACCGGCGGCGACCATCACCGCATTGAAGGCGAGAATGCTCGAGCGGGCGTTCCAATGGGTGTCGGTGAGGAGATAGCGCGGCGCCGGGCTCGCCTTCAGCACCGGGCGCAGGTCCACAGTGGTGACGCCCCGCGCTTTCAGCCCCGCCAGCGCGAGGTCGTATTCCGTCGTGGGGTAAGTGAGCGCATCGTTCCACAGCGGCAGCGCCTCAGTTTCCACCGACTGGGCGTTGGGCGGGAGGGCGACGACGATCTTTGTGCCGAGGGGTGCAAGGATGCGCTGCATCTCGCCGAGCATGTCGACGAAGCGCTCCACGTTGGCCGTCCGCACCAGCGCACCGGCGGATTGCGCGGGCGTCTGCTCCCGGCCCCAGAACAGCTGGCCGTCACGGCCGGCGTAGAACGGCTTGCTGTCGGGGGAGTCCAGCTCCGCCCGAAGCTCCCGGCGCAGAACCGGCAGGGTGGCGCGGAAGCCGAAATTGTCCTGGATGAAGATGCCGATGTTGCGGAACCACAGGTCCAGCTTGCGGCTGAACTCCCATTCGGGCGCCACTTTCACGCGCCACTGCATGCTCGCGAGCGGGTCGGGAATGAGGTTCGACAGCAGCAGGAAGCCGAACAGGGCCGCGACGAGGACGCCCAGATAGCGGCGATGCCGGGAGAGCAGTGTCATCGGGCGCTCCTCAGAACCGGTAATAGAGGAAGGGCGTGCCGTTGGTGCCGCCCACCCAGGCGACGCTCGCCAGCATCAGCACCGCGATCAGCGCGAAATCCACCACCCGCGCCATGGCCCCCTCCCCCGACAGGATTTTCCAGCGCGGCCAGCGGAAGAAGCCGATCAGCCCGCCCACGACCAGGGCCATGATGGCGAGCGGCGTCAGCCCGAAGCCCAGCGCCATGGAGGCACGGCTGAAGCCGTTGAGGCCGGAGAGGCCATGGAACATGTCGATGGCGCCGGGCAGGCTGTCGGCGCGGAACCAGACCCAGCCGATCATCACCACCAGCACCGTGTAGAGGTGGCTGACGACGCCGGGCATCCGCTTCAGCCAGCGGCCGAGGAAGGCGCGCTCGATGATGAGGAGGGCGCCGTGATGCGCACCCCAGAT
Organism: Xanthobacter sp.; assembly: GCF_041911315.1. Taxonomy (NCBI): domain Bacteria; kingdom Pseudomonadati; phylum Pseudomonadota; class Alphaproteobacteria; order Hyphomicrobiales; family Xanthobacteraceae; genus Xanthobacter; species Xanthobacter sp. The sequence goes on along the minus strand of NZ_JAYRPE010000080.1, from coordinate 27,005 downwards.
CACGAAGGTCCAGCTTGCCCCGTGCCACAGTCCGCACAGCAGGAAGACCACGGAGAGATTGATGTAGGTGCGCATCTCTCCGCGCCGGTTTCCGCCCAGCGGGATGTAGAGGTAATCGCGCAGGAAGGCGGACAGGCTCATGTGCCAGCGCCGCCAGAAATCGGTGATCGAATGGGCGGTATAGGGCAGCCGGAAGTTCCGCGGCAGCACGAAGCCCACCATGATGCCGAGGCCGACCGCCATGGTGGAATAGCCGGCGAAGTCGAAATAGATCTGCACCGTATAGGCATAGAGGCCGAGCCAGGCCTCCACGAAGGTCGGGTGGGTGGTGGTGTCGAACACCCCGTCCACCAGCCGCGCCACCTCGTCGGCGATCAGCACCTTCCAGGCGAGACCGATCACGAACAGCCGCGCGCCCGCCGAAAACCGCCCCAGCGTCACCCGCCGCTGCGAGAGCTGCCGCGCCACGGTGGCGTAGCGCACGATGGGGCCGGCCACGAGCTGCGGGAACATGCACATGTAGAGGGCGAACTGCGCCGGATCGCGGTTGGCGTGGACCTTCTTCTTGTAGATGTCCGCGAGGTAGGAAATGGCGTGGAACGAATAGAAGGAGATGCCCAGCGGCAGCGAGATCTGCGGCACCGGCAGCAACAGTCCGGCCGGCTCGATGAGGGCGTTGAGGTTCTCCGCCAGGAAGCCGGTGTATTTGAATACCCCGAGCAGGAGCAGGTTCAGCGTCACGCCCAGCGCCAGCACGCGCTTGCGCTCCGCGCCTTCGCGCACCTCGATGGCCTTGGCGAGGAAGAAGTTGGCCGCAACCGAAGCAAGCAGGATGAGGATGTGCGGCGTATAGCCCGCCGAATAGAAGACGAGCGAGAAGGCCAGAAAGATGTAGTTCCGCGTGGTGATGGTCTTCGCGGAGAAATAGGCGACCAGAAAGAGCGGGAAAAAATAGAACAGGAATTCGATGGACGCGAAGGTCATGCCGCCGGGCCGCCAGAGATTGTCATCCGGCGTTCCTGCCACTCTTTGCTCGCTGCCGCAACCCTTTGGCGGGTCGTGAGAGGTGTGGCGATAGGTAAGGCGCTCCGCCCCATTGCCTCCCCGGTGGGCCGGCGTATCCTCCCCCGCGAAGGAGCCGCCATCCCATGCGCATCGCCACCTGGAACGTGAATTCCATCCGCCAGCGTCTCGACCACGCGGTCCGCTGGCTGGGCGAGACCCGGCCGGACGTGGTCTGCATCCAGGAGATCAAGTGCCAGACCGAGGCCTTCCCGAAGGAGGCGTTCGAGGCGCTGGGCTATAACGTGAGCGTGCATGGGCAGAAGGGCTTCAATGGCGTCGCCCTCCTCTCCCGCCTGCCGCTGGAGGACGTGACCCACGGCCTTGCCGGCGATGACGGAGACGAGCAGGCCCGCTTCATCGAGGCGGTGGTGTCGGTGAAGGGCGGCGTGGTGCGGGTGGCCTGCATCTATTTGCCCAACGGCAACCCGCCGGAGACCGAGAAATACCCCTACAAGCTCGGCTTCATGGAGCGCCTGTCCGCCTTCGCCGCCGACCGGCTGAAGCTGGAGGAGCCGCTGGTGCTCGCAGGCGACTTCAACGTGATTCCCGAGCCGCGCGACGCCGCCGATCCCGCGGCCTGGACGGGCGATGCCCTGTTCCTGCCGCGCACCCGGCAGGCGTTCCGTTCCCTGCTCAATCTCGGCTTTACCGACGCCCTGCGCGCCACCTCCGACGCCGGCCGGCTGTTCACCTTCTGGGATTACCAGGCCGGCGCCTGGCAGCGGGACAACGGCATCCGCATCGACCACCTCCTGCTGTCGCCGCAGGCGGCCGACCGGCTGATTGCCACCGGCGTCGACAAGCATGTCCGCGCCTGGGAGAAGCCGTCCGACCATGTGCCGGTGTGGGCCGACTTCTCCATCGCGGCGTGAGGACAAAATGGCGGGGGACACGACGACGCTCGAAGGTGGCTGCCTGTGCGGCCGCCTGCGTTACCGACTGCAACGGGTGAAAAGCGCCTATTGGTGCCACTGCACCATGTGCCGCCGCGCCTCCGGCTCCGCGGCCCTGCCCTGGGTTTCCGTGGCGCGGGAGGATGTCGCCTTCATCTCGGGCGAGCCTGCCATCTTCGAATCGAGCCCCGGCGTCACCCGGCGCTTCTGCGGCAATTGCGGCAGCCCGATCGTGTTCGACATGGCGCGGGAAGCTGATGTGGACGTCACCATCGGTACGCTGGACGATCCCGACCGCGTATCGCCGACCCATCACATCTGGGTCAGCTCGGCACTGCACATGGCGCGTGATCTCGGCGCGGCATTGCCGCGCTACGACGGCGAACGCCCCTCGGACGGGTAGATCTCAGCGCTTCGCCGTCTTCAGCCACACTTCCAGATAGCCGAGCGCCTTCTCGCGCTCGTCCGGCGTCGCCTCGGCGAAAGCCTGCTCGTGGGCGTTCACCACCCACTTGTCCTCAGGACGAACGGCGGAATCGCGGGCCAACGTCAGCCACATCAGGCCACGGGCCCGCTGGCGGGGCACGCCCTCGTCACCGCGGAAGAGCAGCACGCCGAGAGTCGCCTGGGCCTCGTACTGGCCCTTCTGAGAAGCGAGCGTCAGCCAGCGGCCGGCGTTGCGCGCGTCGCGGGGGCCGCCGACGCCTTCAAGATAGAGCTTGCCGAGCTGGTACTGCCCGTCCGCGTCGCCGAAGTAGGAGGCGGCATAGGAGAACATGTCCCGCGCCCGGGAGGGATCGCGCTTCACCCCGGCGGAGGGGATGCCCACGAGATAATAGGAGCCCAGCGCCACGAAGGCATTGGCGACGAACCGCGACTGAGCAGTGCCGGGATAGTCCTCGGCGTGGCTGCTGGCGATCTTCTGGAAATATTCGAACGCCTTGGCGTCGTCGCGCTTGACGCCGTCACCGTCCATATAGATGCGGCCGAGCTTCCACTGGGCCATGGCGTGGCCCTGCGCGGCCGCATAGCCGAGGGCGTCGATGCCCTTGGCGGTCTGGCCGGCGCGGAGCGCCTGCGCCCCGGTGCGGAAGGCTTCGTCCACGGGGCGAACCTGCGGCGCCAGCGGCACGTTGGCCGGCGGCGTCAGCGGCTGCATCTCGTAGGGCTGGAGGGTCTGCGCGGTGCCGTCGAAGGCATGGGCGCGGCCGGCCGCAAGACCGGCCACGGCGAGGAAGAGCACGCCGGTAATCGCGGCAGGCACGCGCACCCGGCGCGGGCGGCGGCGCGACGCGCTCGCCGTCCCGTTCATCGCGCCCCGAAATGTCCCGTGTGTCGCAACCGAATTCATGATGGACGGAAGGTGAACTGACGCGGCGGCAATATCGGGGCCGAGGAAAGGCCGAGCAGCGGCACCTCTGAGGCGACCTTTCGGGCGAAGCCCGGCGCCGCCCGCCGGGGCATCCTCTCGCCATGTGCAACGACCGTCCATCAGGACCCACCTCAGGCGCGGCGGCCGGAAACACATTCCGGGTTACGCTCACCGCAGCGCGTTGAGGTTCGATTTCATGTCGTTTTGTGGCGAGTTCGCGGCGTAAGGCCCCTACGGGAACCCAGCACGTTCAAAGGATCGGGAGTGTGTCTTCTCTGTCACAATAACAGGCGCCAAGACCCTGCAAGAAGGCGGCCGGAAAGTTCAAGTCTTAACCATGATCAAGACGGTCGGCAAAAACTGAGGCGCGGCGGCAACACTTGCCCCCGCGCCTCGGCCACTCGCCATTGACGTTTCGGAAAGCCGCGCCCTCAGGCACCAGCGGAGAGCTGGCTGATGGCGGCCCGGACCTTCTCCTTGCGCAGGACGTATTCCTCGCGCTTCTCGCGCTCGGCTTCCACCACCTCTTCCGGCGCTCGGGCGACGAAGCTCTCGTTGCCGAGCTTGGCGTCGATGCGGGCGACCTCCTGGTCGAGCTTGCCCTCTTCCTTGCGCAGGCGGGCCAGCTCCGCGCCGAGGTCGACCACGCCGGCGAGCGGCAGAGCCACCACTTCGCCCCGGACCACCATTTGCACCGAGCTGGCGGGCACCTGATCGGACACAGAAACGTCGGACAGGCGGGCGAGGCGGCGGATGGCGTCATCCCAGGCGGCCACGCGCGCGGTCGTCTCCGCGCCGGGCTGCACCAGCACGAGGGGCACCTGCGCGCCAGCCGGCACGTTCATCTCCGCCCGCACGGAGCGGATCTCGGTGATGAGGTCCACCACCCAGCCCACCTCGGCCTCGGCGTCGGGCGCCTCGAGGCCAGTCAGGTCCGGCCACGGCGCCAGCGCGAGCAGGCTGGTGCGCGCCGGCCCCTCCTTGCCGGTCTCCGACCACAATTCCTCGGTGAGGAACGGCATGAACGGGTGCAGCAGGCCCATGGCCACGTCGAGCACATAGGCGGTGGCGGCGCGGGTCTCGTCCTTCGCCGCGCCGTCGGGGCCGGAGAGCACGGGCTTCGCCAGTTCCAGGTGCCAGTCGCACACCACGTTCCAGATGAAGCGGTAGACCGCGCCGGCTGCCTCGTTGAAGCGATAGGCGAGGATCGCCTCGCTCACCTCTGACGACGCACGCGCGGCCTCGCCGATGATCCAGCGGTTGAGGGTGCCCTCCACCTTCGCCGGATCGAACCCGTCCGCGCGCACGCAGCCGTTCATCTGGGCGAACCGGACCGCATTCCAGAGCTTGGTCGCGAAGTTGCGGTAGCCCTCGACGCGGGAGGTGGCGAGCTTGATGTCGCGTCCCTGCGCCGCCATGGCGGCAAGTGTGAAGCGCAGGGCGTCCGCGCCGTACTTCTCCACCAGGTCGAGCGGGTCGATGACGTTGCCCTTGGACTTCGACATCTTCGCCCCCTTCTCGTCGCGGACGAGGGCGTGGATGTAGACGTCCTTGAACGGCACTTCGCCGTCCATGAAGTGCAGGCCCATCATCATCATCCGGGCGACCCAGAAGAAGATGATGTCAAAGCCCGTCACCAGCACGCTGGTGGGATAGAACTTCTTCAGCTCGGCCGTCTCGTCGGGCCAGCCCATGGTGGAGAAGGGCCACAGGGCGGACGAGAACCACGTGTCCAGCACGTCCTCGTCGCGGGTGAGGAACCCTGCCCGCTTGTCCGCATCGTCGATCAGCGCCTGCGCCTCCTCGGGCGACAGGCTCTCATTGCCGACATTGTGGGCCAGCGCCTCCTCGAAAGCCTGATCCTCGTCCTCGGCGACGAAGACGTTGCCGAAGGGGTCGTACCAGGCCGGGATCTGGTGGCCCCACCAGAGTTGGCGCGAGATGCACCAGGGCTGGATGTTCTCCAGCCACTCGAAATAGGTCTTTTCCCAGTTCTTCGGCACAAAGGTGGTGCGCCCCTCGCGCACCGCCGCCAGCGCCGGCTGGGCGAGGGTCTTGGCGTCCACGTACCACTGGTCGGTCAGCCACGGCTCGATGACCACGTTGGAGCGGTCGCCGTGGGGCACCATGTGGGTGTGCGGCTCGATGGTCTCCAGCAGCTCCAGCGAGGTGAGCAGCTCGACGATGTGCTTGCGCGCGGCGAAACGGTCCATGCCCGCCAGATGGCTGAGCACGCCCGCTGCGTCCGGCAGGTCCACATAGGCCTCGGGCCGCTCGGCGTAATCGTCCTGGATACCCTGCGGGTCGATCCGCGCCTCGGCATCGAGCACGTTGATCATCGGCAAATCGTGCCGGCGCCCCACGTCGAAGTCGTTGAAATCGTGCGCCGGGGTGATCTTCACCGCGCCGGAGCCCTTCTCGGGATCGGAATACTCATCCGCGACGATGGGGATACGCCGGCCCATCAGCGGGAGGATGACGTGCTTGCCGATGAGGTCGCGATAGCGCTCGTCGTCCGGATGCACCGCCACCGCCGTGTCGCCGAGCATGGTCTCGGGACGGGTGGTGGCGACGACGATGAAGCGGTCCTTCTCGCCCTCGATGGGATAGCGCAGGTGCCAGAGATTGCCCTTCACCTCCACCTGCAGCACCTCAAGGTCCGAGATGGCGGTGATCAGCTTGGGGTCCCAGTTGACGAGGCGCTTGTCCTTGTAGATCAGCCCCTCGCGATAGAGCTGCACGAACACCTTGAGGACGGCGCGGGAGAGCCCCTCATCCATGGTGAAGCGCTCGCGCGACCAGTCGCAGGAGGCGCCGAGCTTCTTCAGCTGGTTGACGATGGTGCCGCCCGATTCGGCCTTCCACGCCCACACCTTCTCGATGAAGGCCTCGCGGCCGAGGTCGCGGCGGCCGGGCAGCTTCTGGGCGGCGAGCTGGCGTTCCACCACCATCTGGGTGGCGATGCCGGCGTGGTCGGTGCCCGGCTGCCAGAGCACGTCCTTGCCGCGCATGCGCTCGAACCGTGCCAGCACGTCCTGCAACGTGTTGTTGAGCGCGTGGCCCATGTGCAGGGAGCCGGTGACGTTCGGCGGTGGGATGACGATGGAGAAGCCTTCCGCGTCCTTGCGCTCGGGACGGCCGCAGCGGAACGCGCCGGCATTTTCCCAGCGATCGGCGATGCGATCTTCAACGGCGGCGGGATCGAAGACTTTTTCCAGCATGAACGGGACTCCGCGGCGCCGCTCGGCCGTCGCCGGCGCAGCGCGCCGGGCCGGCTCCGCGTCCGCTGTGGTCGGAACGGGTCAGCCGGCGTTTAAGCCGGACGCACGGTCCGGCGTCAACACGCCGGCCGCACGGGAATGGAAAGAGAGGTGTGTGGCGAGGCCCGCGGGCCTAACGCTGGCGGCGGGCGACGCGCTCGATCTCGGCCCGCACCAGATCCTCGACGATGGTCGGCAGATTGGCGTCCAGCCAGTCCTTGAGCATGGGGCGCAGAATCTCCTTCACGAGATCTTCCACCGTGCGCTCCTTCTGCGGCAGCAGAACGTCGCCGAGATTGCGGAAGGCGGCCATCACCGCAGCATCCGCATTGGCAGAGAGCAGGTCGCGACGGCGCACGCTCTCCGCGGGATGGCCATCGCCGGCCGGCTGCACCGGACGATGGTCCTCGAAAGCGGAAGACGCCGGCTGCGGTCGCAGGGGCCGCGGCTGGGGCTGGGCCGCGGCAGGCTCGTGGCGATCTTCCATTTCCTCCACCGGATGGTCGGGATAGGTCGGCTGCTGCACCGGGCGCGGTTCTGCGCGCTGTGACGCGGGAGGAGGCTCGTGGCGGGCTTGACGCAGGGCAGCGGCGGCCTCGGCGAAGACCGCTTCATCCTGTTCATCCAGCCACGGACGTTGCTGCCTTGCGGGCGCTTCTGCGGCAGGACGCTCGCCGGCGGGACGCACAGGCGCTGCCGGACGTGACGCGGGCCGCGGCGCCGCCGCATAGGCCCCGGCAACCGGAGCGGCCTCTCGCGGAGCTGGACGGCGGGGAATAGGTGGCGGCTCAGGCGGCGCCTGCCGCTGCGCCACCACACGGGGCTCCGGCGGACGGCGGGGGCGCCCATCGCCGGAAGGCGGATTTTCGCCGCGGCGGGGAGCAGCCTCGGCGTGCGCCGCCGGCTGCTCGTCATCCGCCATGATGCGGCGAATGGAGGCCAGGATTTCTTCCATCGACGGTTCCTGCACCTTGGGGCTCGCAGCCATGTCCCGACCTCGGCCGAAGACGAACCGGCGGACATCCGTATGCGGAAACTATCCGCACACGGAAGCCGACGGAGAGAATCGCCAGTTGTAGAGGGAGTATGGCACCGCCTCAGTTGGCAGCAACAACTGTCGCAGGGGCGTCTTGGGGATTATTTGCCGTCAGGCGTGCGAACACCGGCCCAGCTGTCGCGCACCTGATTGTAATGCACGCGAGGGTCGTAATAATTCACCTTCAGACCCAGCGACAGGGCATCCAGCCGGCCGATGGTGGAGATCAGCGCATAGGCGGCCACCACCCGGTCGCGCTGCGCGACGACCAAGGACGACTGCGAGTTGGTGAGGTCGCGCTGGGCGTTCAGCACGTCGGTGGTGGTGCGCTGGCCGACCCGCCATTCCTCGCGGACGCCCTCAAGGGCGAGCGTGTTGGCGGCGACGGACGCCTGAGCCGCCTGAATCTGTGCCTTCGCGGCCTCAAGTGCCCCCCAATACTGCACGGCCTGGGCGCGGATGGTGTCGCGGTTCACGTCCACCTCGATACGCGCCTGCGTCAGCAATTCCTTGGCCTGACGGATGTTCGCGTACTCGACGCCGCCCTGGTAGATCGGCACCGAGAGATTGAGCGTCACCGCAGCGCCGGACTGGGAGTCGACCGAGAAGTTCTGGTCGTAGGACTGGGAGAGCTGGCCCTGAAGCGAAAGGTTCGGCGCCAAGCCGCCCTCCGCGACTTTCACCTGGAACATCGCCGCGTCCACGGCGAATTCGGACGCCTTGACGGCTGGGTGATTGCTGAGGCCGGTGGAGATCACCTTGTCCACGGATCCCGGCAGCGTGGCCTCAATCGAGCGCGGCGTGGTGAGCTTGCCCGGCTCGACGCCGATCACCTGCCGATAGTTCGCGCGGGCCGTGGAAAGGTTCGCGACCGCCTGGCTCACCTGATACTGCGCATCCGCCACCCGGGCTTCGGCCTGGGCCACGTCGGTACGGGTCACCTCACCCACGTTGAAGCGGTCGCGCGTCGCGCGCAATTCCTGCTGGAACGCGGCCAGACTCTGCTTTTGCAGTTCAAGAAGGGCGATGGCCTGAATGACGTTCATGTAGGCCGTGACGCCATTCAGCATCACCGTCTGCTCGGTGTTGCGCAGCGTCTCGCGCGATCCCCGCACCTGCGACTCGGCGTTGCGGGTCTGGTTGGCGGTGACGAAGCCGTTGAACAGCGTGTAGGCCGCATTGAGCGCGAACGCGCGCGGCCAGAGCCACCCGCTCGTCTTGACGCCGGAAGCCTGCTGCTTGGCAAATTCCGGCCCGGCCTGCGCGGTGGCGTTCAGGGTCGGGCGATAGCCGGACAAGGCCTGCGGCACGGTTTCGTCCGTGGCGCGGGTTCCTGCGCGCTGGGCGTTCAGCGTGGGGTTGTTTGTGTAGGCCATGGCCAGCGCCTGATCCAGCGACTGGGCAGACGCGACACCCATAGCCAAAGCAAAGACACTGACGCCCGCCAAACATGCAACACCGCTTCGGCGAATGCGCTTTGCAACCGACATCCCAATCTCCCGATCCGACACGGCCATGCAGACTCGCCGCACCGACTCTGCCGCGCGGTAACTTTTCGGTAAGATATCGGTCCCGCTCCCGATCCGAAACCGATCGGTTCGATGGAAGCGGCGTTTTCGGCCTACCGCGGCAAACGCGCCACAGTGGTCAGAAAGTGAAGCGGGGCGCGGCCTTGAAGCCGGGAAGCGCGGGAACGGCGGCGTTGAAGGCGACCCGCTCGCTCACGGAACCCGCCACCTTGGTAAACACGCAGGCCTTGCCCGCCCCGCCGTGACCAACGACGGCGACAAGGCGTCCGCCTTCCTTCACCTGATCGAACAGGGCGGCCGGCACCTCGTCCACCGAGCCGTTGAGGAGGATGAGGTCGTAGGGGGCTTCCGCCTTCCAGCCCGCGTTCAGCGGGCCCTGCATCACCGCGACGTTGGCGACGCCGATCTCGGCGAGCGTGGCGGTGGCTGTGGCGGCGAGGCCGGCATCTTCTTCCACGGCCACGACCTGCTGGGCGAGGCGGGAGAGAACGGCGGCCGAATAGCCGGTGCCGCCGCCGATATCGAGCACGTGGTCATGCTCCTGCACGTCCGCCTCCTGGATGAGGCGCGCGAGGATCATGGGCTCGATGAGGTAGCGGGTCGGGCTGCCGGAGGTCAGAGCGAGGTCATCGTCGATATAAGCGAGCGACTTGAGCTGGGCCGGAACGAAAAGCTCGCGGGGGATTTCCAGCATCGCACCGACGATGCCCGGGTCGGTGACGTTGTTGGTGCGCACCTGGCTATCCACCATGCCGCGGCGCAGCTCGACGTAATCGATCATTTTCCCGTCTCCGGCCATCCCCTTGGCCCGGGGCGCTCAGCGGAGGCGTGTCCCGTGCCGTCGGGCTCAAGAGCCATATTGCCGCCCCTTTTGCAAGGCGCCCCTCGGGAACGGCGGCTGCGCGGACGGGCTCATGTGGCCGCAAGTCGCATGGTTCCCGGCCGGCAGCGGCGGGAGTGTCCTCCACCCTGACGAACGCGCGGATCGACCCGCGCACCGGCCGCAGCCGAGGAGGCGCGACGCATGACGGCAACCAACACCCCCTCCCCGCCTGCATCGCAGGAACCGCAGCCCGAGGGGCTCGACGAAGCCGCGGTCCGTCGTCTGGTCCATACCTTCTATGCGCGCGTTCAAAAGGACGCCCTGCTCGGCCCCATCTTCGGCGGTCGCATCGCCGACGAGGCCTGGCCGGTCCATCTCGCCAAGATGTGCGACTTCTGGTCCTCGGTGCTGCTGAAGTCCGGCCGCTACGAAGGCCGCCCCCTGCCGCCGCACCTGGCGCTCGGCAGCGATGCGGGCGAACCGCAATTCGCGCGCTGGCTCGCCCTGTTCCGCCCGACCGCCCTTGAGGTGCTGCCACCCGATGCGGCCCAGCAGGCCATCGCCCATGCCGAGCGGATGGCGCACAGCTTCCGCCTCGCCATCGCCTTCCACAAGGGCGAGGACACCACGCGCATCATCCCGTACGGCAACAGCTGAGCGGAAGGCGGAGCCTGCGGGAGAACCCGCCCCCGCCTTCCCGGCGTGCATCAGAGTTGCTTGTCAGTGGTGCTGATGAACTTCATGCCGCTCGCGGCTTCGAGGTTGGCAAGCGCCGCGTCGATGACAGAGAAGATGGTCGCCCGGGCCGTTGCCTTGCTCAGGTCAAGCTTGGCCGAGCTTGCGACCTTGAGCTTGGTGAGCGCCGACGAGAACGCCGCGCTCGCCTGCGCTGCGGTGTAGAACTGCGCGGGGTTGGTGCCGTTGGAATAGGACAGGGTCTGGGCAACCCTCGAGAAAACGTTGGCCAGCGCGCTCATGTTGAAGACGACGCTGTTGGTCGGCGTGGTCTTCAGGGACGGGCTCGTGGTCGGGATCGGGTTGTTGTAGAGCTGGTCCAGGTAATAATGGACCTGATACGGATACTGAACGTAGGTATCCGAGCTTCCCCAGGCCGAACTATAGTTGTTCACCGATGTCACGGTCGCGGCCGTCGCCGTGGCGCCGAGATTGCTGTAGCGGGACACGAGCGGTCCGTAGAAGCCCTGATTGTAGGCGACGTTCAGGATCACATCGAGGAAGCTGTTCGGCAGCGTCGTGAAGTTCTTCAGCGCCGTATCGAAGGCCGGCTCCCACGGGGTGGTCCAGCCTCCCGCGCCCTTTCCGGTGACGTTCAGCGCAACGAGGTCGTTGTAGTGGAAGTAGGCCACCAGGGCCGGGCCATAGTATTTGTTGTTGAAGGAGGCCGGCGTCGCCTTGGTGTATTGTGTGGCCGCATTGGCCATGGTGAAGCCGATGTTCTTCTGGATCGCCACATAATTTATGAGCGAATGGCCCTTGGGCTGGTAGCTGCCGGAGACCATGTCGGCGGCATAGTTGTTGATCTGGTACGGCCCGCCCTGGCCGACGCCCATGACCGCCTGCTGGTTTGCATTCGGATCGATGAGGTCGCTGCTCGACTTATAGTATTGGGTCGCGATATTTTCCTGAAGCAGCTGGGCGAAGATCGATCCGTAGAGATAGTCCTTGTTGTACTGGATGCCGGGAAAGCCTTCATCGATGAGATGGCCCAGCAGCACGCCGGCGACGATATTTGACATGATCAGGTCGTCGTAATTCCCACCTGTGAGGGTGAGCGAGTCCTGGGCGGTGCCGACACCCAGCAGCAGATGGAAATTGATCGTCCCTGTGCTGGCCGTGCTGGGCGGCGGGCCGCTGAGGGTGGTGACGGTGACCGGCGCCGATTTGGCTGACGCACCGACCGAATCCACCGCTGCAACGGCAAAGCTGTAGGAGGTGAGCGGCGTCAGGCCCGACACCGTCACGCTGGCGCCGGCCGAGGTCGTCGTCAGGGTGCCATTCACATAGATCTGGTAGCCCGATATGGTGCAGTTCGCGACCGTGACCGGGGTCCATGTCAGCGTCGTCGCGTTGCCGGTGGTGCCGGACGCGGCAAGGCCCTTGGGGACCGGCGGCACGGCGGTGCAACTGGAGCACGATCCGGACTGGGTCCACGGCTGCCCGGTGCCTGATCCCCCATTGTTGGTGGCGGGGTCCTGATTCTGGGTCCACCAATTGGCGCGATAGATGATGCCATTCTCGCTGGCCTGCGCGCCCGCCGTGTAGACCGATGACGAGTTCCAGGCTGCGGGGCAGGACTGGGCCCATGCCGATCCTGCTAGCCATGGGGTGAAGGCGGACACCAGTGCGATGGACGTGGCGTGAAGGATTCTCATGGCAGCCCCCGATTTGACAGCCCTTTGGGCGGTACCGGTATAGGGCACTCCACGCTTGTGTCGATAGCTGAAAATGATGCGGCTTAGTAACGCCCGGCGCGGTGGAGAGATTTCGCCTTGGATCTATGGGCTGTGGCCGCCATTTACCACTTTCGATACCTTCTGACGCTGCGATCTATATACACAATTGGAAGTTGCGCTGCATTCGGAGCCTCGCCGCAACCGTCACGGGGGTGATTCCATTTTGTGACGGCGAGCCCCTTTTCCGGGACGTGCTGGAAAGCACTTTAAGCCCGACGAAACCGGCCGATGCGGTACTCGGAACCGCCCGCCCCCCTCGACGCACATTCTTCCCTTGGGTAAAAGGGAACGGTAGGCCATTGGTTCGCCGATGCGAGCGCTGACGAGGAAGCCGCCGATTGTCGATTAGGATTGCTGCGGTCATTCCACTCTATAATGGCGCGCCGTTCATTGGAGCTGCGCTCCACAGCGTACTGGGCCAGACCCGACCGGCTGATGAAGTGATCGTCGTCAACGACGGCTCCACCGACGAGGGCCCCGCCATCGTCGAGGAGATCGCGCGTCATCATCCCGTGCGCCTGCTGCACAAGCCGAATGGCGGGCAGTCGTCCGCGCGCAATCTGGCCATTCGCTCGACCACGTGTTCCCACATCGCGCTGCTGGATCAGGACGACATCTGGTACGAGGATCATCTGGCGGCGCTTCACCAGCCGTTCGCCGACGCCGAGATTCGTCGACTCGGTCTGGTTTACGGCAACCTCGACCAGATCGACCGGAACGGCCGTCTCATTACAGAGCATTGCCTGGATCAGGTCCCCACGCCGCATCCCAAGCGGTCCCTGATGCAGTGCCTGCAACACGACATGTTCATCCTGCCGGGCGCTTCGCTGGTGGACCGGCAGGCCATGCTCGACGCCGGCCTGTTCGACGAGCGCCTGTCCGGCTACGAGGACGACGACCTGTTCGTCCGCCTGTACTCCATGGGCGTGAAGAGCTGCTATCTCGACAAGTCCGTCACCATGTGGCGCATCTATCCGGAATCGACCTCCTTCAGCGCCCGCATGGGGCGCTCGCGGATGATCTATTTCCACAAGCTCATTGAGGCGCATCCGGACGAACCCCGCCTCGGGCTCTTCTGGGGCCGGGATGTGATTGCCCCCCGCTTCACCAGCATCCTGCGCAGCGAGTTCCTGCAGGCATCGAAGGCCGCCGACTTCGCCCGCGCCCTGCGCGCCTGGGACGACCTTAAAACGGTAGCGCCCCACATGAAGAAAAGTGTGCAGATGCGGATCAGGCTTGTGGGACCGCTGATCGAGGCCACGCTCGCCGGACCGTTGACCAGTGTCGCCCGCCGGCTCCTGCGGCACGCCCTGCGCTGACCCACCGCGTTTGCGAAGACGGGGACAATCCGAACCGGTGCTTGCGCGGTCTGGGCGAACGCCTTAAGAACACGCGCTCGTGAGGCCACGTGGCGGAGTGGTTACGCAGCGGACTGCAAATCCGTGTACGGGGGTTCGATTCCCTCCGTGGCCTCCAGTTCCCGCGAAGCTCCCGGAATGGAAGCTCCTGGAATGACCGAGCTTCTGCCCCATATGCGGCGCTGCGCTGCAGCATGCTCTCGGGCCGGAAAGTTGACTTAGCCTCTTGCTGGCAGTTCATGGGGACACCGAAGCGGTCCCGCATCCGGACGCCGCCGGAGATGTACATGAACGCGAAAGCCGCCCAGCGCCACGGGCCTCCGCCCTCTTCGGACGAGACCAATGCCGTCCTGCGGCGCCTCCTCCTGTCCGATGGCCGCAAGCACTGGAAGGGCTATGTGCTGGCCTTCGTCTTCATGGGCACCATGGCCGCCTGCACGGCCGGCCTCGCCTATCTGATGAACGATGCCGTCAACGCCATCTTCGTGCATCCCACGCCGGCGGCGGTGTGGGCGGTATCCGGTATCGTGATGGTGCTTTCCATCATCAAGGGCGCCTCAGCCTACGGGCAGAGCATCACCATGGCCCGCATCGGCAACCGGGTGGTGGCGGACAACCAGAAGCGCGCCTTCGACCGGCTGATGCTTCAGGACGCCGCCTATTTCGGCCATCGCCACACGGCGGAAATCACCACCCGCTTCACCGCCGGCGCCGCCGGCGCGCGCGGTGCTCTGGACCTGATCGTCACCAGCATCGGCCGCGACTTCCTCTCGCTGGTGATGCTGGCCGGCGTCGCCTTCGTGCAGGATCCCTTCCTGGCCATCATCGCCCTCGTGGTGATGCCGGCGGCGGTGCTGGGCACGCGCAAGCTCATCAAGAAGGCCAAGACCATCTTCACCACCGGCTTCACCTCGGGCGTGAAGCTGTCCTCCATCGTCATGGAGGTGTTCCAGGGCATCCGCACGGTGAAGGCCTATACGCTTGAGCCGGTGATGCGGGAGCGCACCCACAAGTTCATCGACGACGTGGAGATCAACGCCAACCGCCTCGTGCGCACCCAGGCCAAGTCCAGCCCCCTGATGGAGACGCTGGGCGGCCTCGCCATCGGCGGCGTGATTCTCTACGCGGGATATAATGTGATCGAGCTCGGCCGTTCGCCGGGCCAGTTCTTCTCGGTGCTCACCGCCCTGCTGCTGGCCTACGAGCCCGCCAAGCGGCTGTCGCGCCTGCATGTGGAGCTGGTCAGCCACGTTATGGGCGCACGCATGCTGTTCGATCTGCTGGACGCGCCCGCACCCGACGCCGACTCCCCCGGTGTCGGCGCCCTGCCCCGCCCCCGCGGCCGGGTGGAGTTCAAGGACGTGGTGTTCGCCTATCGCCCCGGCGAGAACGTGCTGCGCAGCCTGGATCTGGTGGCGGAGCCCGGCCGGACGACTGCGCTGGTCGGCCAGTCCGGCGGCGGCAAGACCACCATCATCAATCTGATCGAGCGCTTCTACGATCCCCAGTCCGGCGCCGTGCTGATCGACGGCGTCGACACCCGCACCGTCTCCCGCACCTCCGTGCGGGCCTCGGTGGCCCTGGTGAGCCAGGACGTCTACCTGTTCTCGGGCACAGTCCGGGAGAACATCGGCTTCGGCCGACCGGGCGCATCGGAGGAGGAGATCGTCGCGGCGGCCAAGGCGGCCCATGCCCATCCCTTCATCATGGGCTTCGAGCACGGCTACGACACGTTCGTGGGCGAGCACGGGGCGCAGCTCTCCGGCGGGCAGCGCCAGCGCATCGCCATCGCCCGCGCCTTCCTGAAGAACGCGCCCATCCTGCTCCTCGACGAGGCCACCGCCGCCCTCGATTCCGAATCGGAAGCCGAGGTGCAGAAGGCGCTGGCGGAACTCGCCCACGAGCGCACCACCATCGTCATCGCCCACCGCCTCCAGACCGTGGTGCGCGCCGACCGCATCTGCGTGATCGAGGGCGGCCGCGTGGTGGAGAGCGGCACTCATGACGAGCTGATCGCCCGTCGCGGTCGCTACTACGGATTCTATTTCGCCCAGTTCGCCCACGAGAGCGAAAATGCCGGCTCCAGCGTAAGCGGCACGGCAGAGTCCGGTCCGGAAGGCGATTTGTTGCGCGCTTGAAAATCCAGCACCGGCGCCACTTTGCGCGCCGGTGCGGCAACTTCCCCCGGAAAAGCGCGTGTTACGGCTTCACAAGCGGCGATGTGGTTGCTATATCGCCGGCCTCGGTCGCGAGACCCACGGTCCCTGATAGCTCAGTTGGTAGAGCGTTCGACTGTTAATCGAATGGTCGCAGGTTCGAGTCCTGCTCAGGGAGCCACTTCTACCTCCGCCCCGAAAAGCCCATCGCCCGCGAGGCTTCAACAGGCGATTGCACGCGGAGCGTGATCTTCGGACGCTCCGTGGCGCTGCTGGATCCGGGCCGGAATGACCTCCGGGACTTCTCCGGGACTTTGCGTCACGAACCGCCCGAAACGTCCACCTTGCATTCTCCTAATGGGTGCCTCGCCCCTTGCGCCCCCCGTCCTGAAAATGTAGCAACGAAGCCGTTCGGCGGAATGTCGGAGCATAGCGCAGCCTGGTAGCGCATCTGCTTTGGGAGCAGAGGGTCGCAGGTTCAAATCCTGCTGCTCCGACCACCCTCCGCCGCCCTTCCCCGCCGCAGGCTCAGCGGCCGGGCGGATCGACCTTCACCCCGTTGGGGCCGATCTCGATCTGCATGGTGTTCCGGTCGCGCTCATAGGCCTGATAGGCGAATACCCCACCAACCACGACGAGAATCGCAATCACGCCGTAGAGGACATTGCGCGGCATCTGTGTGCTCCTGTTGCTGCTTCGCTGACTGGAGCTGCAACGCCCCCGCTTTCCCGATTGTTCCGCTAAAGCCGGGGGAGGGCTAATCTTCCCGGGCGGTGTGACGGCACCGGGGGATGCGACTCACCCGGCTCCGGGATGGTCTCGCGGCATCAGGCTCAGGCGGCAGGATTGCGTCGCCGGGCGGGATTTCGGGAAAGGACGATTGCAATGGCTTCGGATACGGAGCTTGCCGAGTGGCTCGGCTCGATGCTCAAGGCGGTGGGCACCACGCAGGCCCACACCATGGTGCAGCATTACATCCTGCGCGATATCGTCACCCAGCTCGCCGGGCAGCAGGACCGCCCGGACGGCTTCATCGCCGACATGTTCGAGCGCGTGAGCGGTCTCGTCGATCAGTGCGAGCTTGCGGGCAAGCCGGACATCGAAGCCGAGATGCGCTGGTACGCGGAGACGTTCTTCACCTCCATCGGCAAGACGCTGGAGCCCAAATAGGTCGCCGGGACCAGGTGGGGCACAGGCACGACCTCGCCTCCGCGCGCGAGGGCTCGCCGACCGTTCTGCGACGAAGGGGGTCGGCGTCTCGGGCCACGGAGGCGGATCGGCCGCGCCGCCCCTGGATGGAGGCCCGGCCTCGCTCATGGCCAGACCTCCCTCGTGAGGAGGCCTGGCCGCTTCACGAGCTCTATTTGTGCAGCAGCGCGGTCTGCTGGGTCGACGCAGGCGGGTTCCAGAGCGGAACGATGATGCGGCCCCACAGCCGTGTATCGTTGCCACCGTAGTTCTGCTCATAGACGTCGGTGGTGAGATAAGCTTGCAGGATCACGGGACCAAAATCGTAGCCGACAAGGCCACCGATCGCGAACTGGCTCTGCTTCTGGTAAAATGGGATGGGATTGTTCAGGTCGGTGGAGTAATAGGCCACCGGTCCGATCTCGAACTTGCCGAACTTCTTGGTGGCGGTCAGATCGACGTTCAGGAAGTTCGGGTTGATCGTATTGCTCACGCCGTTTGCCTGGATGCCCCAGATGGCGTTTGCCGTCAGATTCCAGCCATCCGCCGTGTAGCTGAGGGCAAAACGCTGGTTGAACGAGGTTGAATCGAAGGCCACTCCCGTATTCACGCCGAGATAGAAGCCGGCCATGTAGCTGAAGCCGAAGCCGTTCCCCAGATCCCAGGCGACCTGAGCGGCGAAGAACGGATTATAAAAGCCGGAAGTATAGTCTCCGTTCTGCACGCCCACGCCGACAACCGGCACGGCAGTCAGAAGCTGTAGCCGCCCGCCGAACAGGAATACCGGAGTAGCCCAGGCCAGAACGGGAATATCCACGCCGACGCAGGTGCTGTCGGGCGAAGTATTGCGGCAGCCATAGTCAGCCGTATTCACGGCATATACGCCTTCCGGCAGCGGCGCGCCGGCAGCCAGACCAACCGTTTCACCTGGCTGGGTCACGGAGCCGGCGTGTGCGGGCAGGGATTCGGGCAGCAAGGCTACCGCAGACAAAGCGGCTACGGCCGCCATTCTTGCGAATGTCGTCATTTTTTCCTCCGAAAGGCGGAGCCCATCACCGCCGTCCCAACGGCGGGGCTCATCGCTGGCGCTTCCTCAGGCGCTAATGCGCCGCTCTCTTTTCGGTCCAAGGCGTCGAGGCCCTGGACGAGATCACTGCACGGCCCGCGAACGGGCGCGTGCATCGTGGACACTTCGGACAACGGCCCGGAGTGCAGAGGCATCAACTGGGGAATGCTAACGGCAGCGTGTCACGACCTTAGCGGTGCGGGGATCAATCCCAGGCGCCGCTCGGGACCTTCGAGGATGACCGGTATCCCTTGTCCGGGTCCTTGAAGCCGAAGCGGCGTCAACGTTAGCCCAATTTAAGGGCACGCAATACTATTCGAGCGGTTCATCCGCCCAAATCGGACGCAAACGCGTGCGATGTGACGTTCGCGCAACAGTTTCGGAACGTCGCCGGTGCCCGGTTGCGGGCAGGACATGGCGAGGCAGTAGACATCCGGTCGCAGGCGACGGAAGGTGTGCGCCTTATCGGATTCTGGGGTCCCAACGAATCCGAGGTTACGCAAAGTGAGCACGACGCCATGCTCGACATCCACTATCGTGAATACAAGATTCTGCTCCGGCCGCAGCAATTCTACTCGCCCAAGCGTTTCGAGGATTACTGGAATGAAGTGAAGGCGGTCGCCAAGAAGCACGGGGTGGGCGTGGTCACCAACAAGGACGCCTTTCACCGGCAGGTCCGCGAAGTGCTGTTCTATGATACCCCGGACTTCGACCTCTACCGCAACTCCTTCATCCTGCGGAAGCGCACCTTCTACGACGACGGCTGGCCGCGCCCGGAGCATGAACTTGCCCTGAAGTACCGCAGCCCGGATCGGGAGAAGGCCACGGCGGTGGAGATGGCTCCCCGCATCACCGGCGCGGTCCAGGTGAAGTTCAAGGAAGAAATTCTTCCCCTCAAGGAAGAGTTGGGCGGCATCCGCTCGCTCTATTCCCACAATTGCATCATTACGTCGCTCGGTGCCGTGCTGAGCCCGGCATTGAAGAACATCATGTCCATATTCCCCTCCATGTCGGCGGTGGATGCGGATGGGGATTCCCAGATCGACCTCGTGAACAGCATGGCTGTGGAGGAAATCCAGGTGGACCCCGGCCACTTCGATTTCGGCCACGGCTACGAGGCGAAGGCGACCATCGCCATCTGGCGCAACCGCGCGTCCGAGCAGTCGCTGGTGGGGGAATTCGCCTTCCAGGCGAAGTTCGACCACTACAGCGAGGTCAACGACAAGGCGAAGCGCCTCTCCGAGGACTTCTTCCGCGACGTTCAGAACATGGCGCCCGAATGGGTGCAGCTCGGCACCACCAAGACCGCCATGGTCTATGGCATCGGTGCCAAGGAAGTCGCGCACTCCGAATAGGGGTCATGGCGGGCCCAACAGGCCCGCTCACCTTCACCCTCCCGGCGAAAATCCATGAGCGTCAAAGAGCCGCCGATCCCAGCACCACCTCCCGAGCCCGGCGCCCCGCAAGGCGCGGCCGCAACGCAGGTTTCCATCCTGGAAATCTTCATCACGTTTCTCATCATTGGCGGCATCAGCTTTGGCGGCGGCGTGGTCGCCTATCTGCGCAACGCGCTGGTGGTGGAAAAGGGCTGGCTGGACGAGGAGGAGTTCCTCACGGCGCTGGAAATTTCCCAGGCCCTCCCCGGCCTCAACGCGACCAACATGAGTGTCATCGTCGGTGACCGGCTGCGTGGTCCGGTGGGCGCGATCGCCGGCTTCCTCGGCATGACGCTGCCGGGCGGCCTTCTCGTGTTCGCGCTCGGCATCTTCTACGTGTCGAACCACGGCAATCCGGCCATGCACGCCATCCTCGCCGGCATCGGTGCCGCCGCCGTGGGGCTGCTCGCGGCGGTGACGGTGCAGATCGGGCACAAGCAGCTGGAGCACCTGCGGGAGATCCTGCTCATCCTCATCACCGTGGTGCTGGTGAGCTTCCTCCACGTCTCGCTGGTGCTGGTGCTGCTCACCGTGCTGCCCCTGGCCCTCTTCATCTACCGTCCCGGCCGCGGAGAGGTCGACGAGCCATGAACAATCCGCACACCGACCTCAGCGTCCTCGGCGTCTTCTCGCTCCTGTCGCTACTCGCCATCGGCGGCGGCACGGCGGTGCTGCCGGAGATGAAGGCGCTGACCATCGACGCTCACCACTGGCTGACCGACAGCCAGTTCCGCGACATCTACAGCCTCGGGCAGGTGGCCCCGGGGCCGAACATGCTGATGGTGATCGTCATCGGCTATCACGTCGCCGGCACGCTGGGGGCGTTCCTCGCCTTCACCGGCTTCTTCCTGCCGGCGTCCGTTCTGGCGCTCGGCTCCTCCCGCCTGTGGAATCATTTCGACGGCTCGCCCTGGCGGCTCGCCTTGCAGATGGCGCTGGCGCCCATCGTCGTCGGGCTGATGGCTGCCGGCACGGTGGCGGTGGCGCGCACCGCCATCACCGGCACCGAGACGACGCTGATCGCCGTGGCGGTGTTCGTCCTCGTCTATTTCGGGCCGAAGATGATCGGGAAAAAGGTCAACCCGGCCCTCTACATCTTCGCCGGAGGGCTGCTTGGCTATCTGACGCTGAAATAGGGGCGCCCCCGCTATTTCGCCGGGAACATGGGGTGGGCAATCTTGTCGCCGGCCTTCAAGCCCTGCCTGCGCGCCTCGCCCCCGCCGATCTCCAGCACCGCCCGCACCGGCTCTCCTGAGGAGATGGTCTCGGTGGAGAGCGGGGTGGTCATGGCGGCGATGCGGGCGATGGAGCCATCGGCACGGATGAACACCATGTCCAGCGGGATGAGGGTGTTCTTCATCCACATGTAGACCGGCTGGTCCACCTTGAAGTCGAACAGCATGCCGCCCCGCTCGGGCAGCGTCTTGCGGCACATGAGGCCCTGGGTGCGCTGCTCGTTGGTGCGCGCGACCTCCACCTGGAAGGCCAGCACGCCCTTGGCGGTGACGATCTCCAGCGGGTCCAGCACCGGGTTGGGATCGATCTTGATCTGGGCGCACTCGGCCTCTGCCGCGCGGGCGACGCCCGGCAGCCCTGCGAGCGGAAACGCGAGGGTGAACGCAAGCGCGATTTTGGCCGCCAGGGCAGCCCGCGACGGAATGTGGCTCATCAATTGTTCCCGCTGGGGCCGCCGTCGGCCTTCACTTCCGCGGCCATCAGGCCCTTGGACCCGTCGCCGTAGCGCACCAGCACGCTCTGGCCGGGGCGCAGTTCGGTGAGGCCGTGACGGCGCAGGGTTTCCATATGGACGAAGATGTCGGGCGTGCCGTCACCCTGGGTGAGGAAGCCGAAGCCGCGCAGCCGGTTGAACCACTTCACCGTAGCCCGCTCGAAGCCGCTGGTGGGCTCCACCACGGCGCGGGTCCGGGGCAAGGCCGGCGCGGTGTGGACCGCGGTCGACAGGTCGAGGGAGAGCACGCGGAAGGCCTGCCGCCCCTTGGTGCGCTCGATGGCCTCGCACACCACGCGGGCGCCTTCCATGGCGGTCTGGAAGCCGTCGCGGCGCAGGCATGTCACGTGAACGAGGACGTCGGGACCTCCGTCGTCCGGCACGATGAATCCGTAGCCTTTCGACGCGTCGAACCATTTGATGGAGCCGGTGACTTCGACGAGCCCGGCAGGCTCCTCGGTCCCCTCCTCCGAGCCGGCGGTCCGTGGCCCCAGCCCCAGTGCGTCAGACCCCATGACCACCCCGAAACTAACGCGCGGCGGCGCACCCGTTGCCGCGGAGAAGGTAGGATAGCAACTGAATGGCGCAACGCCCACCCTCTTCGCGCGCCATTGTCACCCGTCACCGGCAAAGGGCGCGAGCACGTCGCCGATCTCGTCGCGGACCACCAGTTCGGCCATCTCGTCGAATTCCGTGGGCTCGCGGTTGAGGATGATCAGCCGGGCGCCCTTCTGGCGCGCCTTGAGCGGGAAGCCCGCCGCCGGAAACACCACCAGCGACGAGCCGATCACGATGAACAGGTCGCTCACCTTCGCCAGCGCATCCGCCCGCGCCATCTCGCGCTCGGGCATGGCCTGGCCGAAGGAGATGGTGGCCGCCTTCACCGGCCCGCCGCATTCCGGGCAATCGGGGGCGATGCCCCCGGCGGCATCGAACCGCTCCTTCACCCAGGCAAGCTCGTAGCGCGCGCCGCAATCAAGGCAGGTGGCATAGGTGCCGTTGCCGTGCAGTTCCACCAGCGCGTCATCCGGCACCCCGGAGGCCTGGTGCAGGCCGTCGATGTTCTGGGTGATGACGCCGGCGATCCTTCCGCGCCCCAGCAGCCGGGCGAGCGCCCTATGGCCCCGGCCGGGCCGCGCCCCGGCGAACGCCTCCTCCATGGCGAACTTGCGCCGCCACGCCTCGTTGCGCGCGGCCTTGTGGGCGACGAACACGTCGAAGGGAATGGGCTTGTTCTGCGTCCACAATCCGCCGGGGGAGCGGAAATCCGGGATGCCGCATTCGGTGGAGATGCCCGCTCCGGTAAAGGCGACCGCGCGCGCCGACCCGTCCAGAAGTTCACGGAGGCGCTGCTGCGCCCCCTTGAGATCGCCTTCATAGATCATACGTCACCTGCTACTTCACTCCGGCCGGCCCGCCGGCTTGCGCCCCTCATACGGACGAGACCCCCCGATGCGCTTCCTGCACACCATGGTCCGCGTGACCGACATCGACCAGTCGCTGGACTTCTACTGCAACAAGCTGGGGCTCAAGGAGGTGCGCCGCAAGGAGGTGCCGCAGGGTCGCTACACCCTCGTCTTCCTCGCCCCTCCCGGCCAGGAGAACGTGGCCGAGATCGAGCTGACCTACAATTGGGACAAGGAGCCCTATGGCGAGGGCCGCAACTTCGGCCACCTCGCTTTCGAGGTCGAGGACATCTACGGCCTGTGCGAGCGCCTGATGGCCTCGGGCGTCACCATCAACCGCCCGCCCCGCGACGGCTACATGGCCTTCGTGCGCTCCCCCGACAACGTCTCCGTCGAGCTGCTGCAGAAGGGCGGCCCCAAGCCCCCGGCCGAGCCGTGGGCCTCCATGCCCAACACCGGCAAATGGTGAGCGCCTGACACGCCGCTTTTGAGCCGCCGCAACCTCCCGCCGGCGGCCACCTGATCCCGGGCCGCGCCCTCTGCCCACAGGGCAGGAGCGCGCGGCTTTGGATAATTTCCCCACAGGCTTGCAGCCAAGCCGCCCGCCCCCTATAAGGACGCCCTCTCCGGTGGCCAAAACCCCGGAACGGCCGCGCGCCCTTCGTCTATCGGTTAGGACGCCACCCTTTCACGGTGGAGAGAGGGGTTCGACTCCCCTAGGGCGCGCCAGAATACCTCTGTCCAAAATTCTTGTTGAACTTCAAGAAGTTCCCGACCCCCTCCTTGGCTATGGTACCCCAGCCGGGACCCCAAAATGGGACCCCAGGACGGCCTCAGATTTCCTTCGGCACTACCCCCGGCGGCGGGCGAATGAACTCAAACTGCCGCGAGGTTTCTTCCGTTTCACGTGGTCGGACATCCCGCCTCATCGCCCGGATCAGGACGTCGAGCGCCGCTGGCGCCTCCTCCAGCCGGTTGGGATTGCTGGCCATGTTGGCGTCGAAAAAGGCCCAAAGCGCCTCTAGCACGGGCTTGGGTGCGACCAGCAACAATGAGTTCGCCGTGTCGTGGAAGCGGATAATCGTTGCGTTGGTGCTCCGCCCCTCGATCAGCCCGGACGTCGCATCCACAAAATCCTGGTAGCGGATTAATTTTAGCTTCCGCCAGTCGGCTTCCTGTTCCCTGCGTTGTGTCCATCGCGCCGCGAGGAAGGCTGTCATAATGGCCGCAGCGAGGGAAAGGCTGGTTGTCAACAGGATCGTCGGCCAGTCCATAACGGCCTCTCCAAGTTTGCATGCCGGCCCGACCCATCACAGATCGGACAAATAGGTCATCAAAGGGACGGACGAGGAAGCCTCACCCACCCACCAGACAGCCACCCTGTCAATTCGCCCCAGTGGCGAAGCTCATCTGAACTGAAAGACGTTCAAGCCATCCCGTAGGATCACCCCCCTCGTCGGGGAACGCACGCTTCTGGAGCGGGCGCATCCTCCTTCCCCTGCAAGAAAGAACGCCGGCTGGCAGCGCGTCCCGCTTCCGTGCACACCTTCGTCACGGTTACGCCCTGAGGAGGCTGAGTAGTCTGGTCGGCGCAAGCAGAATCGAGTTGAGACTGGGTCAGGTTACTGTTCCGGAGGTCAGCTCCCCGGATATCTGCGTCATTGAATATCGCGCCCGAAAAATTCACTAGAATTTTTGGGCTTTCTGGCGAATCCGATGCAAGCGGGAGGAATTTCTCCAACACTGATAACGCCTCAGCATCCGACACGCTTTGATCAAACGGACGTTTCCCCGCGAGATTTTCAAATGCGACGTACATGGGGCGGGTAATTAGCCCTCGCAGGTCGGCGCCTGAAAAGTCTGCGTCGGAAAACACCCCACCATGTATTGAGGCACCGACGAAAGAGGCAGCCACGAAAGAGCTGCGACTAGCATCCATCTGGAATATGGAGGTCGAATCAAACCGCGATCCATAAGCTTTTGCGTCGTACATCCTGACAGATCCAAGGAAACTATTTATAAATTTTGATCTCGATATATTGACATTATAGAAGCTACTTAAATGAATTGATGTATGACAAAATTGAGAACCTGACAAATTCGACCTATAAATTGTATTTTTAAATCCAAAAGCTGATATAACAGAATTGTTTAAAACAATATCACCAAATAATTGACCTTGGTATGCTAGGAACTCGAGAGATGTTGCTTGCCCAACATCGTGCATAACTCCATTTGAATCGCGAATAATACTCCACGCTAGGGAAATTGCGCCATTGCGACGCACGAATTCCTCCTCCTTGTAGGCGGCGAATTGCAGCCATACTCCAACAGCTGCGGCAATCGCACCTGCCGCGGAGAGAAACCCCGCAAACAACTGAAAAAATCTCATGAACCTCCCCTCCTAGCCGCCTGAACGCCCGATCGGTTAGTGATTGGAGAGCACAGTGTAATAGCGAATCCAAAAGTAAACAGATGTACGAAAGGATGCGCGAGCAATTACGAGCCTCACGCCCCCTCCCCCACCACCCGCTGCACCGCCGACACGCCCACTCCCAGCGTCTTCGCCACCTTCAGCATCCCCATTCCCTGCGCCCGAAGCTCCTTGATCCGGGCCTCCGTCTCGGCGCCCACCGTGGGCCGCCCCAGCTTCTTGCCCTC
Source organism: Xanthobacter sp. (assembly GCF_041911315.1). Lineage (NCBI taxonomy): Bacteria > Pseudomonadati > Pseudomonadota > Alphaproteobacteria > Hyphomicrobiales > Xanthobacteraceae > Xanthobacter > Xanthobacter sp. The sequence continues at coordinate 1,553 of NZ_JAYRPE010000080.1, read as the reverse complement.
CGCCTTCGCCCGCGCCAGCCCAGCGTTCACCCGCTCCCGGATCATGGCCCGTTCGTACTCGGCGAACACGCCCATCATCTGGAACATGGCCCGGCCGGAGGGCGTGGTGGTGTCGAGAGCTTGCTGGTGCAGGTAGAGGTCGGCGCCGCGGGCGTGAAGCTCGCCGAGGAAGGCCACGAGGTCCGCCATCGAACGACCCAGCCGGTCCACCGACCACGCGGCCACCATATCCACCTCGCGGCGGGTCACGGCCTTCAGCATGGCGTCATAGCCGGGGCGCTGGTCGCGGCCCTTGGCGCCGGAGATGCCGGCATCCTCGAAGACAGCCGCCACCTCCCAGCCAGCCTTCTCCGCCACGGCTTGAAGCTCGCGGCGCTGGTTCTCGGTGGTCTGTTCGGAGGTGGAGACGCGCAGGTAGAGGGCGACGCGGCGAGCGGTCTTGCGGGACACGGCAGGGGCTCCGGAAGCTGACGATGCCCATACCGATAACAAGTGTTTACAGAATGGGTCAAGTACCCTTCGCAAATCCGCATGGATGCTGGGGCAGAAACGGTGATTTTTGAGGAGGGTTTCGGTATGGGTCTTCTTGCGCCGAACGGCAGAGCAAAGCGCGAAGGTGCGGTGACCACTCCAGGTCGCGATATTCTCTGCCAACGCCAGATTGCGGAGGGGGCAGACTTGGAGCCGATCACGCTCGGGTGGTTATCAGGCGAGGCACTCAAGAAGCTGGGCGGGGTGGCCGTCCAAGGCATCCTACAAGCCATTCTGCGGGGACGGGCAGAACGCGCGAGGGACCTCCTGTTAGAGGAACTGCGACATGGAAGGGCGAACATCGGCCTTGACGCGTCCGACGTGGACGAAGCTGTCGCCGCGTTGTGGCGCTACCTGCGAGCCGCCGAAGAGGGAGCGGCTCGTCTGAACCTGCGGCTGATGGCGTCCGTGATCGACGGGCAATTGGCCGCCAAGGCGTTACATGCTGACCAATTCCTTGCGTGGGCTGATCTCATCGCCTCGCTGAGCAAGGAGGAAGTGATCCTGCTTGCCACCCTGCTCCGTTTCGAAAGGCAGGAACAAGCCCGGCCGAAAAGCGACCCAACACCAAAAGACCAGTACCCCGACAAGAAGGCACGAAGGAAATTGATTGGCTCGGTCTTTGGGTCCGATGAAGAATATTCGCTAACCGCCCAAGCGCTGTTGCGAACCGGCTTGATTGCTGCGAATGCCATCCTCATCAGCAGCGATATCGGCCTTGGCGCGATCTACAGAACCACCTCCCGAATGGCGCTCCTCGCTCGGGTAGCCGACTTTGAAGGTGTCATAGAACGTGAGGTCGGTTGACCAAGACAACTCCCCTCTGCCGTGCCCGTGCGCGATACCGCGTGATGACGCGCGAGGGGGCACGGGGGGTATCCGCTGACGTGACCCCCTTTTCTCATCCAGCCATAACGAGAGTCCTAGGTTGATTTGAGCCTTGGTGGTGGTGGGTGGCAAGAGGCGTCCGCGCGGAGCCTCCAGGCTGCGCAGCGCGGTCGCCGGACTCTCCGGATAAGGCG
>NZ_JAYRPE010000079.1:0-48640 GCF_041911315.1 Xanthobacter sp. | reverse complement strand
GCTGCGCCCGCTTCTGGCCCAGCCGCTGCGCGTGACGTGGGAGAGCGATGCGGATGGACGCCTGCGCGCGCTGTCCCCCCTGTTCGCGGCGGCGCTCGGCAGCCGCTCGGGCACCTTCATCGGCGCGAGCTTCGCGGAGCTGGAGCGTGACGGACACCTGACCGACGCCGATGCGCTCATCGACGCCATGGCTTCAGGTGAAAGCTTCACCGAGCGCACGGCGACGGTGCCGCCGGTGGGCGTCGAATCCCCGCTCGATCTCAGCCTCGGCGGCGCGCCGCTGTTCGATGCGGAGCGCCGGCTCAAGGGCGTGCGCGGCTTCGGCATCGTTTCGGCGGCGGAAGCGCCGCTTCCCCAGCCACCGAAAGCGCCGCAGGCGAGCGCACCGGCCCCTCAGCCCCCGGTCGCCTTCGGCCGCAACGTGGTACCGCTCCGGCAGGGCAGCCTGTCGCCGCAGGAAAGCTCCGCCTTCCGCGAGATCGCCCGGACCCTCGCCGCGGCCATCGAGGACTGGCCGAGAATTCCGCCGGACACCCATCCGCCCGACCAAATGGACGCCGCATACGCCGAGCCCGAGCCCCCGCCCGCCTCCGGCGACGAGGCGGAATTGCTGGACAAGCTCCCGGTGAGCCTGCTGGTGCAGCAGGAGGGCGAACTGGTGCACGCCAACCGGGCCTTTCTCGCCCTGACCGGCTGGAGCGGACTGGATGCCCTGGCGGAGGCCGGCGGGCTTGAGCGGGTCCTCTCCCGCGAATCCGGCGCCCTCCATGTGCTGACGCCCGACGGAGCCCGCCTGCCCGTGGAAGTGCGCCTCGTCGCCGCGCCGTTCCTCGGCCGGCCGGCGCTGATCCACGTCATCCGCGCCCTCGACACCACCGACGACGACCGCGAGGCCCGCGCGAGCGCCCGCCGCGCGGCGCTCGACATGGTGCCCTGGCCGGTCTTCCTGCTGGAGATGGACGGCACCATCCGCCTCGCCAACTTCGCGGCGGCCGAGCGGCTGGGCTTTCCCGCCCATGACCTTGCCGGCGAGCCCTTCACCATCGCCGTCGCCCCGACCGACCGCGCCGACGCCGTGGCCACCCTCGACCGCGTGCGGGACGACGGGGCCTCCGCGCAGGTCGCGCTCGCTCTGCGCAATCGCGAAGGCGAGATGCTGCCGGGGCTGGCGGCCGTGACCCGCGCCGGCGCCGAGGACCAGATCCTGTGCGTCGTCATCGGTCCGGTGCCGCAGCAGCCCGAGCCGGCGCCGATGGCGGTGCCCGTCGCCGTGCCCGAACCGGAACCGGCAGTGAACCTCTTGCCGCGCCTCGCCGGCCGACTGCGTGCCGGGCTCGAAGGCCCCATGGCGATCCTGCGCGAAGCGCCCGCCGAGGCCCTGAGCGATCCGCTGCGGGACGCGCTGAAGTCCCTCAACGCCACCCTCGACGACCTCAACGCCCTCTCCCAGCCGGCTCAAACGGCGGAAGCCGTCACCTGCGACGTGTCGGCGGCGGTGCGCGCCGCCGTGGCCGCGCTTCTTCCCGCTGCCCGGCGGCGACGGCTGGCGCTGCGCCTCGACGACGCCGGAGGGGTCACGGCCCTGGCCGCCGAAGCCCCGCTCGCGGAACTCGTGGCAATGCTGGTGGAAGAGGCCGTGGCGGCCACGCCGGCCGGCGGCGCGGTGGCCGTCTCGGTCTTCGCCGAGGACGAAGGTGATGGAGGACCGCGCGCCAAGGTGCAGCTGAGCGATGCCGGCGCGGGCCTTGACGCAACGGCGGCTGCGGCGGCCCTCGATCCGCTGTCCGGCCTTTCGCCGGACGACCGCTTCGCCGCGGACGGTCGCCCGCTGCGTCTGACCCGTATGGCGGAAGCTGCACGGGCACTGGGCGGGTCACTCGAGATCGATCCGGTCGGGATGTCTCAGGCCGGTGAAGACCTAGGCCGGCGTCGCGGCATGATCGCGCGGCTCACCTTGCCCGCCTGAGCCTGCGAAGGTGTTCAACCACCAATCGGGTGGTATCCGCACAATGGAACTACTCCATTGTGCTGGCAAAAGCCTGTCTGAACGGCCCTCGACCCACCATGTCGCATATGTACGGAGTTGACGGGTCCGGCCGTCCTCTGCGAAAAATGTAATAGAAACAAGTTTTTAGAAGCCTTCCAAGTTAGCTTCGGGCCGTGCCATGATCGTTTGTTCATGCAACGTCTTTTCAGACCGGCAGGTGCTTGATGCGCTTGCGGGAACCCCATTGCGCTCCCCCAGCGAAGTTTATCGCTGCCTCGGCTGCTCGCCCCAGTGCGGACGCTGCGCCCGGACCATCCGCACGCTGATGGATCAGGTGCAGGCGCACGATTGCGGTGCCTGCGCGGACGAATGTCCCGTTGCGGGACTTACCGGAATGGTCGCCGCCGAATAAGCTTCCTAGAAGGGTGCCCGAACGCCCGGCGAACAACCGGCGGTGTGGTCGGGTACCTTGCCACCACATTAGAATTAGTCTAACGCTTAATCCAAACTAACTGTCCTTACGGCATCAGGAGCTGAGAATGAAGGGCGATCCGAAGGTTATTGAATACCTCAATCGGGGCCTGCGCTCTGAGCTGACCGCCATCAATCAGTACTGGCTCCATTACCGGATGCTCGACAATTGGGGCTACAAGGCGCTGGCCAAGAAGTGGCGCGCCGAGTCCATCGAGGAGATGGTGCACGCGGACAAGTTCACCGACCGCATCCTGTTCCTCGACGGCTTCCCGAACATGCAGGTGCTCGATCCCCTGCGAATCGGCCAGGACGTGAAGGAAATCCTCGACTGCGATCTCGCCGCCGAGCTCGATGCCCGCGCCCTCTACCAGGAAGCGGCCGCCTACTGCCAGACGGTGAAGGACTATCCGAGCCGCGACCTCTTCGAGGAGCTGATGGCGGACGAAGAAGGCCACATCGACTTCCTTGAAACCCAGCTCGACCTCGTGTCCAAGCTCGGCCTCCAGCTCTACGCCCAGCACCACATCGGCGAGCTCGACGAGGACTGATCCTCCTCCGCTCGTCCGATATCAACGCAAAGCCCGGCTCTCACGCCGGGCTTTTTGCTTTGTGAGGCCCGATAGTCTGGAGAAAGTATAAACTGGCCCCACTGCGCGCAAAGCGTTTCGGAATTAGATGATTTCCAATGTTTCCGGGCTCACGGCCTTCTTCATTGACCCTTCGTAACGCGCCGGGCTAGCCAATTCTCCATCGTCTTGTCGTGCTCGCTCCGAGCCCGCGTGTGGGGATTTCAATGGGTCGCTTTCATCTCTTGCGCAGCCTTCTCGCCGCTGGCGCACTGCTTGTCGCGGCGCAGGGCGCCAGCGCGCAGCAGGTCGTCAACGTCTACACCACCCGCGAGCCCGGGCTGGCCGCTCCCCTGTTCGAGGCCTTCACCAAGGCCACGGGCATCGAGGTGAAGAGCGTCTTCATCAAGGACGGCCTCGCCGAGCGGGTGAAGGCGGAGGGCGCCAGCTCCCCCGCAGACGTGCTGATGACCGTGGACGTGGGCAACCTGCTCGACGTGGTGGATGCCGGCGTCACCCAGCCGGTGACCTCCCCTGCCCTCTCCGCCATTCCCGCGAACCTGCGCGATCCGGCCGGCAACTGGTATGCCCTCTCCCTGCGCGCCCGCCTCGTCTATGCGGCGAAGGATGAGGTGAAGCTCTCCGCCATCACCTATGAGGATCTTGCCGACCCCAAGTGGAAGGGCAAGATCTGCATCCGCTCCGGCCAGCACCCCTACAATGTGGGGCTGGTGGCGGCCTACATCGTCCATCACGGTGAGGAGAAGGCCGAGGCCTGGCTGCGCGGCCTGAAGGCCAACCTCGCCCGCAAGCCCGCCGGCGGCGACCGCGAGGGCGCCCGCGACATCCTCGGCGGCATCTGCGATCTGGCGGTGGGCAATTCCTACTATGTGGGCCTGATGCGCTCGGGCAAGGGCGGCGCCGACCAGAAGAAGTGGGGCGACGGCATCAACGTGCTGCTCCCCACCTTCCAGGGCGGCGGCACCCATGTGAACGTCTCCGGCGCCGCCGTGGCCAAGAACGCGCCCCACAAGGACGCCGCCGTGAAGCTGCTGGAATTCGCCATCTCCCCGGAAATGCAGGCCATCTATGCCAAGCAGAACCTGGAATATCCGGTGATCGCCGCGGCCGAGGTCGATCCCATCATCGGCGCGCTGGGGCCGCTCAAGGTCGATCCCATCCCGCTGGTGGACATCGCCAAGAACCGCAAGCGCGCCAGCGAACTCATCGACAAGGTCGGCTTCGACAACTGACGGCCGATGGCTGAGACCGCATTGACCGGCGAGCCGCGCGCGACGCGGCTCCGCCTTCCCCGCCATCTCTCCCCGCTCCTTCTGGCGTCGGGATTGGTGGCTCTTTTCGTTCTGCTGCCCCTCCTCGCCCTCGCCGGCATCGCCGCGCGCGGGTCGGGCGACATGTGGCCCCACCTCATCGCCACCGTGCTGCCCGATGCGCTGGCCGAGACCGGCCTGCTGGTGCTCGGTGTCGGCGTGGTGACGCTGGTGGTGGCCGTGCCGTGCGCCTGGCTGGTGGCCACCTGCACCTTCCCCGGCCGCTCGGTGCTGGAATGGGCGCTGCTGCTGCCGCTGGCCGTGCCGGGCTACATCGTCGCCTTCTCCTATCTCGACGTCCTGCACCCCCTCGGGCCGGTGCAGGAGGCGCTGCGCGCGATGCTCGGCATCGCCAGCCCGCGCGGCCTGCGCCTGCCGGATGTGCGCTCCACCGGCGGCTGCATCCTCGTGCTGTCGGCGGTGCTCTACCCTTACGTCTACCTCTCGGCGCGGGCGAGCTTCGTGCTGCAGTCGGCGGCCGCGCTGGAAGTGGCGCGCACGCTGGGCGCCAGCCGCTGGCGCGCCTTCCTGCGCATCGGCCTGCCGCTGGCCCGCCCGGCCATCGTGGCGGGCCTGACCTTGGTGCTGCTGGAGGTGCTGGGCGATATCGGCGCCTCCGAATTCCTCGGCGTGCGCACCCTTACGGTCTCCATCTATTCCACCTGGGTGAACCGCTCGAACCTGCCGGGCGCGGCGCAGATCGCCCTCGTCATGCTCGCCCTCGTGCTGGGGCTGATCCTGCTGGAGCGCTGGGCGCGGCGCGCCCGGCGGTTCGTCGCCACCGGCTCGGCCCGGCCGCAGGCGCCGCTGCGGCTGACCGGGCTTCAGGGCCTCGCCGCCACCGCCTTCTGCGCCCTGCCGGTCATGCTCGGCTTCCTGGTGCCGTTGCTGCACCTCTCCATCTCGGCGGCGCGGCGGATGGCGGAGACCGGCTTTCCCACCCGAATCCTCGGAGAAGCCGCCACCACCGCCGCCCTCGCCGCCGGTACGGTGACCCTCGCCCTCGGCCTCGGCCTCGTGGTGGCGCTGGGGCAGCGGCTGACGCGCGCGCCGCTCGCCTCCGGCTTCGCGCGGGTGGCGAGCCTCGGCTATGCGGTGCCCGGCACCGTGCTCGCCGTCGGCCTGCTCAGCCCCCTCGCCGGCTTCGACAACATGCTGGACGCCGCGATGAAGCAGGCCTTCGGCATCTCCACCGGCCTCCTGCTGTCAGGATCGGGGGCCGCGCTGGTGGCGGCACTCGCCATCCGCTTCCTCGCCATTCCGGTCGGTGGCATCGAGGCGGGATTCGCCAAGCTTTCCCCGCATCTCGACATGGCCGCCCGCAGCCTCGGCTCGTCGCAGCCGCGCACCGTGCGCCGGGTGCTGCTGCCGCTGCTGCGGCCGGCCCTCGCCACCGCCGCCCTGCTGGTGTTCGTGGATGCCATGAAAGAGCTGCCGGCCACCCTGCTGCTGCGTCCGCTCGGTTTCGAGACACTGGCCACCCACGTCTATGGGGAGGCGGCGCGCGGCACCTATGAGGATGGAGCGCTGGCGGCGCTGGTGATTCTCCTCGTCGGGCTGGGGCCGGTGATGCTGCTGGCCCGCATGTCCTCGTCCGCCCTTGCCGCTTCGGCGGACGGCACGCGCGGCAGCGCCTCGGCCCGCGACTGACCGGCGCGCCGGCCCACCCCGAAGCCCCCAGCCATCAAAGCGACACAGAGCCCGCTAAAGTGCGGCCACGATCCAACGTGGCCTCAGGCGTCGCGCGCATCGCCCCGCCTGCTCCCTCGGAGACCTCTGTATCTTCATGCTGCGTGTCGGCCAGAACACCCGCCGGGCCGGGCTCATCGCTGCATCCGTGCTGGGCGCGGGGGCCGCGCTGCTGCTCGTCGCCATGGCGGTGCTGCCTTTCCTGGTCCCGGCCGCCGAGCTGCGGCGGGTGGCGGCGCAGGCGCTTGCCGGTTCGACGGGCCAGAAGGTGGAGATTCTCGGCGAGCCGTCGATTCGCCTTTTCCCCTCGCCGCGCGTGGTGCTCGGCAAGGTCAGCTTCCCGCTCCCCGCCGGCCAGTCGCTCGATGCCGAGAACGTGGTCACACGGCTCGACCTTCTTCAGCTCGTCGCCGGACGGGTAGCCGTGAACGACGTGATCGTCGAGCATCCGACCCTCGTCCTCACCGGCGAAGGCATGGCGCCCGCCCTCGGGATCGCGCCGGTGCTCGCCGCCACCGACCGGCCGGAGCTGCGCATCATCGACGGCACCATCGCCTGGCGCTCCAGCAGCGGCCTGACCCGCGAACTGGTGAGCGGCATCACGGCGAGCCTCGACCGGGTGCTCGACCGCGCCGGCATCGCCGTCGCCGTCCAGTTCGACTGGCGCGAGCAGCCGGTGAACGCGACACTCTTTATCGACGACATCACCGCCTTCATGGCCGGCACACCGGCGCCCATGCGCGTGACCGTGGCGACGGACGGCGCCAAGGCCCGCTTCCACGGCCGCGCCGCCCTCGGCAAGGCGCCCACCATGGACGGCGCGGTGACGGCGGACGCCGATTCGCTGCGTGACCTGTTCGACTGGGCCGGCATGGAAGCGCCCACGCGCAGCGGCTTCGGGTCCTTCTCCCTCGCCTCCCGCCTGAAGCTTGAGAAGGGCGAGGTGGCCCTGACCGAGGCGAGTGTCGATCTCGACGGCAACCGCGGCGATGGCGGCCTTCTGGTGAAGGTCTCCGGCCCGCGCCCGCTCATCCAGGGCACGTTCGCCGCCGATCACATCACGTTCGCTCCCTACGGCGCCATGCGTCTGACGGGCGGCGAGCGGCAGGGCTGGGACCGGGGCGCGGTCGATCTCTCCGCCCTCGGCGCCTGCGACCTCGACCTCAGGCTTTCAGCGGCGCGGGTGGACGTGGGCGACACCGCGCTCTCCACCGTCGCCGCCAGTGCCGTTCTGACCGCCGGCCGGCTCGTGCTCGCCATCGGCGAAGCCCATGGCTGGGGCGGTGTGCTGCGCGCGTCCCTGACCCTCGCCCCCGCTCCGCCCGACGCGGCCGCCCCCCAGGCCCGCCGCTCGGCGGGCGCGGAGCTGCGGCTTGAGGCGGAAGCGAACGACGTGGAACTCGCCCGCGCCCTCGACGACATCGGCGGCTTTCGCCGCATCGACGGCACCGGGACACTCCAACTCGACGTGACGGGGGCCGGGCGCAGCATCCAGGACATCGCCGCGAACCTTCAGGGCAGCGCGGCTCTCAGCGCGGCCAACGGCTACCTCAACGGCTTCGACGTGGCGCAGCTGCTGCAGCGTATCGAGCGGCGGCCCCTCTCCGCGGCCAGCGACTGGCGGGGCGGACGCACCGCCTTCACCGAACTCAACGGCCGCATCGCCATCAGCGACGGTGTGGGCACGGTGGAGGAGCTGGTCATGCGCGGGCCGCGCGCGCAGATCGACATGACCGGTTCGCTCTCCATCGCCCAGCGCGCGCTGGATCTCGCCGGCCACGCCGCGCTGCCGGCGACCAAGGGCGCGAAGACCGGCGCCATCGACCTGCCATTCAGCGTCCGCGGCCCCTGGGACGAACCGAGCATCATGGCCGACCCGCTGAGCCTCATTGAGCGCTCCGGCGCGGCGCTGCCCCTGCTGGAGGCGGTGAAGGCCCGTTCCGCCGCCCCCGCCGCCGAGCGGGCGATGGATGGCGGCGCGGCGGCGGCCCCGCAGCAGCCTCCGGCGAACTGACAGCGCCCGCCCCAGACTGAACGTAAGTGGAAACGAAAAAGGCCGGCGCTGTGGCACCGGCCTTAAATCCTGTTTGCCTGCGGCAGAGAAATCAGCCCTTGAGGCTGGCCTGCATGGCGGCGCCGAGGCCCTTGAAGGACAGCGGCAGGATGACCGGGCGGCGCGAACCGTCCTCGAACACGATCTCACCCTTGCCGGAGCTGGCCTTGAGCGCCGTGAGCTGATCCTGCGTCAGCTCGGTGGAGGCGACGCAATGCTGGCCGCAGCGCTTGAAGGTCAGCACCACATCCGCGACGCCGGGAACCTTCAGGGAGACGTTTGAGGGCAGCCACACGCCGGGCGGGGTGAGGACGATGAGGCGCACCGGCCCACTCTTCTCGGCCCGCACCGCGACATGGGCGAGGATATGGGCGAGGTCGGGGGTCTGCAGGGTCTGCACCGCCTCGCAGCCGCGCTTGTCGTCCTTGCCCTTGCAGCGCACGGTCCAGTCGTCGTGCACCGAATGGGTCTCGGTGGGATCGGCAGGAGCAGCAGCAGGCGCAGCGGCCGGAGCCGGTGCGGCAGCCGTCTGGGCAGCGGCGGGAAGGGCGAAGGCCGAGGCAGCAAGGACAGCAGACAGGAGCGAGAGACGGAAGGAGGGGATGAGACCGGTAAGCGCCATCTTTTACGTCCTCTCAATCGCACCCGCGCCCCGCAGCGGTGCCTCGCCGGGACATACCGACACCGGCCCCGCGAGGCAACGCAAATCGCGGCGGGACACCCCCTGACACTGGGGAAGGCGGCGCCCAAAGCACCGTCCCGCAGGGACAGTCCGACGCGACAATGGTATGGAATTACAGGATGCCGCACGCCCCGGCGTCTGGGCGTTCACCCCCGCGCCCTGTCCTCGCGCCGTGCGGCCACCGCGGCCAGCACACGCTCTGGTGTCGCGGGAGCGTCGAGCTTCACGGGACCCGCGCCCGGCAGGCCGGCGATGGCGTCGCGGATGGCCAGCCACACCGAGATGGCGAGCATCAGCGGCGGCTCGCCCACCGCCTTGGAGCGCAGCACCGTCTCCTCCGTGTTCGGCTTGTCGAGCAGGTGGACGTTGAGCACCGGCGGCACGTCGCGCGAGCCGGGAATCTTGTAGGTGGAGGGACCGCGCGTGGCGAGGCGGCCGTTGGCGTCCCACTTCAGCTCCTCGCAGGTGAGCCAGCCCATGCCCTGCACGAAGGCGCCCTCGATCTGGCCGATGTCGATGGCCGGGTTCAGCGAGCGTCCGCAATCGCCCACGATTTCGGCCCTCAGCACCCGCACCGCGCCGGAGAGCGTATCCACCGCCACCTCGGCGGCGGCGGCGCCGTAGGTGTAATAATAGAAGGGCCGCCCTTCCGACTTCGCCATGTCGAAGTGGATCTTCGGCGTCTTGTAGAAGCCGGTGGCGGAGAGCGGCACGCGCTGCTGCCACGCCATGTGCGCCGCCTCGCCGAACGAGAGGCTGCGGTTGCCAACGCTCACGCGGCCCTCGGCGAACACCACCTTTTCCGCTGGCACATCGAAATGCGCCGCGACCACCCCGGCCATGCGGCCCCGGATCTCCTTCGCCGCGATCAGCGCCGCCATGCCGTTGAGGTCGGAGCCCGAGGAGGCTGCCGTGGGGGAGGTGTTGGGCACCTTCGCGGTGCTGGTGGCGGAGACGCGCACGTGGTCGAGCGGAATGCCGAAGGCGTCCGCCACCACCTGCGCCACCTTCACGAACAGCCCCTGCCCCATCTCGGTGCCGCCATGGTTCAGATGGACCGAGCCATCCGTATAGACATGCACCAGCGCGCCCGCCTGATTCAGCGTCGTCAGGTTGAAGGAGACGCCGAACTTGATGGGCATGGTGGCGAGGCCCTTGCGGATCACCGGGCTCCGCGCGTTGAAGGCGTCGATTTCGGCGCGCCATGGGCCAAGGTTCGCCTTGGCGTCGAGGTGGGCCATGGCCTCCTCGATCAGGCTGTCCTCCACCTCCTGCCCATAGGGCGTGATGTTGCGCGGGGCCGCGCCATAATGGTTGGCGGCCCGCACGGCCTCGATGGGTTTGCCGAGGTGGCGGGCGATCTCGTCCATCACCGCCTCGATGGCGAGCATCCCCTGTGGCGCGCCGAAGCCGCGGAAGGCGGTGTTGGAGACGGTGTTGGTCCTCACCAGCACGCCGCGGAAGCGCGTCGCCGGGATGAAATAGCAATTGTCCGCATGGCAGAGCGCGCGGGAGACCACGGCGGGCGAGAGGTCCGCCACATTGCCGCAATCGGCGGCGAATTCCATATCGAGCCCGGAGATGCGGGCTTCCGCATCGAAACCCGCCTCCCAGCGGACGCGGAAGGGATGGCGCTTGCCGGTGGCTTCCATGTCCACCTCGCGCGGCAGGCGCAGCTTCACCGGCTTGCCGGCGTGATGGGCGAGCAGGGCCGCGATGGCGGCGATGATGGTGGCCTGGCTCTCCTTGCCGCCGAACGCGCCGCCCATGCGCCGCACCTCCACCGTCACCGCCGCGAATGGCAGGCCCAGCACATGGGCGACGCCGTGCTGCGCCTCGGTCGGATGTTGCGTGGAGGAATAGACCAGCATGTCCCGGTCCTCGCCGGGGATAGCGATGGCGATCTGCCCTTCCAGATAGAAATGGTCCTGCCCGCCGCATCGCACCTCGCCGGAGAGGCGCAAGGGCGCACCGGCCAGCGCGGACGCCACGTCGCCCCGCCCGACCTGCTGGTCCGGCGCGACCCGGGCGCCGGCCGCATAGGCCGCATCGAGATCGAGCAGCGCGGGCAGCGCCTCATATTCCACCCGCACCAACGCCGCGGCAGCGCGGGCGGCATCGAGGGTCGTCGCGGCCACGGCGGCGACGGGGTGGCCCACATAGTCCGCCTCGCCCGCCGCCAGCAGCGGCTCGTTGGTGCAGATGGGGGCAATGTCGTTGACGCCGGGAATGTCGCCCGCCGCCACCGCCACCACGCCGGGCAGAGCGCGGGCAGCGGAGAGGTCGATGGAGACAATACGCGCGCGGGCATGGGGGCTCAGCACCAGAGCGGCGTGGAGCAGGCCGGGCGGCTCCGGCATGTCGTCGAGATAGATGGCGCGGCCGCTCACATGGGCGTTGGCGCTCTCGTGGCGGGCGGGGACATGGACGGCGCGGGTCATAGCGCCTCCAGCTCCAGCGGCACGCCGGGGCGCGTGGTGGCGAGGTGGAGGCGGCGCACCAGATTGGCGGCGGCGGTGAGGCGATAGGCGGCGCTGGCGCGGTGGTCGGAGAGGGGCGAGAAGTCGGCGGCGAGGGCCGCCTCGATGCCTTCGGGCAGCGCATCGGCCCATGGCGCGCCGGTGAGGAGCGTTTCCAGAGCGGAAGCACGCTTCGCTCGGTCAGCCATGCCGCCGAAGGCCGCCGCGAAAGACATCATCCGTCCACCGTCCACCCGCAGGCGAAAGGCGCCGAGCAAGGTGGAGATGTCCTGATCGAACCGGCGGGAGAGCTTCCAGGCAAAGAGCTGCTCGCCCTCCGCGAGGCGCGGCAGACGAAGCGCGGCGATCACCTCGTCCGGCGCGAGCGCGGTCTTCCGATAGCCGGTGAGGAAATCCGCGACGGTCATGCGCCGCATCCCGGAGGGTCCGGCCAACTCCACCTCAGCATCCAGCGCCAGCAGCACCGGCAGCGTGTCGCCCACCGGCGAGGCGGTGCCGAGGTTGCCGCCGAAAGTCCCCATGGTGCGGATCTGCCGCGAGCCGATGCGGCGGATGAGGGCGCCGAAGGCGGGAAACGCCGCCTCCACCGTCTCCAGCGCATCCGCATAGGTGACGGCGGCGCCGAGCACCAGCACTTCGCCCTCCCACCCGATCCGCTTCAGTTCGGCGACGCGGCGGGTGGAGAGGACGAGGGGGAAGCCCTGCCGCTTCTTTGCGGGGATGAGGCCGAGATCGGTGGCGCCGGCGATCAGCGTCGCGGCGGGATAGGCGGTACGCAGCGACACCAATTCCGAAAGGGTCTGCGGCACGAGATGCAGTTCGCCCTGTGCCGCGATGCGGGTGTTGGGGACCGACGGGACCGACACAGGCCCCGCCAACGGCGGCGCGGCGCAGAGCGCGCGGGCGGAATCGACGATGGGGCGATAGCCGGTGCAGCGGCAGAGATTGCCGGCCAGCGCCTCATGGATGTCGGCATCGCTCACCGGCGCATCAGCCGTGCGGCTCTCGCTCAGCGCATAAAGCGACATGACGATGCCCGGCGTGCAGAAGCCGCACTGGGTGCCGTCGCTCTCGGCCAGCACACTCTGCACGGGATGGAGGCCGGACGGGCCGGCGAGCCCCTCCACCGTCTTCACCTCGCTGCCGTCGATCTGGGAGAGCAGCAGGATGCAGGAATTGGCGACCTGCCACCGCATCGCCCCGTTGTCCTGCCGACCGAGGGCGATGGTGCAGGCGCCGCAATCGCCTTCCGCGCAGCCTTCCTTGGTGCCGGTGAGGCGGCGGCGGGTGCGCAGGAAGTCCAGCACCGTCATGGAGGGGGCGGCATCCGCCACCTCGACCCGCTCGCCGTTCAGGACGAAGGCGATGGCCACGCTTTCAGCCTCCCGCGCTCTGGGACGAGCGGAAGGCCCAGGCCACCATGCGCCGCTCGAACACGGCGAAGATCGCGTACATGAGGATGCCCTGGATGGCGAGGGAGATGAGCCCGGCGAACACCAGCGGCATCTGGAAGTTGGAGCCCGCCTGCACCATGAGATGGCCCACCCCCGCATTGGCGCCGATGGTCTCGGACACCACCGCGCCCACGAAGGCGAGCGTGATGCCCACCTTGAGCGCCCCGAAGAGATAGGGCCCGGTGCGGGGAATGCCAACCTTGCGCATGATGTCGAGCTTGGAGGCGCCGAGCGCCCGCAGCACGTCCTCCAGTTCCGGCTCGGTGGTGGCAAGGCCGGTGGCCACGTTCACCACGATGGGGAAGAAGGAGATGAGGAAGGCGGTGAGGATGGCCGGCACCTCGCCGATGCCGAACCACATGATGAGGATGGGCACCACCGCCACCTTGGGCACGGAATTGAACCCGATCATCACCGGATAGAGCCCGCGATAAATCGTGCGCGACCAGCCCACCACCACGCCGAGCGCGATGCCGAACACCACCGCGATGGCGAAGCCCGCCATGGTGGTCCAGAGCGTGACGAAGGAGTTCTTCAACAGCGGCCACCAGTATTTCACCATGGCGGCGAAAATCTCGGTGGGCGCCGGCAGGATGAAAGTATCGATCTTGAAAAGCCGGCAGGCGGCCTCCCAGATCACGAACAATGCGACGGTGAAATAGACAGGGGCGAGGTTCTCAACGGAGAGCTTTTTCATCATCTCACGCCGCCTGCCGCACTTCGGCGATCTTGTTGCGCAGCTCGTGGACCAGACCGGTGAACTCGGCCCGGTAGCAGACATCGAGGTCGCGCGGCCGGGGGAACGGCACCTGCCGCGTCTCCACGATGCGGCCGGGGCGCGCGCTCATCACGTGGATGGTATCGGCTAGGAAGGCCGCCTCGCGCAGATCATGGGTAACGAGGATGACGGTGAAACCGAACTCCTGCCAGAGGTCGCGCAGCACGCACCACAATTCCTCGCGGGTGAAGGCGTCCAGCGCGGCGAAGGGCTCGTCCAGCATCAGCAGCGCCGGCTGGTGGATGAGGGAGCGGCAGAGCGAGGCGCGCTGCTGCATGCCGCCGGACATCTCCCAGGGAAAGCGGTCGGCGAAGGCGCCGAGGCCCACCACATTGAGCAGCGCCATGGCCTTGTCCTGAAACGCGGCCTTGTCGCGGGAGAAGCGGCGGCGATAGGGCTCGACGATCTCCAGCGGCAGCATCACGTTCTGAAGCACGGTGCGCCACGGCAGGAGGTTGGCGTGCTGAAAGGCCATGCCCGCCACCTTCACGGGCCCCTTCACCTCTACTCCATCTATGGAGACGGTGCCGGAGGTGGGGCGGATGAGGCCGGTCACGAGCTTCATCAGCGTGGACTTGCCGCAGCCCGAAGGCCCCACCACCGCCGCGAACTCGCCCTTGCGCACATTCAGCGTGGTGCCGGCCAGCGCCGTCACCGGGCCGGTGCGGCCGGGATAGGTCAGGGTCACATTGTCGAGGACGATCACGGGGAGGCCTTTCGGTTCGGCGCGGCCACTCCCCGGACAAGCGACACCGCAAGTGGAGCGCCGATCCGGGGTCCAGGGGAAAAGTCGGCGAAGCCGGCGATCACCCCGGCGGCCTCAGGTCAGGTCGCCTTCGGCGATCCCTTGCGCTGGACCCCGGCTCGCATTCCGCTATCGCTGCATGCGTCCGGGGTACGAAATCGCGTCACATCTTCCGCTCACTCGCCGGCGGCAGATACTCGCTGGTGAAGATGTCCGCCGCCGTGGGCTTGGCCTTGAACTCGTAGGTGATGCCCACCTGATCGATGGACTTCGCCAGCCGCGCGGGGTCCACGTCGCCGGTGCCATTGGCCTTCACCCAGTCGGTGACGATGTTGTCCTTCAGCGCCATTTCGAGGCGGGCCAGTTCGATGGCCTCGTCGGCCGTCTCGTTGCGCTTCATCACGGACTTGATGGCGCTCTTGGGGTCCTTCGCCGTGTCGATGATGCCCTTGATGGTGGCCTTCACGAAGCCCTTCACCACCTCGGGATGGGCCTTGGCGAAGTCGGGGTTCACCATGATGGCGTTGCCGTAGAGCACCAGGCCGTGCTTGGACATGAGCATCACCGCGATGTCGTCCGCCGGCACGCCCTTCTGGCGCAGGTTGAAGAAGGAGGAGAAGGAGAAGCCAGTGATGGCGTCCACCTTGCCGTCGGCCAGCATGGGCTCGCGCACGGGGAAGCCGATGTTCTCGATCTTCACCTTCTCGGCGTCGATGCCGTTCTCCTTCACGAAGGCCTTCCACTGGGCGAAGGCGCCGTCCGGCGCGGGGGCGCCGAGGATCTTGCCCTCGAGATCCTTCGGCTTGGTGATGCCGGTCTTCTTCAGGCTGACGATGGCGAAGGGCGGCTCGTCATAGACCATCTGGACGGCGGTGACCTTCTTGTCCGGGTTCTGGTCCCGGAACTTCATCAGCGAGTTGATGTCGAAGAAGCCGATGGGATAGGTGCCCGCCGCCACGCGCGCGATGCCGGCCACCGAGCCGGGGCCGCTGTCGATGGTCACGTTGAGGCCCTCGGCCTTGTAGTAGCCCTTGTCCAGCGCCACGAAATAGGGGGCGGACGGCCCCTCGAACTTCCAGTCGAGCGCGAATTTCACGTCGGTCTCAGCCAGCGCGGGCGCCGCTGCCAGGGTGGCGAGAACGGCGGCGAACACGGAACGCATCAGGCCCATGAAAAAGCTCCTCGGTTTCGCTGCCGTGGACTGCAACCGCCATGCCAGCGGCCCCGCACGCCGTAGCGGCAGGCCACGGGCGCCCCGACCGTCGCGGATCGGCCACTGCCGCACGATGAGGCAGGCAGCCTCTGCCCTCAAGATCGGCAGATTGCTTAGGCCATAAGCAAACTGCGCTCTTCCCACCCTGCTGGACAGATCCCGCCGCCTGGGCCACTCCATCAATGACAGATGCCGACAAGCGGAGGGGCCATGGCACGGCGGGTGCTGCTCACCTGGGAACAGGGCGCGGGGTTCGGCCACACCATCCAGCTGGCGCGGCTCGGCCGGCGGCTCGCCGAAGCGGGCGCGGAGGTGGCGGCCGCGGTGCGCCACCTGCAGAATGCCGGGCCGCTGGCCGAAGCTGGCATCCGCCTGATGCAGGCGCCGCCGTGGCCCGCCCCTGCCCCGCGCGCTGGCGACCATATCCCGGCCTCGGCGACGCTGACCGACAGCCTCGCCCGCGTGGGCCTGCGCGATCCCGACAGCGTGCGCCCGGTGCTGCGCGCGTGGCGCGACCTGATGGATGTGGAGCGGCCGGACCTGGTGGTCTGCGACTATGCCCCCCTCGCCGGGCTTGCCGCGCGCGGGCGCTGCCCGGTGATGCAGGTGAGCACGGCCTATTGCCTGCCGCCGGCGGACCTCGAAGCCATGCCGGTGTTCCACGATTTCATGCCGTCCCAGCATCCGGATGGCGAAGTGGTCGCGGCGGTCAACACCGCGCTGGCGGATACGGGCCTTGCCCCCATCGACCGCATCGGTGCCCTCTTCACCGGCGATGACGCCTTCGTGCGCAGCTTCCAGCTGCTCGATCCCTACGCGGACCTGCGCAGCCGGCAGGCGGAAGGCCCGGTGATGACCGAGGCCATGCGCGAGGCGTCACCCGATGCCCGCACCGTCTTCGCCTATGTCCACACCGACGTGGCCTCGCGACCGGACATAGCCGCGGTGCTGATGGCGCTGGCCCCACGGCTGGAAATCTTCGTGCCGGGCGTCGACCGCTCCTGGCTCGCGCCGCTCTCGGCGGCCGGGGCCATCGTGCATGGGCGGCCGGTGTCCATGGCGGAGGCCATGACCCGAACCCGCCTGCTGATCCATCAGGGCAGCGCCGGGGTGGCGGCGGATGCGCTGGCGGCGGGCGTGCCGCAAGTCACCTTCTCGGTGCATGTGGAACACTGGCTGAACGGCGAGGCGCTTGCCGCCGCAGGGCTCAGCCGCAATTTCCCGCTGTTCCATCCCGATGCACGGGTTGCGCCGGGGCCGGTTCTGGCCGCGCTGGCAGACAGGGACATGGCCATGATCGCCGCGGCGGCCGGCCGGATGCACCGGGCGGAACTCGCCGCCGGCGATCCGCTGGACACGCTGACGGAGCGCTGCCGCGCGCTGCTCTAGGCTCGCTCAGTAGCCGATCGGCCCGCCGCCACCGCCGCCGATAGGTCCACCGCCGCCCCCTCCCCCGCCGCCACCGGGGAAGCCCGGAAAGCCCGGGATATTGGGGAAGGTCGGCAGGTTGGGGAAGCTCGGGAAGCCGCCCCCGCCGCCATAGCCGCCGGGGAAGCCGCCGCCGCCACCGTAGCCATAGGGCGGCGGGGTGACGGGAATGACGACGTTGCCCTGGTTCTGCTGGGAGGCCTGCTGGGCGATGGTGTCCGCCTCGCCCTGAAGCTCGGTGTTCACGGACCGGCAGGTCGCCGCCGCGAGGTCCATGGTGGTCTGCCCCTGCACCGGCACGCCGCACGGATGGCTGGACCCGCGGTCGAGACCGGTCGTGTCCGCGACCGGGCCGCGGCGCCCGCCGGTCTGGCCGGTCTGGCTGCGGGTCTGGGCGATGACCGCATCGATCTGGGCCTGCGACACGCGCACCGGACCGATCATGCCACCGCGCCCGACCGTGACCATGAAGCCGGGCCGGCGGATGACGATCGTCTCCCCGCCCGGCCCCACCACGGTGAGGGTGCCGAACTGGAGGATGGCCTGGGTCTCGCCGTCGCGGTGGATGATGGCCGCGACGCCGCCGCGGATGCCGATGGTCGCCACCGGCGTCTTCACCTCGGCCCCGCCGGTGTGGCTGGCATTGCCGCCGACGAAGCGCGCCGCGCCCTTGGTGAGGGTGAGCGCCATGGAGCCGGCCTTGGCGTTGGGGTCGTAGACGAACTCGTCGATGACGAGGTTCGAATTGGGGCCGATGTTCAGCGTGGTCTTGTCCACGAACAGGACCTGCACGCTGCCGGCGGAGCTGGTCTCGATGCGCTCGCGGTGGATGATGCTGGAGCCGAGTTCCAGCGTCCGCACGCCTGACCCGGCATTGCCGGTGGAGCGGGGATTGACCGCGGCGGCCGTGCCGACGCTGTTCTGTGCAAGCGCCGGGCCGGTGGCGGCCACGATGGCGAGGGAGGCGACCGAAGCCAGGAGACGGGCGGGGGTGCTGATGGGCATGATGCGTTGCTCCTCAGAACCGCACGTTCGGGCCGATGGAAACGCTGAAATTGTCGAACGCATAGTTCGGCAAGGTCGAGGTGGACCAGCTGTACTGGACCTGCGTCAGCAGCCCCCACTGCTCGTGGACCGGAAAGTCCAGCGCGAGGCCGACCCGGTACTGGTTGTCCTGTTCCGTGATGAACCGGGTGATGAACGGGTTGGGCGCATCATAATTGTAGCGCGTGTAGCCGACGCTCGGGATGACGATCCAGCGCTTCACGCCCCACAGGCCCTGGAACTCGAACGGCAGCGCGAGGTCCACCGCGAAGGTGTTGTAGGAGTACCAGGGCAGGTCGCCCGAGGCGTCGTTGTAGGAGAGCCGCGCGCGCCAGCGCCAGTCGTCGGTGATGCGGCCGAAGGCGTTGCCGCCCACCGTCCACATCTCGCCGCTCTGGAAGGAGGCGGTGGGATAATCCTGCGACGACTGGTAGTCGCGCTGGCGGATCTCCGCGAAGGGCTCCAGCCCGAACCAGGCACTGAACGGCAGATAGAGCGAGACGCCAGCGCCGTAGGTGCCGAGATAGCCGCTGCCGCCCAGCGCCACGCCGCCGGCGAGCACATAGGCGCGGATGGACGAGCCCGGCAGTGCGTCCGGCGCCAGCGCGAAGCGCGGACCGGTGTTGAATTCGGCAAAGCCCAGGTTCAGCTGCTGCAGCTGGAACTGCTGCGAATAATAGAGATTGAGGTTGGTTTCCCAGACATCGCCGCGCTGGTTGCCGAAGTCATAGACGTGGCGGATGGAGGCGAGCGCGAAGGCGTTGCCGTCCGCCTGCGCGGCCGCGCTCGGCGGCAGCAGAGCGCCCACGTCCTGCCCGATCACGAGGCGGCTGGAGGGGCCGTAATTGGCGTTGGACTGGTAGCGCACGCCTACCTGCCCGTAGACGCTCCACTGGTTGGTGGAGAGGCGGCGGTCGATCTCCACCAGATAGGCGGCGATGTTGTCCCGCTCCTGCCCGGTCAGTTCCGGCGACTGGGCGATGGGCTCGAAATAGGCGCGCGCGGATTCATAGGAGCCGAGCCGGTAATAGAGCCGCGCCAGCTCGAGGCGCACGCGCACCAGCTTGGGATTGTAGAAGAGGATGCGCTCGTAGACGCCGATGGCGGCCTCGTAGTCGCCCACCTCAACCGCGCGCCGGGCAAGGCGGAAGGCCAGCTCCACGTCCGCCGGACGCTTCATGGACTGGTCGAACAGGGTATTGAATTCAGGGTCGGAGTCCGCCAGCACGGTCTGCTGCGCTGCCAACGCGGGTCCCGCCAGCACGCTCAGCGCCACAGCCAGCACGATGCCGCGCACGGACGCCCTCGCCCCCAAGCTACCCCTGCTCGGGTCCGCAACCCGAGTATTGTACCGCTTCACCAGCATGCCTGACCATCCGGCTTGTGCTGGCAAGGCCCCGCCCCTTGCCCATGCAGCGATCCTTACCATTGCGGGTGCTGGAAGGGGATTCCGCGCGCCGGACAAGCCAAGGATTCATGCGCATTTCCGTGAGGTAAAAGCATTTTTGCCACAGGCGCCCGGGCGACGCGCCACGATCATACCGCCACGCAATCCTGTCCTCGCAATTCGCACGATAGCGCGCTGGGACCGCCCAAACTCCTCGCATTCTCAGATTGCACGAATGCAATGAATATCCACTTTCATTCCATCAATGCTTGCATAGATTGATCTCAACGGCGGCCACGGTGCCGCCCAGAGGATCAAGGAGCAGACCATGCGCAGCATCGGACTTCACCACGTCACCGCCATCGCCGGCCCGGCCCGTCGCAATCTGGACTTCTACACCCGCACCCTCGGGCTGCGGCTGGTGAAGAAGACCGTCAATTTCGACGATCCCGGCACCTATCACTTCTATTTCGGCGACGCCGCCGGCTCGCCCGGCTCCATCCTCACCTTCTTCCCCTGGGAAGCCGCCGGCACCGGCCGGGCGGGCGTGGGCGAGACGCAGGAGACCGCGTTCCGCATCCCGGAGGCGGCGGTGAGCTACTGGACCGAGCGCCTGATCACCGCCGGCCTTTCGCCCGACCTGCCGGAGAAGCGCTTCGGTGAGACGGTGATCGCCTTCAAGGACCCGGACGGGATGCGCATCGCCCTCGTCGGCGTCCCCGGCATCGAGGCCGAGCCCGCCTGGGCCGGCGGCGAGGTGCCGGAGGCGCACGCCATCCGCGGCATGCATTCCGTGACCCTCCTGCTGAAGGAGGCCGGCGCCACCGCGGACATCCTCACCGACGTGTTCGGCTTCGAGGAGGCCGGGCGCGATGGCACCCGCATCCGCTACCGGGCGCCGGGGGTTGCGGTCGGCGGCATCGTGGACATCCGCGAGGCCGGCGGCTTCCTCTCCGGCCGGCAGGGACGCGGCAGCGTCCACCACATCGCCTTCCGCGCCACTGACGACGCGGCGCAGGCCGAGATGGTGGAGAAGCTGACGGCCCGCCACGGCCGCCACGTCACCGAGCAGCGGGACCGGAACTACTTCCGCTCCGTCTACTTCCGCGAGCCCGGCGGCGTGCTGTTCGAGATCGCCACCGACGATCCCGGCTTCGCCGTGGACGAGGCGCCCGAGCATCTCGGCGAGGCGCTGAAACTGCCGGCCCAGTACGAGGCGCACCGCGCCGAGATCGAGCGGGTCCTGCCGCAGGTCGCGTGAGCGGACAGGCCCGACACCCCATCATCGCCCGGCCGCGCCAGCGGCCGGGCCGGAAAGGAACTGCCCCAATGACCACCGTTCCTGATGCGCTTGCCGCCCCCGCGCGGAGCGCCCTCTCCTTCACCCACCGCTTCGTGCCTGCCACCGATCCGGCTGCGGCGCCGCTGCTGCTGCTCCACGGCACCGGCGGGGACGAGAATGATCTCATCCCCCTCGGCCGGATGCTCTCGCCCGGCGCGGCGTTGCTGTCGCCCCGCGGCAAGATCAGCGAAGGCGGAATGCCGCGTTTCTTCCGCCGGCTGGCGGAAGGCGTGTTCGACGAGGAGGACGTGGTGCGGCGCGCCCACGAGCTGGCCGATTTCATCGGCGAGGCGCGCGCCGCCTATGGCCTTGCCGCCCCCGTAGCGGTGGGCTTCTCCAACGGCGCCAACATCGCCGCGGCCGTGCTGATGCTGCGTCCGGACGTGCTCTCCGGCGCGGCCCTGCTGCGGGCCATGGTGCCGCTGGCCAACCCGCCGGCGGGCACCCTTCCGGGAACGCCGGTGCTGATGCTCTCGGGCGCCGCCGACCCCATCGTGCCCGCGAACAACGCGGCCCGGCTGGCTGTCCAGCTCAATGAGCGGGGCGCCCGCGTGGAGCACCGCACGCTGCCGGGCGGCCATGGCCTCACGCCCACCGACATGACGGCCATGCGCGACTGGCTCACGCGGACCGGCGCGGCGGCGGCCTGAGGCTCAGCGCGCCGGTTCAGCGCGCCGGCTTGGCCGAAGCCGTGCCGCTGCCACCGCCCTGCTTCGCCGCCGCGATGATGGCGGGCGCCAAAGCATCGGCGAGGCAGGCGTAGCCGGCGTCATTCATGTGAAAGCTGTCCCACGACAGGGTGCCGCGG
This sequence comes from Xanthobacter sp., assembly GCF_041911315.1. Taxonomy (NCBI): domain Bacteria; kingdom Pseudomonadati; phylum Pseudomonadota; class Alphaproteobacteria; order Hyphomicrobiales; family Xanthobacteraceae; genus Xanthobacter; species Xanthobacter sp. The sequence goes on along the minus strand of NZ_JAYRPE010000079.1, from coordinate 27,179 downwards.
AACCCCTTCGGGTCTTCCGCGGCCCACTGCTTCATCATGGCGTAGCGGCGCAGCAGCGGCACGCCGCGCGCCGAGGCCGCCGCATTCACCGCCGCGACGAACGTCTCATAGCGGGCGAGATCGTTGATGCCGGGGAAATACTGCTGGTCGATGACCACCACCGCCGCGCCCGATGCCGCGATGGCGGCGAGGCCATCGGCGACCGTGGCGCGCAGCCGTGTCGGATCGCCACCGAAGATCACGTCGTTCGTCCCCACCTGCCACAGCACCAGTTGAGGCGCCGGCTGGGTCTGAACGAGCGACTTGAGGCGCGCCAGCGTGGACGGCCCGGTCTCTCCCGAGACGCCGGCATTCACCATGGCGACCCGCCCTTCGCCCAGTGCCGCTGTCAGGCGGCGGGCGAGCTGGCTCGGATAGTTGGTGTCGCCGCTCGATGCGCCCACGCCTGCCGTCGTGGAGGAGCCGATGGCGAGGATGCGCAGCGGCTGGCCCTCCCTGAGCGCCTTGACGCCGGCAGGCATGGACAGCGCCGGCGAGGGCCGCGCCGTGCAGCCCGCGGCCTGGGCGGCATTCGGCCCGCCGGCAACAAGGAAACCGCCCAGAACGGCGAGCAGCGGGACCGCAAGGAAACGAAGGCAGCGCATGGGGAAGGACCGATCCGGAAGAAACGGCGCCCGCCGAACGGACGCCGGGGCGGATTGAACCCAAGGCGCGCGCGACGTCAACAGTAAAGCTCCACGGGGCGCCTCACTCCGCCGCGCCTCACTCTGCCGGGCCTCACTCTGCCGCGCGCATGGGGGATGCCCCCTCTTGCGGCCGCCCATCCGCCTTCACCCGGGGATCGGTCCAGCGGCCCGCCTCGATCTCGGCGATCTGCCGCGAGACGTCGCGCACCACCTTCCGGGAGAAGGGGCCGAGATGCATGTAGAACAGCGCCAGCGAGAGCAATTGCTCCAGCCTGTCCAGCCGCTTGAGCCCGCGCAACGCCACCGGCCAGATGTGCACCGCCGCCCGCGGATGGCGCCAGGTGACGGTGGCGAGCACGCCGAACAGCCGTCCGAGATCGGCGACCATCTGCCTGACGTCGATGGGCGCCGGCGGGGCCGGCGGCTCGGTCGCGGCGGGCGGCTTGGTCGCGGCGACCGCCCCTTCCTGCCGCCCGACGAGTTCAGAAAGCCGGCGGATGCGGCCGAAGAAGGCGCGCGGGGCATAGACCCGGGCATAGACCTCGCGGTAGCGCCGCAGCACGTCGATGCGCGGCTCCAGCGTCGCGAAATTGAGGCCGGCGCCGGTCTGGTCCCCGTGGCGGAAGTCCTCTTCCTTGATCGGGAACATCCGCCCTTCCCGCTCAAGCCGGCGGGAGAGCTGGGTATCGGGAAGCGCGTAGAGCAGGCCCAGCGAAACCACCGGGATGGCCGCCTCCTCGATCAGTTCCGCCATGGCGTCCGCCGCGTCGGGGGACTCATTGTCGAAGCCGACGATGAAGCCCGCGATCACCACGATGCCGGCGGCATAGATCCGGTGGACGCTGGCGGCGATGTCGCGCTTGGTGTTCTGCTTCTTCTGCGTGGAGCGCAGGACCTCGGGATCGGGGCTCTCGATGCCCACGAACACCAGATAGAATCCGGCCTCAGCCATCTGATCCAGCAGCGCGCTATCGTCCGCGAGGTTGAGCGAGGCCTCGGTGGAGAAATGGAACGGGTGGCCGTGCGCCCGCTGCCATTCGATCAGGTGCGGCAGGAAGGCCTTCACCGCCTTCTTGTTGCCGATGAGATTGTCATCGACGAAATCCACATGGCCGCGATAGCCGAGCGCGTAAAGCGCATCCAGCTCCGCCAGCATCTGCGCCGCCGTCTTGGTGCGCGGCACCCGGCCGTACAGCTCGATGATGTCGCAGAACTCGCAGGTGAAGGGGCAACCGCGCGAGAACTGCACGCCCACGAACAGATAGTCCGGCAGGTGGAGCAGATCGAAGCGCGGCACCGGCGTTTGGGTCACGGCCGGCCGCTCTTCGGGCGTGGTGATAAGGCCGGAGCGGGCACCGCTCTCCCAGGCTTCGACGAAGGCGGAGAGCGTCGCCTCCGCCTCGCCGAGGACACGGAAGTCGGCGGCCGCATAGGCTTCGGGGCTCGAGGACACGTCCGGTCCGCCCACCACCACCACCTTGCCCGCCGCCTGCATGGCAGCGACGGCGGCCAGCGCCTCCTGGCGCTGGGGCAGCATGCCGCTGACGAACACCACGTCTGCCCACTCGAGATCAGCCGGGTCCAGCGCACGGGCGTTCAGGTCGCACAGGCGCGCCTCCCAGTGCGCCGGCAGAAGCGCGGCGACGGTGATGAGGCCCAGAGGCGGCGCCATGCAGCGCGCGCCCTTGAGCCGCGCCAGCTCCAGATTGCGCCAGAAGCTGTCCTGCGCAAACCGCGGATAAAGTAACAGTACCCGGACGCTCGACATCGCCGCCCCTATCGCCGCCCACATGATTCGCAGATGACCATAGGGCGGTTGCGGGACCGTGTCATCGCAACGGACCATGTGGCGTCAAGGGCAAGCTGGATCGCGGCCACGGCTCGCGCGGCCACGGACCCGTCAGGCGCGCGTTCCCCCCGTTTGATCGTCGGCCGAGATGGCCCCGCCGCGCACGAGTTGGGTCGGCGCCATATGGGCATCGAGATGGGAGATCATGCCGACCCCCATCTATCCTATATCTTTATTTCCTCAATAAATAACGGGAAGTGCGCCGCGATATCGTCGACGTCCATGATGTGATAAATGTTGAATCTGTAGGCTGGCCCAAGATCGACCTCCGGGGGCGTAAAGGGAAAGGCCAGATTACCAGCGGTCGACATGCGCCCCTCGAACCCCAGATGCAGCAGATATTGCTTGGTCGTCCGCATCACTTGCATGGCCCGATCCGGGTTTGGCGCGAGACACTCACCGAGTATGAAGACTTCATGGGGCGAAGGGGGCGCGCCATCGACGTCGAGCGGACGGACGCCGTCGATGCCGTAGAGGCGGAACGCGAGCTGGTAGTCCTCCGGCGCGTTCTCGCACACGAGGTCACGCACCACCTCCTTGATCCGGTCCACGACCCCCGCGATGTGGAGGATGAAGTTGGGATCCGCCGCCGCGCACAGCAGCACGGCCCGCGACCCGACGGACACGGCCCCCTCCAGCTTGATGGTCTGACGCGAAGCGGGGCGAAAGTCCGCGCCGGAGACGCGGGTGCGCCGCGCGTCCAGCGCCTCGAAGCGGGCGTTGGAGAGATCGACCGCCCCGGCCGGCTCGCGGATGGTGAAAGGGTCTGCCTGTTCATAGAGGCTGTGACCGGCCACGGAGGCCGGGGTGGCGGCGCGCTCGGGGTTCATGCTCTCAAGCTCGAACCCATCGCGATCTATCGTTGCCAGGATCGCATCGCGCCCGCCGGGACGGCAGCAAATGGACGCACATTCGACGATTTTCGCCATGTGGATCGCCAGCCCCACCGGAAGGCCGGCCATGATCGGCAAGGCGGAGAAAATTCCGGTATCGCATGCGCGGCCGGCAATGATCACGTCGGCGCCGGACTGCAAGGCGCGCTGAAAGGCCTCCACACCCATTTGCCCGACGATGTGAGCGGCGGCGTCCACATCCGCCTCTGTGAGGTCGGGCATGGTATCCACCGGCCTGATACGGCCTTCGCGCAACGCCGCCTTGACGGCGGAGCGGGAAATGTCGGCGGGCATGTACGCAAGCGTGAAGGACAGGCCGTCTTCCGCCGCGATCTCCCGCACCAGCTCCAGCGTGCCTTCCAGATGCGGCGCGGCGCCCGCCGATCCGGCAGAGCCGATCACCAACGGGACGCCAAGCTGCCGGGCGCCACCAAGGACCCGGCGCAGATCCTGCTTCGTACTGGTCCGGGATGTGGCCATCTTCCCGCTGCCGAGATAGGCGGGGCCGATGTCGATCGACCCCATGTCGCAGCCGATCATGTCCGGCCGGCGCGCAAGGCCGGCCTCGAATGCCGCCGCGGGAATGCCATAGCCGAGCTGCCCTGAGGCCCCGAGGATGCGGATGCTGCGCCGACGGCCGGACGCGATGTCGTCAAGAAGGGTGCCGATGCCGTTCATAAGTCGATTCCAAGCAGCGGCGCGTGCTGTTGGGCGCCGTAGACGTCACGGTCGCCGGGATCCCCCGACATCACCTTTCGGGGGATCGATATCTTGATGGCCAGCGCCGGACGGTAGATATGGACGGCGACCCGCTCCAGCGCTTCGCCATAGCGCCGCGCGACCTCCGCACGCAGCGTTTCAGCCGCGGCGGCCACGTGGTTGAAGCGGTCCTCGTCGGGAAAGACGAGGTCGAAGGTCAGGACCAGCGGCCCGGCATTCTTGCTCCGCAGAACGGAGACCATTTGATCAAGCCGCATGCGCCTGTCTCCGGCTGGTCGATCAGTTCACGCCGACGGCGTGACGGCCGGCGATCCGGCCGAAGACGGCCCCCCGCAGCACCGAGGTTGCCCCGGTATACCGGCCGTAATAGATGCCCATGGTCTCTCCGGCCGCGTAGAGATTGGCGATGGGCTGGCCGTCGTGGTCGACCACCTGGGCATTGGCGTTGCAGCGCAGTCCGCCGAAGGTGAAGCAATTGGCCGAACTGATCGGCCACGCCCGGAACGGCCCCTGAGCGAGGGGCAGCGCCCAGTTCGACTTTGGCGGCGAAATGCCCTCGGTCGCGAGACCGTCACACTCGAGCGGCTTGAACGTGCCCGGCCGCGTCGCGGCGTTGAAGGCCGCCACCGTCGCTGCCAGTTTCTGCGGTGGGATGTCGAGCTGAAGCGCGAGGCCTTCCAGCGTGTCCGCCGTGAACGGCTTCTTGTCGCTCCGCACCGTGCGCTGCCAATTCGGCACATCGTCCAGCCGCGCGTCGCAGATCACATAGGCGGTTCCGCCCGGCAGCCGCCCGATCAGGCGTGCGATGTTTTCATAGATCGTATCCACGGTGCCCGACGCCTCGTCGACGAAGCGCTGGCCGTCGCGATCAACAAGGATGCCATAGGGAAACACAAAGACGATGGGCTCGGACTGCCCCGATCGCGGATCAATGGGCTCGGCGTGGTACTCGGTGTAGTCGCCGCAGGGTGCCGCTCCGGCTTCGAGGGCCATCTTGATGCCCTCGCCGCGATTGTAATAGCCGCCCCGGGCAACGGGGCGGATGTAGCGCGCCTGCGCCCCGTAATAGCGCGCCTGCATCTCCGAATTGCCCTCGAACCCGCCGCAGGCGAGCACCACCTTGCCGAGGAAGCGGCGCATGCCGTCCCCCGTCTGCGCCATGATCCCGGCGACCGACCCATCCTCGGCCCGCACGAGGCCGCGCGCGCTGGTCTCGTAGTGGAAGTCGACGCCGAGCTTCTCGGCGGTGGCGGCAAGCGCCTCCACCAAGGCGAGGCCCCCGCCCACCGGGCAGATGCGGGTGGTGGAGGAGGTGATGAGATACGTCGCCATGTCGGAGAATTTGATCCCGGCGCCGCGAAGCCAGGAAAGCGTCGGGCCGGCCTCCCGCGCGAGCGTCGAGATCACCTCAGGATCGGTGAAGGAGAGCGCCTTCACGATGGGGGACCAATCCGCATAGGGACGGCCGGTCTCGGCGATCAGCGACGGATCGAGGTTCCACCCCGCGTTCTGCATGAAGTGCTCTTCGAAGTCGTCGGAGACCTCGTTTTCGTTCTTCATGCGCATGAAGGCTTCGGTCCAGCGCGTGTTGCCGCCCCGCTCCTCGATGCAGGAGCGCTCAAGGACGGCCACGCGGCGCCCGGTCTCCGCGGCGGAGACAGCGGCGGACAAGCCCGCAATGCCGCAGCCGACAACAACGACGTCGTAAGCGTGCTCGATCATAGCTTGACCGCGAACGGATCGCGCTCCTCGTTGGAAAAATCGATCATCACGTTGCGAATGCTCGTGAATTCATCGAGCGCCACTTCGCCGCGCTCGCGCCCGAAGCCGCTCTCCTTGAAGCCGCCGAAGGGCGCCTGGACCGCGACCGCGCGATACGTATTGACCCAGACCGTGCCGGCCCGGATCGACCGGGAGACGCGCATGGCGCGCTGGAGGCTTTCCGTCCACACGCCGGCCGCGAGGCCGTAGCGGGTGTCGTTGCCGATCTCGATTGCCTCTTCCTCGGTATCGAACGGCAGGATCGACAGGACGGGGCCGAACACCTCCTCCTGGGCGATGGTCATGTCGTTCCGGACATCCTTGAAGATGGTGGGCTGCACGAAGAAGCCCTTCCCGAGCCCCGGCCCCTCGGCTGCGCCACCGCCGGCGGCGAGGGTCGCACCGTCCCGCTTGGCGGCGTCGATCATGCCGAGGATGCGGGCGAACTGGGGCTCGTTGGCCGCGGTGCCCATCTCGGTCGCGGGATCGCAGGGGTCGCCGAGCCGGATGCGGCTTGCGCGCTCCACCAGCGTCTCCACCACCTGGTTGTAGACGCCGCGCTGAACCAGCAGGCGCGATCCGGCGATGCAGGTCTGGCCGGTGGCGGCGAAGATGCCGGCCAGCGCACCGATGATCGCCTTCTTGAGGTCGGCATCGTCGAAAATGATGTTGGGCGACTTGCCGCCCAGCTCCAGGGTGGCCGGCACCAGGGCCCGGCCCGCCACGGCCGCGATCTCGCGCCCCACGCCGGGGCTGCCCGTGAAGCTCACGCGGTCGATCCGCCCCGAGGCCAGCAGCGCCTTGCCGACCCGCGCATCCCCGGTGACGACATTGACGACGCCGGGCGGAAAGCCTGCGGCCTCCACCAGCTTGGCGAACTCCAGCGTGGTCGCCGACGCGTGCTCGGAGGGCTTGATCACCACGCAATTGCCGGCGGCCAGAGCGGGGGCGAGCTTGTTGGACAGGAGCCCCATGGGGGAGTTCCAGGCGGTGATCAGCACGCACACGCCGATGGGATCGCGCACCGTGTAGTCGAGCGTGTCGCGCTGATCGAGCGGGATGGTCTTGCCCCAGAGCTTGTCCGCATAGCCCGCGAAGAAGCGATACTGCCGCGCCGCGAACAGCATCTGGCTCTGCGTCTCGCGGATAACCTTGCCGTTGTCCGTGCTCTCCAGCCGGCCCATGCGCGGCGCGTCCGCGGCCAAGAGGTCGGCGAGCTTGTTCATCAGCCGCGCGCGCTCGGCGCCGGAGGTCTTGGACCAGTGGGTCTCGAAGGCCGTGCGGGCGGCCGCGATGGCGGCCGCGACCTGCTGGTCGCTGGCCTGCGCCAGCGAGGCCCATTCCTCGCGCGTGTAGGGGTTGATGGCGGGAAAGCGTTCCTGTCCCGGTTCCTCGACCCATTGGCCGTTGATGAAGAGCTTGTAGTGCGTCATGCGAAACTCCGGCGATGTCCTGGATGCGTTTCGGGGCCGGTCAGACGTGACCCGCTGCGAACATCTGTCGTGCCACCTGCGAGTCGGGCAGGAAGGGACGGGCAGCAGTGATCTGGTTGATAGGCGCACCGGCGAGCCAGGCGCGTAAGTTCTCAATCGTCTGCCCGTAGAAGATCTCGTAGTTCGCCTCGGTCACGAACCCGATGTGCGGCGTGGCGACCACGTTCGTGAGGGTTCTGAACGGGTGATCTTTCGGCAGCGGCTCGATCTCGAACACGTCGAGACCCGCACCGCCGATCCGTCGCTCCACGAGAGCGCGGACAAGCGCCTCCTCGTTGACGATCTGGGGACGTGCCGTGTTGATGATGACGGCATCCCTCTTCATCGCCGCAAGCTCCGCGTCGCCGACAAGGCCGAGCGTCGCATCCGTCAACGGCATGTGGATCGTGATCACGTCGGACAGACGGAACAGATCGGACTTTGACACGCACTTCACCCCATGGGGCGCGGTGCGCTCGGGTGTCAGGTTGGGGCTCCAGGCTACGACCTTCATTCCCAGGATCTGGCCGATGCGGGAGACGGGAATGCCCATGTTGCCCAGGCCGACGATGCCAAGGGTGAGCCCCGCGAGGTTGCGCCCGAGACCGATCTGCCAGCCGCCCGCGCGCAGCGAGGCCGTCTCCTGGGGCATGTGGCGCGTCAGCGAGAAGATCAGCGCCCAGGTCACCTCCACGGTGGTCTGGTGCAGGGCATCCGTCGCGCACACGAAGATGCCCCGCGCGTCGGCGGCGGCAAGGTCGATGGAGCGGGCATTGCGCATGCCTGTGGCCAGGATCACCTTCAGATCGGGCAAGGCGTTGATGACCTCCGCCGGAAACGCCGTCCGCTCGCGGATGCGCATGACCGCATGGAAGCCACGCAGGCGCCGGACCAGATCCTCGGACGTCGCCACGTGATCCGAGAACGCAACCGTCTCCACGCCGGCAATGGCGCCATGGGGCCAGAATCGCGCCGCCACGCCCTGGTAGTCATCGAGGATTGCCACCCGGAAAGGATTGGGGACGCTGCTCTTGGGATGAGGGCTCTTCTCGTTCATCGATACCCCTTGTCAGATCTCAGCTCGCGGGCCTTCGCTCCAGCGTGAGCGCGATTCAAACCCGGCCTCCGGCTGCCATGCCGATGTGCCAGGGCACCCAGACCCGGCCGTCGAACAATCGCCGCGCGGTCCGGTAGAAACTGCCGCTGCGCACCTGCCAGCCGTCCGGTGTCGGCACCACGTCGGCATCGACCGTCAGCACACCGGCGGGCATCGCCAGCCGCATGGGTCCGGCGGACCGTTCCGGCCGGCGGCATTCGGCGACGACCGATCCCTCCATCTGCGCCGCCGCCGCCGCGCAGAGCGAAATGGTGAGCGGCAGCGCCCGGTGCGGCTGGCCGTTGGAGATGGCTCGGATGACGAGATCGCCTTCGTCGCCGGCCTTCGCGGATGCGACGAAACAGATGAAGGGGATGACGGGTATCCGCCGCGCGGCTTCCACATCCGGCGCGATGCCCATTGCGACCGATGCCGTACAGCGGATGGCATCGAGCCGGGCAAGAATGTCGGCGCGTGCGTCCAGCTCCTGGGGCGCCTCGTGGCCCGTGAGGCCCACGTCTTCAGCCCGCACGAAGACGGCCGCATTGGCCGCGTCCACCATGGAGACCTCGATGCGTCCCAGGCCCGGCACATCCAGCACGTCGCGCACGGCTCCGGTGGGGAGCAGCCTACCGGTCGACGCCCCGCCCGGATCGATGAAATCCAGCCGGATGGGAGCGCCCGTCCCGCTCACACCGGGAATGGCCAGGTCGCCGTCGAACCGCGCACACCCGTCCTCGACGGGAAAGGTCGCATGGATGAGCTTGCTGGTGTTGGTGTTGAAGATGCGAACCCGCGCCTCGCCGCCTTCCTGCGGGGCGAGCATCATCTCGTCCAGAGCGAATGGCCCGACGGCCGAAGTCATGTTCCCGCAATTGCCGCTGTAATCGACGCGCGACGCGCCGATCGCGACCTGCGCGAACGTGTAGTCGACATCCGCGTCCGGCCGCTGGGAGGGCCCGACCACGCAGACCTTGGAAAGGGAGGAGAGACCTCCCCCCATTCCGTCCAACTGCCGTCCGTAGGGATCCGGACTCCCCATGGCCGCCGCGAACACTTCGTCCCACGTCGCCCGATCAGGAGGCAGATCGCGCGCGTGGAACATGAGCGCCTTGCTCGTGCCGCCACGCATGAAAACTGCCGGAATGGAACGCTGCGCGGCCAAAGCCCTACTCCCCGATCCACACCCCTGCCCGCCGCCCGCGCATCCTTACGTCCGGACGACATCGAACCTCACGACCTGCGCGCCGCCATCACACCTTGAGGAGACGGCACTTCGGATCCTTCTGCGCGGGAAACGCCGCCTCTTTCGAAACGGTGTCCACGAACTTCAGGAGATCCCAGGGATCCTTCGATTCAGCCGGGGTCTTGCCGACGAACCGGTAGATCTGGCGCACCACCATGCCGTCCCCGCGGATGAAGCCATCCTTCGTGGACATGTCGTTGATGGGCATCTTCCGCATGGCGGCGAGCACGTCCGCGGTCTGATCCGTATTGGCGGCCTGCAGGCCTTTGAAATAGTGGATCAACGCGTTGTAGGTGCCGGCATGCCCGACATCCGGCGGGCGGCCCGTCAGCTTGCGGAAGCGATCGGAAAAGGCGCGGGTCTCCGGATTGAGGTCCCAGTAGAAGGGCGCGGCGACCGGCATGCCCTGGATACCCTGCGGCCCCACCGCCTTCAGGTCGGAGTGGAAGGCGAACGGGGCGACCGGACGCATCGTCTTCACAATTCCGAAGTCGACGCACTGGCGCAGAAGGTTCACGAAGTCCTGCCCGAAAGTCACCACCCCGAGAACTTCCGCCTTGGAAGCCTGGGCGGTGAGCAGATGGGACGCGAAATCGGCCTCGCCCACCGGCGGGCGTGAGGTTCCCAGCACGGCGCCGCCCGCAGCCTTGATCAAAGGGGAGGCCTCGTCCTCCATGATGCGGCCGCCCGCATAGTCGGAGACGATGAAGTACCAGGTCTTTCCGCTGGTCTTCATTGCCATCTCGACCGTAAGCCGGACGATGGTGCGCGCCGTCCAGTTCCAGACAATGGCGTTGGGCGAGCAGTCCTGCTCGATCAAGACATCCGTCGAGGCATTCTGGACGATGTTGATCTTGTTCTTGTCGGCGGCAAGCTTCTGCACACCGAGCGCGACCGCGCTGTTGGTCAGGCCGGTGATGAGGCCGACCCCTTCGATGTCGTACCATTTGCGTGCGATGGAAAGGGCGAGGTCCGGCTTGTTCTGGTGATCGCCGCTGACGATCTCGATGGGGCGTCCAAGCACCTTGCCACCGAAATCCTCGACCGCCATCCGGGCCGCGATCGTCGTGCCATTCCCACCGAGGTCGGAAAAAACCCCCGACATGTCTTCGAGCACGCCGACCTTTATAGGCTGCATCTGTGCGTGCGCCCGCCCCAGGCCAGCACCAGTCAGTGCCAGCGCACCGCCAAACAAGACTGTTCGCCGCGAGACCATCGACACCTCCCTGTAGGCGCGGCGTGTTGTTCTGACATTTGGTGGCTGGAGCCCTCAATGGGAGACTCGCGGACGCCGACCGCCCCCTGGGACGGATCCGGCGCAGCCACGCAAACGCTGCCGCTACCATTATTGCTGTCGCCGCATCCATGTGCGGATGGCCAAGTCAGTCCCATGCCGCCCTCAAACTGTCAACAGTTTTCCGAAATTGCCGACAGACGGGACTGCATCATGCTGTTTTTGAGCGCTTCTCCATGGCGGATTGTCTGCAAGGTACGAAGCGCGCCAACGCCCCCGCGCGGCAAGGCGCCCCTCAATAGGAACGTTGCTGTCGCCGCGTCTCGCGGGGCGACGCGGCAGAGGCCTGGATCGAGGAGAGGGCATTCAAGCGCGCATTGCGAATGTGCCGCCGCATGCAGCCTTCGGCGGCATCCGGGCTCCGGCTGAGGAGCGCGGCCAGAATTTCCCGATGCTCGCCGAATGCCTCCTTGGCCCGGCCGGGCTGAGCGCTCGCCCGCAGCCGGTGCAGGCGGAGCTGATAGTAGAGACCATCCAGAAGAAGGCGCTCCAGCTGCTCACAACGGGCACCCTTGATGATGGCGAAATGGAAGTCATCGTCGCCGACACCCTGGTGATAGGCTTGCCCGGACGAAATATCCTGCTGCCGGCCATGCTCCTCCAGAAGATCGCCCAGTGCCGCAAGCTCGGATGTGGTCATATGTTCCGCAGCAAGCCTTGCCGCCATACCCTCCAGGGCCTCTCGGACGATGAAAAGCTGCGACACTTCTTCCGGACGGAAGTCGATGACACGGATGCCGATGCGTGGCGTGCGCATCACGAGGCGCCCCTCAAGGCGGCCGAGCGCCTCGCGGAGGGGCCCCCGGCTGATGCCGAGCTGGCGGGCAAGCTCCGATTCGGACAAGCGCTGCCCCGGCAGGTATCGACCTGACGTGATGACCTGCACCAGCTTCACGAAGGCCTCTTCCGCCAGCGAGGTCAAGGCGATGGGCTCAATGGCGCCGGGCCCCGACTGAGGGTCGGAATGAAGCGGGATCGGCCGGGTGGCCATGGTTGCACCTCACGCGTTGAAGGGCACTCCTGCTGACAGGACTGCCGATTATTTTTACTGAAAACACCATATCATCCCGGCAGACATTGAAGAAGCGCGCGCAGTCGGTCCAAACCCAAAACTGTTGACAGTCGTCAGTATCCGGGTCTAGCTGAAGGCCAATGCCCCTGCCGCGGCGAGAGGAAACGGATGCGATCCGCGCTCGTTCTAAAAGACCTGGTTGCCCGCAGGGCGGCCATCACCGTGCCCGGCACGGCGAATGCCATGTTCGCACGGGTGATCGAGAACCTCGGCTTCGACGCCATCTATGTCAGCGGTGCCGGCATCGCCAACATGGCGCTGGGTGCGCCGGACATCGGCCTGACGACCCTGACGGAGGTCGCGGAGGCAACGGCCGCCATCGCGGACGCCGTCTCCCTGCCGATCATCGTGGATGCCGACACCGGCTTCGGCAACGCGGTCAACATGGTGCGGACCATCCGCATGCTGGAGCGCGCCGGGGCGGCAGGTATCCAGATCGAAGATCAGGTCTTTCCCAAAAAGTGCGGGCACTTCTCGGGCAAGGAAGTGATCCCGACCGGCGAAATGGTCCAGAAGATCAAGGCGGCCGTCGACGCGAGGGTTGATGGCGACATCCAGATCATCGCCCGCACCGACGCCGCCGCGGTGGAAGGCTTCGACCGCGCGATGGAGCGGGCCCATGCCTTCATCGAAGCCGGCGCCGACATGACCTTCGTGGAAGCGCCCGTTACCGTCGAAGAGCTGGCCCGCATCCCGCGCGAACTTCCCGTGCCGCAGATCGCCAACATCGTCTTTGGCGGCCGCACGCCCGATCCGGGCCGCGAGCAGCTCGGGCAGATGGGCTTCTCGCTGGTGCTCTACGCAAACGCCGCTTTGCAGGCGGCGCTGAAGGCCTCCTACGAGGTTCTGGAGGCGCTGAAGCGGGAGGGGTCGCTCGCCAGCGTCAGCCACCGGCTCGCCACGTTCGATGAACGTCAGAAGGCCGTCGCCAAGGATCATTGGGACGAACTGGAGAGCCGCTACAGCGCCGTTCCCTGAGGCGGGGAACCCGCCGGTCCATTTGCGACGACGCGTGCAGAGGCCTCGATCAACAAGAGGCCCAACCACATCTGGGAGGACGAAAATGATCTCGGCCACGAGGCGCGTATTCCTGAGTGCCGCCGGCATTGCGCTGCTGGCCTTCGCATCCCCCGCATGCGCGCAGAACCCGAAGCTGCGTGTCGGCGGCACACCGAACTACGGCCCGGTCCTGCCGATCATGGCGGCGGAGAAGCTTGGGCTTTTCAAGAAGGCGGGCGTGGACGTCGAATTCTCCGGCTACCAGGGTGGCAGCGCCTCCATGGAGGCGCTCGCGGCCGGTGAAGCCGACATCGTCAACTTCATTCCCCCGGGGCTGGCGCTGGCCAGGGCACGGGGCGTGAAGGCGAGGATCATCAGCGCGGGCACCATCACGCCACGCGGATGGTGGGTCATGTCGCGCGAAGATTCCGCCATCAAGACGATCAAGGATCTCGTGGGCAAGAAGGTCGGCACCAGCTCGCCCGGCGCCGCCACCGATTTCTTTGCCCTGTGGGTGGAGAGCCAGTCGGGCGGCACCTTCACGCGCGTTCCCGTCGGCGGCTCGGGCCTCATTCCGAACCTCACCGCCAAGAATGTGGATGCCGTGGTTGCCTTCCCGCCGGTGTCCTACCGCATCGCCAGCTCGGGGCTCGGACGCGTGGTCGTCGACCTGGGCACGGCCATGAAGCCCAATGTCCCCGACGTGTGGGTCGCCTCCGACGAGGCGATCGCGAAAAAGCCCGAGGCCGTCAAGAAATTCCTCGCCGCCTTCTATGGTGCCGTCCGCTACATGCAGGAAAACCGGGCGTGGACGGTCAAGTTCATCGATGAGGCCACGAAGTTCGGCGAAGCTGTTGCCGGCGAGGAGTTCGACAATACGGTCAAGGGGCTCTCCGCCGACGGCGCGTTCAAGGAGGAGTGGGTTCAGGAATCCCTCAATCTTGCGACGCTCGCCGGGATGAAGGAGCTGCCACCGGCAGCCTCGCTCTACACCACCGAGTTCGTGCCGGTCACGCCGCTTTCGCCCTGACCGGCCATGACCGCATCACCCCACAGCTGGCGCATCCGCGCCGTGCAGTTCGGGGCCGTGGCGATCGTCGCGGCCCTGTGGGAATTCGCACCGCGGGCCGGCCTTGCCGATCCGACGCTGTTGCCGCCGTTCTCCGAGGTCCTGAAGCAGCTCATCGTGCTGCTCTCCGAGGGCAGCGTCGTGAAGGATCTCGCCATCACCGCGAGCGAGGTCGCACTCGCCTTCGCCATCGTCGCGCCGCTCGGGGTGGGCTGCGGCCTGCTGCTCGCCGAAAACGACTATATTGGACGGGTTTTCAAACCCTTCTTCTACTTCCTGGCGAGCGTGCCGAAATCGGTATTCCTGCCTGCCTTCATCCTGCTGTTCGGCATCGGCTTCGGGCAGAAGGTGGCATTCGGCGTCTTCCAGGCCATCTTCGTCCTCGTCATCAGCACCGTCGCGGCCGTGGCGAGCGTCGAGCCAGAGCTTGTGAAGCTCGCCCGCGCCTACGGTGCCTCGCGGGCACGGATTTATGCCGAGATCTACTGGCCCTCCATGCTTCCCTTCATCGTCGAAGGCATGCGGCTCGGCGTCATCTTCTCCATCACCGGTGTGGTCTTCGCCGAGATGGCGGTGGCGCGCGCCGGCATGGGTGCGCGGATCGCGACCTGGGGGCAGACCTTCCAGATGCCGGACCTCTATGCGGGCGTCCTTCTGGTTTCCCTGCTCAGCATCACCGTCAACGAGGCCCTGCGCGCCTACGAGAGAAAGGTCGGAAAATGGCGAGGCTGACGGCCGGCAAGCTCGATGCGGCGGACGACGAACGCGGCGCGGCCGGTGCCGGCCAGGCGGGACCCGCGCCGGTGGATGTGGCCGTGGAGCATATCTCCCACATCTACGGCGCCGGGGCCGTGAAGGCACTGGACGACGTGAACTTCACCGTCGAGCGGGGCCGGTTTGTTGGCCTCGTGGGGCCGAGCGGCTGCGGAAAATCTTCGTTGCTGCTGATGCTTGCGGGCCTGATGCAGCCGAGCGAAGGGCGCATCGTGGTCGAGGGGACCGAGCTGTCCAGGCCCGATCCCGAGCGGGTCGGCGTGGTGTTTCAGGAAGCGAGCCTCCTGCCATGGAAGACGGCGCGCGAGAACGTGGAGTTTCCGCTGAAGGTGCGCGGCATCGGCAAGACTGAGCGGCGCGCGCGCGCCGACGCCTTCCTCGATCTCGTCGGCCTGTCGGAGTTCAAGGATCGCCTGCCCAACCAGCTTTCGGGCGGCATGCGCCATCGCGTTTCCATCGCCCGCGGCTTCTGCCAGGACCCGCACATCCTGCTCATGGACGAGCCCTTCGCCGCCCTCGACGAGCAGACCCGGATGACCATGGGCAACGAGCTGCTGAACATCTGGGAGAAGCGTCGCAAGACCGTGATCTTCGTCACCCACAGCCTGACCGAGGCGGTCTATCTGTGCGACGAGGTCGTGGTGATGAGCCATAGGCCCGGACGGATCCTCGAACGCATCGAGATCGATCTGCCGCGTCCGCGCACCTACGAGATGATGGCGACGGAAAAGTTCGGGCGCCTGAGGGATCACATCTGGCGCCTCATCCGGAAGGACTGACATGACCTCCGACGCATCCGGGGCCGCGCGCCCGTTCATCAGCGTCCGTCAGCTCCAGGTCCTGCTCCTCGCCGGCCTGATCGCCGCGTGGGAAATCCTGCCCCGGGCGGGGCTGGTGCCGCCGGTCATTCTCGCGCCCTTCTCGGCCACCCTTGGGGTCGGCTTCACCTCGTTCGGCATCTTCGCACCGGCCCTGCTGACGACGCTGGGCGAGATCGCGGTGGGCCTCGTCATCGCCTATGTGGGCGGGGGCAGCATCGGGCTCATTCTCGGCAGTGTGCGGGGGCTTCGGCTCACGCTGCTTCCGCTGCTGTCCTCGGCCTATGCCATTCCCTTCGTGGTGATCTATCCGATCCTCATCGCCTGGATCGGCATCGGACCCCAGTCCAAGATCTGGTTCGGCGGCATGTATGGCCTGTTTCCCATGGCACTGGCGACAGCGGCGGGCGTGCAGCTCGTGGATGAGCGCCTCCTGCTCGCGGCGCGCAGCATGGGCGCGAACAGGCGCCAGCAGATCCTCGAGGTGATGATCCCCGCCACCCTGCCGGCGCTGGTCGCGGGCCTGCGGCTCGGCGGCGCGCTGGTGATCATCGGGGTGGTGGTGGCGGAAATGCTCGCCTCCACCGGCGGCATCGGATTCCTCATCACCCAGTACCGCACCATGTTCCAGACACCGCAGGTCTATTTCGGGGTGCTCATCGTCCTCGTTCTCGCCGGCGGTCTCGACTGGCTGATCGGACGGCTGGAACGCTGGGCGACACCGGCCCACCGGACCCGCGAGGCCCTCTGAAGCGCCGCGCAGCAGGGCGCGCCGTCCCCACAAACCGAGGAGGTCGCATTGCCCCATCCCGCAGCGCTTCTGCGCGCCCGCCTCACCCGGCCGGAGATCCTGATCGTGCCCGGCGGGGGCTCCCCCCTGGAGCTGAAGCTCATTGAGGGGGCCGGCTTCGAGGCCGCCTACGTCAGCGGGTACGCCGCGGCCGCGGCGCGCCATGGCGTCCCCGACATCGGACTCATCGCCTATGCCGAGCAGGCCGAGCTGGTGCGGGCCACGCGGCAGGTGACCGATCTCCCGCTCATCGTCGATTGCGACACGGGCTATGGCGATGTCGCCAATGTCGCGCGCACGGTGCGCGGCATGGAGGCGCTCGGCGTGGCCGCCGTCCAGATCGAAGACCAGGCGTGGCCGAAGAAGTGCGGCCACATGGACGGAAAAATCGTCGAGCCCGAAGATGTCGCCCTGCGCAAGCTCGACGCCGCCTTGGCCGCCCGCCAGGCCGATACGGTGGTGATCGCCCGGACAGATGCCCGCGGCCCCCGCGGCATGGAGGCCGCGCTTTCCCGCTGCCGCAAGTTTCGCGCGGTCGGTGCCGATGTGCTGTTCGTCGACGGGCCGGAATCCGCCGAAGAGTTGCGCATCATCGGCCGCGAGCTTGATGGCCCCCTGATGGTGAACATGTCCGAAAGCGGCAAGACGCCCCTCTTCTCAGCCGTAGAGCTTGAGGCCATGGGCTTCTCCATCGTGATCTTCCCGAGCTCGACGGTCCGCATCATGGTCCGCCAGGTCTCGACTTTCCTCGCCGACCTGAAGGCGACCGGCGATTCCCGCTCCTGGATGGACCGCATGGCGAGCCTGTCCGAAACCAACGCGGCGCTCGGCCTGTCGGAGATCAGGGCGTTCGAGGCGAACATCCTGGAGAGGCAAAAATCATGAGCGAATTCCCGTATCCCTGGCCCCCGGGAGGTCCCTCCCCGGCAGATGAACTGGTGCGAGGGGCCATCGACCTGCACCATCACGGCTATCCGGAAATCGCCTTCGATCACCGGACCCGGCATGAGGATTGGGACGAGCTCGCCATCGCACGCGCCGCTGGCATGGCCGGTATCGTGCTGAAGTCGCACATGTGGCCGACCGTCGGGCGCGCGTATCACCTGCGCCGGATGGTACCGGGCATCGATGTCCACGCCTCGATCACGCTGAATCCGATCGCAGGCGGCTTCAGCCCGCTTGCCGTCGAGGCCGCCGCGCGGCAGGGCGCCCGCGTCATGTTCTTTCCCACATGGGGCGCCGCCCATGACCGGGAGCGGAGCGGCATGTCGCGGCATCTCGGCCACATTCTCCCCCGTGCTGCGGGCCTCACGCGCGAGGCCGGCCTGAGGGCCATCGACGAAGCCGGGCGGGTTCTCCCCGAGGTGTGCGAGTGCCTCGCCGTTGCGGCCGAGCACAAGATGCTGGTCTGCACCGCGCACATATCGCCGAAGGAGAGCATTGCCGTGGCCCAGAAGGCCAAGGACTTCGGCATCGAGTCCGTGGTCTTTTCCCACCCGGACAGCAACTCGGTCGCGGCGTCACGCGAGGAAATCCGGGACATGGTTGCGCTCGATGCCGTCTGCGAGTTCTGCACCCTCGGCATGCTGCCTCAATTCCAGCGCATCTCTCCCAGGCTGGCCATGGAGATCATCTCGGAAATCAGCGCCGACCGGGCGATCATAACCTCCGATTATTTCTTCGAATGGTCTCCCCCAGCCTCCGAAACCCTCCGCATGCTCGCCGGAACCTTCCTCGATCTAGGCATGCCATTCGCTGACGTCCGCAAGATGATGAAAGACACCCCCGCACGGCTGCTCGGCATCGACTTGCCGCCGTGTCCGAGCCAGTAGGACATTGGGTTCAGACCCCGGCCGTCGGATTGAGCTTAATCCCAAACGGCAGGCAGGCCATCACGGCGTCGCGCGACGGCCTACGCGCCCAAGACGATGAGCATCTCCTTGCCTCCGAAGCGGGACTTCACCTATGTGTCGACTTGGCCGGCTTCGTCTACGTAGCCTTCGTGATCGACGCCTATGCCCGCCGCATCGTCGGCTGGCGGGTGAGCAGGACAGCCCATGCCAGCTTCGTGCTGGATACGCTGGAGCAGGCCCTACATGAGCGCCACCCTGTTCATCGCGGCGGCCTCGTGCACCATAGTGATCGCGGCTCGCAATACGTGAGCATCCGCCACAGCGAGCGCCTGGCGGAAGCCGGCATCGAGCCCTCCGTCGGCAGCGTGGGTGACAGCTACGACAACGCAATCGCCGAGACGATCAATGGCCTCCACAAGGCCGAGGTCAGGCGCGGCGCATCGATACCGGCGATCTGGCGAGCGACCTTGCCGCCTTCCTGAAGGCGCGCGGCGTTTAGCTCGCATTCTGCAAGCGGAATTGTCACCGGAGCGGAAAGAGGTATTGCCGCTATTTCGGCAACCCTGAATATGGGCGATCGGACGGGTTGAGTCGTGCTGGCGGATCGCACGTGGTCGGACTGGGGATAACAGACGAGATGGCGCGGCAGGTGCTCAAGGACAAATTTACCGCTCTTCTCGGGGAGCTTGGCGGGTCCGCCGGCAATGGGCGCCTGCTCGAAGCCCTCGCATGGGAGAGGGCGACCTATGACGCCGTCAAGGCGGAGCTGATTGACGAGGGTGTAATTCTTCCCGGCCGAGGACGGGGCGGCTCGGTCCGGCTCGCCAACGCAGAGGACATGGAAGCCGAGGAGGCGACGGCCGAGGAGCCGCCTGCCCCGCCCACCCAGTCGAAGACGTCCCGCGGTCCATCCAACGGCAACGGCAAAGGCGGCGACCTGGGCATCGAGGCGGAGCTGTTCAAGACCGCCGACAAGCTGCGCGGCAACATGGAGCCGTCGGACTACAAGCACGTCGCCCTCGGCCTCATTTTCCTGAAGCACATCTCGGACAGCTTCGAGGCGAAGCGAACCGAGTTGCTCGCGACCTATCCCGAGGGCGCCGAGGATCGGGACGAATACACCGCCGACAATGTCTTCTGGGTGCCGCCCACCGCGCGGTGGTCGCATCTTCAGGCCAATGCGAAGCTGCCGGGCATCGGCAAGCTCATCGACGAGGCGATGCTCGCCATCGAGAAGGACAACGAGAACCTCAAGGGTGTGCTGCCGAAGGATTATGCCCGCCCCGCGCTCAATGCGGTGATGCTGGGGGAGTTGATCGATCTTGTCTCCAATATCGCGCTGGGGCAGGAGAAGGGCGCGGCGCGCGATCTGCTCGGCCGGGTTTATGAATATTTCCTCGGCCAGTTCGCCGGCTCCGAGGGCAAGCGCGGCGGCGAATTCTACACCCCGCGCTCGGTGGTGCGGGTGATGGTGGAGATGCTGGAGCCGTTCAAGGGGCGTGTCTACGATCCCTGCTGCGGTTCGGGCGGCATGTTCGTCCAGTCGGAGCGCTTCGTGGAGGAGCACGGCGGGCGCATCGGCGATATTGCCGTCTACGGGCAGGAGAGCAATTACACCACGTGGCGCCTGTGCAAGATGAACCTTGCTGTGCGCGGCATCGACGCCGACATCAAATGGAACAACGAAGGCAGCTTCCACAAGGACGAGCTGCGCGACCTGAAGGCCGACTTCATCCTCGCCAATCCGCCCTTCAACATCTCCGATTGGGGCGGCGAGCGGCTACGGGAAGATGTGCGCTGGCGCTATGGCGTGCCGCCCGCCGGCAATGCCAATTTCGCCTGGGTGCAGCATATCGTGCACCACCTCGCCCCGGCGGGCGTGGCGGGGGTGGTGCTGGCCAACGGCTCCATGTCCTCCACCCAGAATGGCGAGGGTGAGATTCGCCGAGCGCTGATTGAGGGGGTGAAGGACGCGCCGGGGGTCGTGGATTGCATGGTGGCACTGCCGGGGCAGCTCTTCTATTCCACCCAGATTCCCGCCTGCCTGTGGTTCCTGGCGCGAGACCGCTCCAACGGCATCGCCCGCAACGCCAAGCTGCGCGACCGGCGCGGCGAGGTGCTGTTCATCGATGCCCGCAAGCTCGGCCACATGGTGGACCGCACCCGCAAGGAACTCTCCGACACCGACATCGACAGGATCGCCCGCACCTACCACGCCTGGCGCGGCGAGGCTGACGCGGGGACTTATGCGGACGTGCCCGGCTTCTGCAAGGCGGCGACGCTGGAGGAGATCGGCAGCCACGGCTTCGTGCTGACGCCGGGGCGCTATGTGGGGGCAGAGGAGGCGGAGGAGGACGCGGTGCCGTTTGCGGAGCGGTTTGAGGCTTTGAGGGCGAAGTTGGAGGACCAACTGGCAGATAGCCAGCGCAAGTCAGATCAGATTGTCTTACAGCTTGCGAGGATTTTTCAGTGAATCGCAATGCAATTCAATTTCACGACCTGGTCAGGCAATGCTGTCTTGACGTTGGAGATGGCTACCGCGCCAAGAACGACGAATTAGGAGAAGGTGGCCCCGTTTTCTTACGAAGCGCATATTTGCAGAATAGCGGGTTTGTTTTTGATAAGCCGGTGAGATTTCGCTCAGCCGATGTCACGAAATTTGGCCCGAAAATCAGCAGAATTGATGATGTTGTTATCACCACAAAGGGGAACTCAACAGGTCGCGTAGGGAGAATTCGCCGCGAGCAAGTTGGTGCCGTCTATTCTCCGCATTTGTCGTACTGGCGAAGTCGAAATGCAGAGCGACTGAATCAGATATTCCTATATTATTGGTCGCTCGGCAGCGAGTTCCAGTCACAGTTGTCAGGCATGGCGCACAGCACTGATATGGCTCCGTATCTCAGCCTGCGCGATCAACTCCGCCTGACGATCAGCCTTCCCCCTATTGAACAGCAAAATGCCATCGCTTCCATTCTGGGCGCCCTCGACGACAAGATCGAACTCAACCGGCGGATGAACGAGACGCTGGAGGCGATGGCGCGGGCGATTTTCAAGGATTGGTTCGTCGATTTCGGCCCCACCCGCGCCAAGATGGAAGGCCGCGCGCCCTACCTCGCCCCGGACATCTGGTCGCTGTTTCCTGAACGGCTGGATGAGGAGGGGAAGCCGGAGGGGTGGCAACATCGTCGCTTATTGGATCTTTGTGAACTCAAGCGCGGTTATGACTTGCCGATTGCCCAGAGAGAGCAGGGATCAGTCCCGATCATTTCTTCTTCCGGTTTTTCGGGTACACACAACCAATCGATGGCAACGGCGCCGGGCGTCGTAACAGGTCGATATGGCACGATCGGCCATGCTTTTTTCATCGAAGAGGATTTTTGGCCGCTAAACACAGCGCTCTATGTCCGTGATTTCAAAGGATCGGCGCCGCGATTTGTTTTTTATATTCTTAATTCTATAGATTTTATGATTTATTCTGATAAAGGAGCCGTTCCGGGGATCAATCGGAATCACTTACATGAACACGTTGTGATCAAGCCTTCGTCCGATGTTGAAAAGCAATTTGCATCCATGCTTGAGCCCTTCTGGCAAAGACAACGTCTGAACAAGCTTGAAAACGCGTCACTCGCCGCCACCCGCGACCTTCTCCTCCCCAAGCTCATGTCCGGCGAGATCCGTGTGAAGGACGCCGAGAAAGTCATCGAGGAGGTGGCATGAACGCCGGCTCAGTTATAGCTCGCAGCGGCGTGACAGTGCGTGTCTCGACGCTCCGTGGCTTCAGCCAATCCCTCCGCGCCACGGCTCCTTACGAGAAGAGGGCGCAACAATCATGATCGAACGTTCGACGCTCAAGAGCGTCGCTGAACGAGCTCTCGACCTTCTGGCTGAAGAGCATCCCTTGGGACATCAAGCTTCCAAGGCAAGACGCTATGTGCTGCGAACGCGATCCGGCACGATGGAATTGATGGTTGAAAGGAACCCCGAGGCACCGACAAATATATGGATGCTTCAGGATCGGGCTGCTGGCCTGATCGGAAAAAGTCTAACTCCCTCGTTTTCTCCTGCTGGTAAATTGTACAAAGTCCATGGGTCCGACGGAAAAATGAACTACGGCCGCCACAGCGCTCTTGAGAAGATGCCCGAACTTGGGCGGGCCGATCTCGTCTACTTTGCGCCGAAGGATTTCACCGAGCTTGGGGTCATTCTCGATTATCTGGCTGGATTGTGATGGCCTACCTCTCCGAAGCCGCCCTTGAACAGCTCATGCTCGATCAGCTCGGCGCGCTCGGCTATGCCTGCGCCAGCGAGGCGGAGATCGGGCCGGACGGGACGGCGCCGGAGCGGGAGAGCAATTCCGACGTCATCCTCCTGAAGCGCCTTACCGCCGCCATCGACCGGCTCAACCCCACGATCCCCGCCGAGGCGCGGGGCGATGCGCTGCGCAAGGTGCTGGCCACCGAGATGCCCTCCCTGGTCGAGGAGAACCGCCGCCTCAGCCGGCTGATGGTGGAGGGCGTGCCGGTGGAATATTACGCCGAGGACGGCACCATTCGCGGCGACACGGTGCGGCTGATCGATTTCGATGCTGTGGACGCCAACGACTGGCTCGCCACCCGCCAGTTTCCTATCGTCGCGGGCGGCTTCAGCCGACGGCCGGACGTGGTGGCGTTCGTAAACGGCCTGCCCCTCGGCGTCATCGAGCTGAAGGCGCCGGGTAGCGAGAGTGCCACCCTCGCCGGCGCCTATACCCAGCTCCAGACCTACAAGACGCAGATCCCCGCCCTGTTCCACACCAACGCGGTGCTCGTCACCTCAGACGGACTTTCCGCCCGCATCGGCTCGCTCACCGCCGACCAGGAGCGCTTCATGCCCTGGCGCACCACGGACGGCGCCGCCATCGCCCCTAAGGGCCAGCCGGAACTTTCCGTGCTGATCGAAGGCGTGTTCGAGCGCCGCCGCCTGCTCGATCTGGTGCGCGACTTCACCGTGTTCGGCGAGACCGGCGCGGGCCTCGCCAAGATCATCGCCGGCTATCACCAGTTCCACGCCGTCAAGCGCGCCGTCGCCTCCACCCTGCGCGCCCTGGCGCTGAACACGGGAAGCGAGCCCGACGGCTTCCACGAGGAGCCGGCGAAGTACGGCCTTCCCGATGCTCAGGACCACGCGGCGGGCGACAAGCGCATCGGCGTCATCTGGCACACGCAGGGCTCCGGCAAGAGCCTGCTCATGGCCTTCTATGCCGGCCAATTGGTGCGCCATCCCGGCATGGAGAACCCGACCATCGTCGTCGTCACCGACCGCAACGATCTCGACGAGCAGCTTTTCAACACCTTCGCCATGTGCCGCGATCTGATCCGCCAGACGCCGGTTCGGGTGGATAGCCGCGAGGAATTGCAAACCGAGCTGCAACGCGCCTCCGGCGGCGTGATCTTCACCACAATCCAGAAGTTCGCGCCCGGCATCGGCGAGGCGAGCTACCCCACCCTTACCTCCCGCCGCAACGTGGTGGTCATCGCCGACGAGGCCCACCGCAGCCAGTACGGCTTCGGCGCGCGGGTGGAAAAATCCGGCGCCATGGCCTACGGCTTCGCCAAGCACCTGCGCGACGCGCTGCCCAACGCCTCCTTCATCGGCTTCACCGGAACGCCCATCGAGAAGGACGACGTGAACACGCCGATGGTGTTCGGCGACTATATCGACATCTACGACATCTCCCGCGCGGTGGAGGACGGCGCCACGGTGCCGATCTATTACGAAAGCCGCCTCGCCCGCATCACGCTGCCGGAGGACGAGAAGCCTCGCATCGATGCCGAGATTGAGGAGCTGACTGAGGATCAGGCCGTCACCGAGCAGGAGGCCATCAAGCGCAAGTGGGCGACCATCGAAGCTCTGGTCGGCTCACGCAAGCGGCTGAAGATGATCGCCGAGGATCTGGTGCAGCATTTGGAAAGCCGCCTCGCCGCCCTAGACGGCAAGGCCATGGCGGTGTGCATGAGCCGGCGCATCTGCGTCGCGCTCTATGACGAGATCATCGCGCTTCGTCCTGCCTGGCACAGCGACGACGACGCGGCCGGCGCCATAAAGGTGGTGATGACCGGCTCGGCCTCCGATCCTCCGGACTGGCAGCAGCACATCGGCGGCAAGGCACGGCGTGAAAAGCTCGCCACCCGGGCGAAGGATGCAAACGATCCGCTCAAACTGGTGATCGTGCGCGACATGTGGCTGACTGGCTTCGATGCGCCGTCCATGCACACCATGTATGTGGACAAGCCAATGAAGGGCCACGGCCTGATGCAGGCCATCGCCCGCGTGAACCGCGTGTTCCGCGACAAGCCCGCGGGCCTCGTGGTGGACTATATTGGCATCGCACAGAACCTGAAAGCCGCACTCGGCCAGTATTCCGGCGCCGATCAGCGGCAAACGGGGATTAACGAGGCTGAAGCCGTCGCCGCCCTGCTTGAGGCACATGAGGCCGTCGCGGCCATGTATCACGGCTTCGACTATCAGCGCGGCATCACAGGCACGCCTTACGAGCGTCTCGCCATGCTGGCCGAAGCCATGGAATGGATCTTGGCGCGCCAGCAGGAGGCTGCCGCCCGCGTCACCAGCGACGAGGACAAGAGGCGCGAGCATCGCCGCTATCAGGATGCGGTGCTCGTCCTGTCCAAAGCCTTCGCCTTAGCTGCCGCCAGCGACGACGCGCGCGGGATCAGGGACGAGGTGGGCTTCTTCCAGGCGGTGCGCGCCGCACTCGTCAAGATGACCGCGGTGGGTGGCAACGGCAGCGTTGGACGTGACTTCGCCATTCAGCAGATCCTCGACCGCGCGGTGATCTCGACCGAGATCGTTGACATCCTCGGCGCCGCAGGGCTCCAGACGCCCGACATCTCGATCCTGTCCGACGAGTTTCTTGCCGAAGTTCAGCAGCTGGAGAAAAAGAACCTCGCTCTAGAGGCCCTGCGCAAGCTGCTGAATGATGAAATCCACTCGCGTACCCGCACGAATGTCGTCGAGACCAAGAGATTTTCGGAGCGCCTTGAGGCGGCAATCGCACGATACCATACGAATGCGATCAGCACTGTTGAGGTACTTCAGGAACTCATCGGCCTTGCAAGGGATGTGCGGGCAGCCCGCGTGCGCGGCGAGGAAGAAGGCCTGTCGCCTGACGAAATCGCCTTTTATGACGCGCTCGCCGAGAATGAGAGTGCGGTCCAGGTGATGGGCAACAATTCGCTGAAGGTGATCGCCCATGAATTGCTCGTCGGCCTCAAGGGTAGCGCCTCGGTGGATTGGTCGCACCGGGAGAGCGCGCGAGCCAAAATGCGGGTGCTGGTGAAGCGGGTTTTGCGGAAGCACGGATATCCGCCCGATCTTCAGGATGCGGCGGTCCAGACGGTTCTGCGACAAGCCGAGTTACTCTCAGCGAGTTGGGCGTAGCTTCACCCCTTCCCCTTCCACGCCTCCAGCTTGTCCGCCCACCACTGCATCATCCGCACCCGCTCCTCCCAATGCTCCCCGCGGGCATAGGCGCGGCGGATGGCGTCGGCGTCCTCGTGGGCGAGCTGGCGTTCGATGGCGTCGGAGTTCCACTGGCTGCTTTCATTCAGCAGCGTTGACGCGGTGGCGCGGAAGCCGTGGGCCGTGACTTCGTCGGTGGTGTAGCCCATGCGGCGCAGGGCGGCATTCAGGGTGTTTTCCGAGATCGAGCGCACAGTGGATCGGACAGAGGGGAAAACGAGGCGCCCGGTTCCCGTATGCAAGTGCAGTTCGCGCAGGCGCGCCACTGCCTGTGTCGACAAGGGGATGCGGTGGGGACGGCGCATCTTCATCCGCGCGGCGGGAATGGTCCAGACGGCCTTGTCCAGATTGAATTCCGCCCATTCGGCCGCGCGAAGCTCGCCGGGACGGGGGAAGAGCAGCGGGAGCAAGGCCAGCGCCGTGCGCGTCGTCACCTGCCCATCGAATGAATCGAGGGCGCGCCGCCATGCGCGATTCGCGCCGGGCCTTGGCAGGATCGATGCCGTCCGCGAGCTGGGCCTTGGCTTCGTCTCGCTTCTCGCGCGCCTTGGCGAGCGTGACGATCGGGTAGGCGCCCAAGACGATGAGCTTCTCCTTGCCTCAGAAGCGGCACTTCAGCCGCCAGAGGCGCGAGCCGTTCTGACTGACGAGGAGGTGCAGCCCACCGCTGTCCGACGCCTTGAACGGCTTCTCTGAGGGCTTGAGATTGCGAATGGCAAGGTCGGTAAGTGCCATCGGTGGGGGTATTGCCGCTGGGGGTATGGAGCCGATACCCTCAAAGCTACCCCCAGATTCGCCGGATGCAACCGCACCTTGCCGGATGGGCAAGACGGGCTAAATTATTGATTTTTCAGGATTGAGGATTGCTTCGGACGCTATTGGAGCGCGAAATGGTGCCCAGGGGCGGGGCGCTGTGGGCTCGGAAAATCAATCTCCTGTAGCTGAGTGGGAAAGCTAGTTATTTCACCCAACGGCAACAGCTCGCAGTGGGCTTTTTCTCACCAAATGCCCCGCCCTCGCCATTCAAGGAAAAGTGAATCCTTCAATTAGTGCCGAACTATAGCTTTAGCTCCGCATCGCTGACGTCAATGGGGGTGTGCTCGGCGGGCTGGAAAGGGGCTGGTGTCGGCTGACGTGACCCCCTTTTCTCATCCAGCCATAACGAGAGTCCTAGGTTGATTTGAGCCTTGGTGGTGGTGGGTGGCAAGAGGCGTCCGCGCGGAGCCTCCAGGCTGCGCAGCGCGGTCGCCGGACTCTCCGGATAAGGCG
>NZ_JAYRPE010000078.1:0-2668 GCF_041911315.1 Xanthobacter sp. | reverse complement strand
TCGGCGCGGCCGATCCAGCCCGCGGCGGTGCGGGCGAAGAAGCCGGCGGGGCGGCCGAGATCGGACAGGCCGATCCGGGTCGGGTCCACCGCGTGGATGGCAGCCAACGTCTCGACCAGCTTTTGCGAGAGGTCCGCGCCGGTGGCGGCCGTTGCCGGGAAGGGCGACAGGCTGTCGCCGCGCAGGGCGATGCCGGGGCGAAACTCCATCAGCTGGAACGGCGCGCCGGCGACGCTTGCATCGGCACACAGATGCAGGCTGCGGGGGGCGAGTGGGAGCTCCCGCCAGAGATTTGAAAGGATGCGATGCTCGCGCGCCATGTCGTGCGCGCCCGGGGGTAGGGGGCCGTCGGGCGGCCGCCGCAGCACCGCCCAGCCATCCGACACGCGCACGAGAAAGTTCAGGTTGGCGAGGCCGCCGGTGAACTGACGGGGCACGAAGGCGGGATCGAGTCCGATGCCGTGGGCCGCCAGATGACGTCCGATCGCCGGCCAGTCGAGCGCCCGGCTCTGGGCCACGCTGCGCAGGGCGACACCGGCCGGCGGCGCCGGGTCCAGCACGGACGCGCCGACTTCCCCCTCTGCGGTGCCTGCGCCTTCCAGCACGTGAACAGCCTCTACCATGGACGCGTTGCCTCGTTTTTGTCGGACTAAAATTGTCCGACTGAAATGGTATGGTCAAGCGGAAATTTTCCGTCAAACGCCCATCGTGAACGGCGGATGTGACGAAATTTCGTATGATAATCAGCATGTTGAACGGAAAGTTCGCCGCCTCAAAGCGGAGATTGACGGCGTGGCGATTTTGGATTTATGGTCCGATCATCAGATAAAGATGCCGGACAAGAATTCCGGCCTGGAGGATGACGCCATGCCTCAATGCTTCAGCCCGCGGCGCCGGAAATCCGTCGCGCCGGCCTGTCTCCTTGCCTTCCTCGTGACGCTTGGTTTCGCCGCGCCGGCGTCCGCCCAGACGGCGGCGCCTGCGGCCACAGGCGGTGCAGCGATGGAGCAGTTCGTGCCCATCGCCATCTATCGCACCGGCCCCTACGCGCCGGGCGGCTCGGGCATCTACGGCGCCTATGCGGACTATCTGGCGCTGGTGAACGCCCGCGACGGCGGCGTGAACGGCGTGAAGCTCGTCTATGAGGAGTGTGAGACCGGCTACCAGCCGGATCGCATGATCGAATGCTATGAGCGCCAGAAGGCGAAGGGGCCAACCGGCGCCGCGGCCTTCACGCCCTCCGGCACGGGTGGCGTCTATGCCCTCATCGATCGCATGACGGCGGACAAGATCCCCTCTGTCACCATCGGCTACGGACGGACCGATTCTTCCGATGGCCGGGTCTTCCCCTATTTCTTCCCGCTCATCTCAAATTACTGGAGTGAGAACACCGCCACCATCCGCTACATCGCCGAGCGCGAGGGCGGGCTGGAGAAACTGAAGGGCAAAAAGATCGCCAACGTGGTGATGGACTTCGCCGCCGGCCGCGAGACCCAGGCCATCCTCGACGCCCAGGCCAAGCGCTATGGCTTCGAGGTGACGACCTTCCCCATCACGCCGCCGGGGCTGGATCAGCGCGCCGTGTGGCTGCAGGTGCGCCAGTATAGGCCGGACTGGGTGCTGTTCCGCGGCTGGGGCGCGGCGACGCCGACCGGCATCAAGGAAGCCGCCCGGGCCGGCATCGCCCGCGACCGCATCATCGGCTGGTGGTGGTCGGGCTCGGAGGAGGACGTGACGCCGGCGGGCGACGCCGCCAAGGGCTTCATCACCGCCCAGTTCCACGCGACCGGGCCGAACTATCCGGTGTTCGAGGACATCAGGAAATACGTCTACGCCAAGGGCCAGGGCAATGTGGAGGAGAACCGCATTGGTTCGGTCTACTATGTCCGCGGCGTGCTCCACGGTGTCGCGGTGACGGAAGCCATGCGCACCGCCATGAAGAAGTTCGGCAATCGTCCTCTCACCGGTGACGAGGTGCGCTGGGGGCTCGAGCATCTGGTGATGACCAGCGAGCGCATCAAGCAACTCGGCCTCGAGGGCCTGATGCCGGAGATCAAGGTCACCTGCGCCGACCACGAGGGCGACGGTGCCATCCGCTTCCAGCAATGGGACGGCGCCAAGTGGGTGATGATATCCGACTGGATCAAGTCCGACCAGTCCATGGTCCGGCCGCTCATCGAGGCGTCCGCCGCCCAGTTCGCCAAGGAAAAGGGCATCATGCCCCGCGACTGCGCCGGCGAGACGAACTGACCTCGCAGGCCCCGTTCAGCCCTGATCCGTGACCTGCCGCGCGCTGGGGTGTTCTGCCCCTGGTGCCGGAGCCACCCCTTGGGAGAGGCACGCCATGAGCGCGCAAGGCCCCTTGCTGTCCGTCGCCGGCATTGAGGTGATGTATTCCCGTCTGGCCCTCGTGCTGCGCGGCCTCACGCTCAGCGTTCCCCGGGGCGGCATCGTCGCGCTGCTGGGCGCGAACGGGGCGGGCAAGACCACCACCATGAAGGCCATCGCCAACCTCCTGCGTTCCGAGCGCGGCGAGGTGACGAAGGGCGCCATCCACTATGACGGCGCGCGCATCGACGGGCTCGACCCGTCCGACCTCGCCCGCCGCGGCCTCTCCTTGGTGATGGAGGGCCGCCATGCCTTCCCGACCCTGTCGGTCGAGGACAAT